>NZ_VCKY01000153.1 GCF_005889735.1 Nonomuraea turkmeniaca
GCGCCCACGTACGACATGACCGCGTGCATGTCGTTGAACGCGTAGAACGGCTCGGTCACCCGCACCGGCCACGCGTCGGCCAGCGCCCGCCACCGCTCGTGCTGCTCCGACCCCTCCAGGCGCAGCCGCCAGAGCAGGGCGGCCGCGTCGAGCAGCTCCATGCACGACTGCCCGTCGGCCAGCGCCGAGTCGTAGATCGCCAGCACCCGCCCCACGTCCCCTGCCTCCAGCGCGTACAGGCAGTAGTGCCACCAGGTGTGGATGTTGAAGAACGTCCCGCTCGACCAGTCCGGCAGCCGCGCGTCGAGGTAATGCAGACCGTCGCCGAACCTGCCCTGCATCTCGTACGTGTGCACCACCGCGTGAATGCCCCACACGTCGCGCGCGTTCAGCTCGACCGCCCGCAGCCCGACCTCCTCCGACCGGTCGTAGTGCCCGGCCTCCTCGAGGCCGAAGGCGTACATGCCCAGAAGATGCCCGAAATGCGGGTCGTCCTCGCGCCAGGAGCCGAGCGCGCCGCCGATCCGGTCGCGCAACGAGCGGGCGTCGCCGGTGAAGAAGTCGATCTGGTGCCCGGCGGCCAGCGCCAGCGCGTCGCGCGGATGCGCCACCGCGATCTCGCCCAGCAGCGCCCCGCAGGTCAGGAAGTCGCCGTCGAGCAGGGCCTGCACGGCCGTCACGTGCGCGCGCTCGCGCGGCAGCAGCGCCGACTCGTCGATCCTGCGGCGGAACGCCCCGAACCGCACCCGCGCCGTCCGCGCGTCCTCCACCTCGGTGGTCAGCAGCCCCAAATACGCGGCCAGGACGTTGCCCATCGGGAAGTCCGGCGACTCGGCCAGCGCCGCGTGCGCCTCGGCGTCGACCTCCACCCGGAAATGCAGCAACTCGTCGATCGCGCGGTCGTAGTGCCGGGTCGCGGCGGCATCGGCCCCGCTCATCGCCAGTCCGTGCTGGTCGGTGGTCACGGAATCACTGTAACCGCCGCCGTGGCGAGGCGTAGATGGCGGTTTCCCGGGCACTTGCGGAGTTCCCGGACACCCCTTGGAGGAGCGGTGAACACTGCGGAACAGGCGGGGCACGAGGTGAGGGGCGCGGCGCGGCGGGCGGCGCGCAGCCAGGCGCTGGAGGTGGTCACCCGCGTGGGCCTGGCATGCCGCGGGGTGCTGTACACCCTGATCGGCGTGGTGGCCGTGCAGATCGCGTTCGGCGACGGGTCCCAGGAGGCCGACAAGGCAGGGGCGATCTCCACGGTCGCCGGGCTGCCCTTCGGCGCCGTGCTCCTGTGGATCATGACGGCCGGCTTCGTGGCGCTGGCGCTGTGGCAGGCGTCGGAGGCGGTGTTCGGCGGCCGGAAGGCGATCGACCGGGTGGAGTCGGTCGCACGGGTCGCGGTGTACGTCCTCGTCGTCATCACGCTGCTCAGCATGCTGACGTCAGGCAAGGCGTCCTCGGACGACGAGAAGTCCAGGGACCTGACGGCCGCCCTGCTCGGCCTGCCCGGCGGGCGGCTGATCGTGGGCGCGATCGCGCTCGGCCTGATCGCGTTGGGCGTCTACTGGGTGCGCCAGGGCGTCACCAAGAGGTTCAAAGAAGAGCTCGAGCTCGGACGCATGTCCCCGCGCGCCCGTACCATGATGGAACGGCTCGGTATCGGCGGGTACGCCGCCAGGGGAGCGATCGCCGCGCTGGCCGGCATCCTGGCCGGACAGGCGGCGATCGCGTTCGACCCGGACAAGGCGGGCGGCATCGACGCGACCCTCAGGCAGTTCGCCGACACCCCCGCCGGGCCCTGGCTGCTCGTGGTGGTGGCGCTGGGACTGTTGCTGTTCGCCGTCTACTGCTTCGGCGAATCGCGCTGGCGCCGCACCTAGAGGGAACGCCTGGCCACCACGGCCCGGCCCATCGCCGGGTCGTCGCAGAACGCGCCGTCGATGCCCAGCTCGAGCAGCCTGGACAGCCAGCCCATCACGTCGCCGGTCGCCCGCGCGTACACGGGGCTGGCCGGGTTGCCGAGCCGGTGGTCGGCCGGGAGCTGGGAGTTCTCGTTCCGGATGGTCCAGACGTGCACGTCGAGCCCCTTGCGGTGGGCGTCGGTGACGATCGTCGTGGGCGGCAGCGTCTTGCCCGCGGCGTCCACCGGCACCACGCGGCGCGTGTCCACGCCGATGCCGTCGGCGTAGCCGGCCACCTCGCGCAGCCCCTCCGGCTTGACCATGTCGTCGTAGGTGCGGGGGTCGCCGGCGGCCACCCAGTCGTACGGCGCGCCGGTGGCCGTGATCAGCTGGATCAGCGGCAGCCGCGTCTTGCCGCTCAGCTCGCGCAGGTTCGCGGTCTCGAAGGACTGGATGTACGCCTTGCGCACCCGGTGCCGGTTGAGGACGTCCAGCAGCGGCTCCTCCAGCGACAGTCCGATGGAGTCGAAGTACGTCGGGTGCTTGGTCTCGGGGTAGACGCCGACGCCGTGCTTGAGCGCGAGCTGCACGACCTCCTCGAACGTCGGGATCTCCGGCAGCCCGTCGAACGCCGTGTTGTCCGGCCGCAGGTCGGGCACGCGCTCCTTGGCACGCAGCGTCTTCAGCTCGGCCAGCGTGAAGTCCTCGGTGAACCAGCCGGTGATCGGCCGGCCGTCCACGGACTTGGTGGTGCGCCGGTCGGCGAACTCGGGCCGCGCGGCCACGTCGGTCGTGCCGGAGATCTCGTTCTCGTGCCTGGCCACCAGCACGTGGTCCTTGGTCGAGACGAGGTCGGGCTCGATGTAGTCGGCGCCCATCGCAATGGCCGCCTCGTACGCCAGGAGGGTGTGCTCGGGCCGGTGCGCGCTGGCGCCCCGGTGCCCGATCACGATGGGAGCGTGGCCGCGGCGGTCCGCCGTGGCGGGTGGTGTCTGGATCAGCACGACGGCGACCGTACCGCCGGCGATGACCCCGGCGAGCACGCTCGCGAGTAACCTGGGCATCGTCATGGGCGCACGGTAGACCGCCCAGGTGGACCGTGAGTTACGCGTGAGCACACAGTGAAAGACGTGAACCCGTGAGCGAACTCAACGGCAGAGTGGCCTCGCCGACTGAGGCCGACGCCGTGACGTGGGACCGGACGACGGCGGTCAACCTGCGGGCGCCGTTCCCGCCGGCGCAGGGCAGCGCTGCCGGGGATGGCCGGGCGCGGGTTCGGCCGGGTCAGTGGGACGCCTTCTTCCCGTCGGCCTGGAGCGCGTACCACTCGGCCCCGAACTCGTCGATGTCGTGCCCGAAGGTGTCGCCCGGCTTCTTGTCCTCGTGGTAGTAGTACAACGGCCACTTGCCGTAGACGACCTGCTCGGACCCGTCCTTCCGATTCGTCGTGGACAGCAGATCGGCCTTCGTCCCCTCCTCGGCGGTGGGCTCACCGTCGGTGAGGTACGGCGGCCAGTTCTCGGCGCAGCCGCCGTAGCAGGTCGACTTGCCCTCGGTGTCCCTCTCGAACAGATAGAGCGTGCGCCCTTCACCGTCCACGAGGATCTTGCCGATCTTCGTGTCGCCGATGGCCACCGGCGCGCTCGGCACCTGGTCGGCGAGGCCTGTGCCGCCCAATCCGGCGAGCAGGGCCGCGGTGGCGATCGTCCCCGTCAGCAGGGCTGGAATTCTCCTCATGACCTCGGCACGGGTGCGGTCCCGCCCCAGTTCACCGCACAGGACCGCCCTTGCCCAAGACTTACGGTCCCTGTGCCCGCCCATGGTCCGCCCTGCCTGGACGGCGGCGCCTGCCCGCGGTGAGCCGTTCGTCGACAAGATTTGACCACTCATCGTAAAGATCCACGGGATCTGAAATACGGCATACCGTATGTGTTACCGGTGGGGCATGGCAGGTTTCCTCAGTCGCTCCCGTACCGTGGCCGACCCGGCCTGGAGCCGGTGGCTCGTGCCGCCGGCGGCGCTCTCGGTGCACCTGGCCATCGGGCAGGCGTACGCGTGGAGCGTGTTCAAGCCCCCGCTCGAGTCGTCGCTTCAGCTGTCGGGCACGCAGAGCGCGCTGCCGTTCCAGCTGGGCATCGTCATGCTCGGCCTGTCGGCGGCATTCGGCGGCACGCTGGTCGAGCGCAACGGGCCGAGATGGGCGATGTTCGTCTCGGCGGCCTGCTTCTCCTCCGGCTTCCTGCTGTCGGCGCTGGGCGTGGCCACCCGCCAGTATTGGCTGGTGGTGCTCGGCTACGGCGTCGTGGGCGGGATCGGGCTCGGGATCGGGTACATCTCGCCGGTCTCCACGCTGATCAAGTGGTTCCCCGACCGGCCCGGCATGGCCACCGGCATCGCGATCATGGGGTTCGGCGGCGGAGCGCTCATCGCCTCGCCGTGGTCGGCGCAGATGCTGGACACGTTCGGGCCGACCACCAGCGGGATCGCGACGACGTTCCTCGTGCACGGGCTGGTCTACGCGGTGTTCATGTCGATGGGCGTGCTGCTCGTACGGGTCCCGCCGGAGGGCTGGTCGCCCAAGGGCTGGACACCGCCCGCGGTCGCCAGGCGGCCACTGATCACCACGGCCGACGTCTCGGCCCGCAACGCCATCCGGACGCCGCAGTTCTACTGCCTCTGGGTGGTGTTGTGCTGCAACGTCACCGCCGGCATCGGCATTCTGGAAAAGGCGGCGCCGATGATCACCGACTTCTTCGCGGGCACGTCGACCGCGGTCGCGGCGGGAGCGGCGGCCGGGTTCGTCGCGCTGCTGTCGCTGGCGAACATGACCGGCCGGTTCGTCTGGTCGTCCACCTCCGATCTGATCGGGCGCAAGAACATGTACCGCGTCTACCTGGGCGCCGGAGCGCTGCTGTACCTCGCGATCGCGCTGGCAGGGGATTCGTCGAAGCCGCTGTTCATCGTGTGCGCGCTGGGCATCCTGTCCTTCTACGGCGGCGGTTTCGCGACCGTCCCCGCGTACCTGAAGGACCTGTTCGGCACCTACCAGGTCGGCGCCATCCACGGGCGGCTGCTCACGGCCTGGTCCACCGCGGGCGTGCTCGGCCCGCTGATCGTCAACGCGATTGCCGACGCGCAGAAGGAGGCCGGGCGGTCCGGGCCCGACCTGTACACGACCTCGCTGTTCATCATGATCGGGCTGCTCGCGGTGGGGTTCCTCGCCAATGAGCTGATCCGGCCGGTCCACGACCGGTACCACGAGCGGCCCGAAGCACGGGTGATGGAGACGGGACAGGCGGTATGAGGACGCGGACCGGGCTGATGACGCTGGCGTGGGCCTGGGTGGGGCTGCCCTTCGCGTACGGCGTCTACGGCCTGTTCATGAAGCTCAGCCAGCTGTTCGCCGGCTGACCGGCGCTCACCCCTTGTCGACGCCCTCGTTGGCGCCGCGCACGAAGTACCGCTGGAACGCCACGAAGACGACGGCCACCGGGATCGTGGCCAGCACGAAATTTCCACCCGCCGACACACTTCTGCGCGGTGCTGCGGCCCCTGTCCGGCGCGGCCCTGGGCGCGCTGACGGTCGAAGGGTTACGGGTCGCGGGGCACGAGGTCGAGGTGAGCGTCGGCCACGACGGCACGGCCACCGTCACGGGCCTGCCCCCGGGCATGCGCCTGGTCCACACCGAGGCCGCCGCGACCCGCTGACCCGGCGGCGCCGGCGTCAGGTGCGCGTGCCGGCGGGCCTGATCGTGCGGGCGGCCTCGAAGATCGAGGGCTCCTGGCCGGGGCGGGCGACGAGCTGCAGCCCGACAGGGAGGCCGTCCACCGTCCCGGCCGGGATGGTCAGCGCGGGCAGGCCCAGCACGTTCCACGGGCTGGTCATCGCGAGCAGGGCGGCCCGGACGGCGACCGGACGGCCGTCGATCTCGGTCTCGCGCAGGCCCAGCGGCGGGGCGATGATCGGCACGGTCGGCAGCGCCAGCACGTCGTGATGGTCGAACAGCGCGCCCACGGCATCGGCGAGCGCGGCCCGCGCGTCCATGGCGCGAACGTATCGCCAGCCGGGCACCTCCGCGGCCACGCGCAGGCGTTCGAGCACCTCCGGGTCGAACAACTCGGGCGCGGCGGCCAGGCGGTCGGCGTGCACGGCCACCGTCTCACAACTCTGGATGGTCGTGTACGTCTCCCGCAGCGTCGCCGCCACGCCCTCGGGCAGGCGCACCTCCTTCAGCGGCCCGGCCGCCGCGTGCACGGCCCGCACCACCCGCGGATCGCCGGGGAAGAGGCCGGCGGGATCGAGCCATGCCACGCGAACCCGCCCGAGGTCCTCCGCGCCGCCTCCCAGGGGGCGGGTCAGGCAGGAGTAGGCGAGCAGGCAGTCCTCCGCGCTGCCCGCCAGGACGCCGACGTGGTCGAGGGTCCCGGACAGCGGGAACACGCCGTCCGCCGGGATGGCGCCGTACGCGGGCTTGAAGCCCGCCACCCCGCACAGCGCCGCGGGGATGCGCACGGAGCCGCCGGTGTCGGTGCCGAGCGCCAGCGGCACCAGCCCCGCCGCCACGGCCGCCCCGCTGCCGGCGCTGGAACCGCCCGTCATGCGCTCCGGATTCCACGGGTTGCGTGCGGGCCCGGCGGCGGAGCGGTCGCCGGTCGGGCCGTACGCGAACTCGTGGGTCGTGGTGGTGCCCACGATGACGGCCCCGGACTCGCGCAGCAGCGCCACGCAGCCGGCGTCGGCCTCCGGGACGTGCCCGGCGAAATGCCGCGACCCCATGGTCACGCGCAGCCCGGCGATCATGATGAGGTCCTTCACCGCGACCGGCACGCCGTGCAGCGGCCCCCGGTCCGCCCCGCCGGCGAGTTCCTCGTCGGCCCGGCGCGCCGCGGCCATGGCGCCCTCCGCGTCCACGGTGACGAACGCGTTGAGCGCCGGGTTGTGCGCCGCGATCGCGTCGAGCGCCGACTCGGTCAGCTCGGCCGACGTGGCCCGCCCGCGGCGCAGGTCATCGGCCAGGCCGGCGATGGTGCGGCCGGTGAAAGGCCCGGTGAAGTGATCGGGGGTGAGCGTCATGGGATCATTGTCGGTCACGGACGGCCGGACACTCCGAGCCGGTGGGCCAGCCGGTCCAGAGACAGGTTGATCAGGATGAAGATGGCCGCGATGAGGATCGCCGCCGGGATGACGTTGGAGAAGTTGGCCGCGATCCCGTTCAGCCCGCGGTCGACGAGCTCGTCGTAGCCGACGATGAGACCGAGCGCCGAGTCCTTCAGCAGCACGATGAACTGGCTGACCAGGACGGGCGTCATCGCCCGCAGCGCCTGCGGCAGCAGCACGAGCCGCATGACCTGGCCCTTGCGCATGCCGACCGCGTACGCCGCCTCCCGCTGCCCCTTCGGCAGGCTCTGCACCCCGGACCGGATGATCTCCGCGATCACCGACCCGTTGTAGAGGGTGAGTCCGAAGACGACGGCGGCGAAGGCCGAGATGTTGACGCCGATGAGGACGAACGAGCCGAAGAAGGCGAAGAAGATCAGCAGCAGCAGCGGGACGGCGCGGAAGAACTCCACGACCATGGCCGCCGGCCCCCGGATCCACCGATGGTCGGACATGCGGGCGGTCGCGAAGATGATCCCGAACAGCCCGGCCAGCACCACCCCCGCCACGGCCGCGCCCAGCGTCCCCGCCAGGCCGGGCAGGATGAACGTGGCCCACACATCGCCCCGCAGCAGCGGCAGCCACTTGTCGGCCGCCCACTGCTCCTTCTGGTCGAACCGCACGTACACGACGTACGCCACGGCCAGCAGCGCGAGCGCGACGACCGCCGCCAGGACCCGGTTGCGGCGGATCCCGCGCGGCCCGGGCGCCTCGTACAGGTTGGCGAAGCTCATCGCGCCACCGCCATCCGCTTCGACAGCCAGCCGAACAGCAGCCCCATCGGCAGGCACAGCAGCACGAACCCGGCCGCGAAGCCGAGGAAGATCTCGATCACCTGGTCCCCGTACGTCTCGATCATCTCGCGCATCCGGACCGATGCCTCGCTCACGCCCACCACCAGCGCGATCGTGGTGTTCTTGGTCAGCGCGATGAGGATGCTGCCCAGCGGCGCCACCACCGCGCGGAACGCCTGCGGCAACGTGATCAGCCGCAGCGTCTTGACGAAGCCCAGCCCCAGCGACCGGGCCGCCTCAGCCTGCCCGACCGGCACCGTGTTGAGCCCGGAGCGCAGCGCCTCGCAGACGAACGCCGAGGTGTAGGCGGTCAGCCCGATGACCGCGAGCCAGAAGTTGTTGGTCGCGATGTCGTCCGACAGCTCCACGCCCAGGTTGGCGCCGATGCCGAGGCCGGTGAACAGCAGCACCAGCGTGAGCGGCGTGTTGCGGGCCACCGACACGTAGGCGCTCGCGGCCCCGCGCAGGGAGGCCAGCGGGGCGACCCGCATGGCGGTCAGCACCGTTCCCAGCGCCAGGGAGCCGAGCGCGCTGATCGCCGTCAGCCGTACCGTCATCCAGAACGCGGCCAGGATGGTGTCGCGTTCGAAGAGCAACGCCTCCATGTCAGTACCGCTCCAGCTGCGGGGCCTGCGGCAGGGCGAACCCGGAGGCGCCCACGCTGGCCTGCAGCGCCTTCGTCCAGCTGCCGTCGGAGAACATCTTCTGCAGCGCGTCGTTGACCGCCTTGCGGCCGGCGGTGTCGTCCTTCTTCAGCCCGATGCCGTACTTCTCGGTGCTGAACGGCTTGCCGACCACCTTCAGCTTGCCGGCGTGCTGCGCGGCGTAGCCGGCCAGGATGACGTTGTCGGTGGTGATGGCGTCGAGCTGGCCGCCGAGCACCCGGTCCACGCACGCCGAGTACGTCCGCTCCTCCTGCAGCTGCACCTCCTTGGCGTACTCCGACTTCACCTTCTGGGCGGGGGTCGAGCCGGCGACCGAGCACAGTTTCTTGCCGTTGAGCGTCTCGGGCCCGGTCAGCGCGGCTTCGTCGGCCCGGACGAGCAGGTCCTGCCCGGCCACGAAGTACGGCCCGGCGAAGGACACCTTCTGCTTGCGGGCGTCGGTGATCGAGTACGTCGCCACGACCATGTCCACCTGGCCCTGCTCGATGAACGCCTCCCGGTTGGCGGAGACGGTCTCCTTGAACGTGATGTTCGCGGGATCGACGCCCAGCTCCTTGGCCACGTACTTGGCGACCTCGACGTCGAACCCGGCGAACGCGCCGTCAGGCGTGCGCAGTCCCAGACCCGGCTGGTCCGCCTTCACGCCGATGACCAGCTTCTTGTCGTTCTTGGCCTTGTCCACGACGGAGGCGTACGACGCCGACCCGCCGCCGCAGGCGGTGGCCGCGACCATGACGCTGAAGACTGCGAAGAGGGATCTTCCGAACATTGGAGGGCTCCTTCGGTGACGTCAGTGGGTGAGGATCTTGGCGAGGAAGGACTGGGCGCGCACGCTGCTCGGCGCGCCGAAGAAGCCGCCGGGAGTGTCCTGCTCGACGATCTCGCCGTCGGCCATGAACACGACCCGGTCGGCGGCCCGCCGGGCGAAGCCCATCTCGTGGGTGACGACGACCATGGTCATGCCGTCGCGGGCGAGCGAGGTCATCACCTCGAGCACCTCGTTGACCATCTCCGGGTCGAGTGCCGAGGTGGGTTCGTCGAACAGGATCACCTTCGGCTCCATGGCCAGCGCGCGGGCGATCGCCACCCGCTGCTGCTGCCCGCCGGACAACTGGGCGGGGAACTTGGCCGCCTGGCTGCCGATGCCCACCCGGTCGAGCAGCTCCCGGGCCTTGCGCACGGCCGCGTCCTTGGGCTTCTTCAGCACATGGACCTGCCCGAGGACGACGTTGTCCAGGACGGTCTTGTGCGCGAAGAGGTTGAACGACTGGAAGACCATGCCCACCTCGGCCCGCAGCCGGGCCAGCGCCTTGCCCTCGGCCGGGAGCGGCGTGCCGTCCACAGTGATCGTGCCGGAGTCGATGGTCTCAAGCCGGTTGATCGCGCGGCACAGCGTCGACTTGCCGGCTCCGGACGGGCCGATGATCACGACGACCTCGCCCCGCCGGACGGTCAGGTTCACGTCCCTGAGCACACGGAGCTCGCCGTAGCGCTTGTTGACCTGGTCGAGGGCGATGAGGTCCGCCTGGGTCATGCGTCACGCTCCTTGCTGTCGGTCAGCGTTGGCGTAACCGTAGGAGCCGCATGTTCCGCGGAAAGGCTTGTGATCGTTCTGCTCAGAAATTAGCGATTCTGGTCAGCGGTGAGCAGGTTTGGACTCGTCGGAGGTCGCCCCGGAGACGCCGATGGTGTCCCGGTAGGCCCGGTCCCACTGGCCGTCGGCCAGCCAGCGGGCGATCAGCCCGTTGAGGTAGTCGCGGAAGACCGTGTCCTGCTTACGGATGCCCATCCCGTACGGCTCCTTGCCGAACGGCTTGCCGACCAGCCGCAGCGCGCTCGGATTCGCATGCTGGTCCCGCAGGCCGAGCAGGATGGTGTCGTCGGTGCTGATCGCGTCGACGCGGCCGGCCAGCAGCGCCGGCACACACTCGCTGTAGCCGTCCACGACCGCCAGGATCTCGCCCGACACCTCGTTGTGCATGCGATCGGCGGAGGTCGAGCCCTTGGCCGTGCACACGGTCTTGCCGGCGAGGTCCTCCACGCCGTTGATGCGGGTGTCGGCGGCCCTGACCAGCAGGTCCTGTCCGGCGTTGTAGTAGGGGTCGGTGAAGCTCACCAGCTGGGAGCGAGCCCGGGTGATCGAGTACGTGGCGATGACGAGGTCCACGACCTGCCCGGAGATGAAGTTCTCCCGCTCGCGCGAGACGGTCTCGACGAAGCGGATGTTCCGCTCGCTGCCGGTCAGGTCCTTGGCCACGAGCCGGGCCATCTCCGCGTCGAACCCGCTGATCCGCCCGGTCGCCGGGTCCTTGTAGCCGAACATCGGCTGGTCGAACTTGATGCCCACGATCAGCACGCCCCGGTCCCTGATGCGCGCCATGGTCGAGCCCTCGGGGAAGCCCTCCTCCTGACCGCAGCCCGCGGGCAGCAGGCACAGCAGCGCGGCGAGCAGGGCCCTGATCCTGGTCACCGCGACCGGTACCGGTGCTGCGGGCGGCCGGTCGGCCCGTACCTCGGACGGGCCTCCACCAGGCCGCGGTCGGCCAGATGCTCCAGGTAGCGGCGGGCGGTGGCGCGGCTGACGCCGATCGACGCGGCCAGCTCGTGCGCCGACACGTCCTCCTCGACGTCGGCCAGTGCGTCGAGCACCGCCTGCTCGGTGGCCGCGGAGATGCTCTTCGGCCGGTCCGGGTGGTCGGTGTGCAGCAGGCGGAAGATCCGGTCGATCTCCTGCTGCTCGGCGAACCGGCCGCCGGACTCCAGCTGCTCGGTCGTGGCCGCGTACCGCAGCAGCGTCTGTTCGAGCGTCCCCGCCCTGGTCGGCTTGACCAGGTAGTAGAGGGCGCCGCGCTGGATGGCCGCGCGTACCGTCGCCGACTCCTTGCGGCCGGAGATCACGATGATGTCGGCCGGCGGCTGGTCGGGCCGGCGCAGCCGGTGCGCGACCTCCAGCCCGGGCAGATCCGGCAGATGGAGGTCGAGCAGGATCAGCCGCGGCGCGAACCGGGCCGCCGCCGCCAGCGCCGCGTGCCCGCTGTGCGCGATCCCCACCACCCTGAACCCGAGGACCCGGTTCACCTGCGCCTGCAGCGCGGCGGTCACCACCGGATCGTCGTCCACGATGAGAACGGTGATGTCCCTGGATTCAGGCATCGCCACACTCCTCGCTTCATCTACAGCGGTTCTGAGCAGCTTAGGAGGCATTTGTTAAATAAGATCGACTTTAGCGCATTCTGCTCACGGTGATCCTCCCACGCACGCCCGATCCCTCCTACTCTGTAGCAGAGTGACAGGCCCGAACGACAGGGAGACGGACGCCGGTGAGATGGTTGCTCGCGGTGACGGCCCTGTGGACGCTGCTCGGGCTGCTCCCCCTGGCGCTGCTCACCGCCTCCAGCATCTCCCTGACCGAGCAGGCGGTACGCGACGAGGTCACGGACCGGGTGAAGACCACCGCGTCGGTCAGCCGGGTCGTGGTGGACCAGCAGATGGGCTCGCTCAAGCAGCTCGTCAGCGCGTTCGCGCAGCAGCCCCGGGTGCGTGACGCGGTCGAGAACGCCACCGCCGCCACCCTGCAGGGCTACCTCGGCGAGCTGAAGCAGATGCGCGACGGCATCAGCGGCCTGATCCTCATCTCGCCCGACGGCGACATGCTGGGCGTCGAGCCGGAGAGCGCCCTACCGCAGGACTTCGCCAACACCGACTGGTACGACGCGGTGCGCGACCAGCGCCAGCCGTACGTCTCGCAGGCCTACACGCCCACGATGCGTGACCTGTCCAGAGCCGTCGCCGTGGCCGTGCCGATCCCGAGCGCCGACCGCAAGCGCATGGTCGGCATCTTCACCGTGGTCTACAGCCTGGACGCCATCCAGAGGTTCGCCAAGGACGCCGCCGAGGCCCAGGACATCCAGCTGCTGATCACCGACCAGGCCGGCGTGCTCATCGCCGACCCCGGCAGGCAGCTGTACGCTCTCACCTCCCTGCGCGAGGACCCGCGGGTGGACGCGGCGCTGGCCAGGCGCACCTGGAGCGGCACCTTCCGCGGCATCGACGGCCCGGTGTTCTCGGCCTCCGAGCCGATCCCGGGCGTCGGCTGGACGGTGACCGCCGAGGTCGCCGCCGACGAGGCCCTGGACTCCGCCGAGCAGCTGCGCGGCAACGTGATGACCGTCGCGGCCCTGCTCGCGCTGCTCATCCTCATCGGCCTGGGCATCCAGATCTACAACACGCGCGGCCGCCATCGGGCGCAGGCCACGCTGGCCAGGTACGCGGCCGAACTCGCCGACGCCAGGGACGAAGCGGTCAAGGCCTCCAGCGCCAAGTCCGAGTTCCTGGCCAAGATCAGCCACGAGATCCGCACTCCGATCAACGGCGTGCTCGGCATGAACTCGCTGCTCATGAGCACCCGGCTGGACGACGAGCAGCAGTACTACGCCACCACCGGTCAGGAGTCGGCCCAGAACGTGCTGCGCCTGCTCGACGACTTCCTCGACCTGTCCAGGATCGAGGCGGGCCACCTGCAGGTCGACGCGACGCCGTTCGACCTGCCGCGCCTGTGCGACGAAGTGGTGGCACCGCTCGCGCCCCTCGCCTACGAACAGGGTCTCTGGCTCACGCTGCGGCTCGACGAGTACGTGCCGCGGCAGGTGGCGGGCGACCCGGCGCGGCTGCGGCAGATCCTCACGAACCTGATCGGCAACGCGCTGAAGTTCACCGTCCAGGGCGGTGTCGACCTGCACGTCACGCTCCACGAGGGCGAGCCGGGCAGCTCGCGGGTGGTCCTCGGGTTCGCCGTCTCCGACACCGGCATCGGCGTCGGCCCCGACGACCGGGAGCGGGTCTTCGGCGTCTTCCGCCAGGTCGACTCGCCCATCACCCGCAGGACCGGCGGCAGTGGCCTCGGCCTCGCCATCTCCAGACAGCTCACCGAGCTCATGGGCGGGGAGATTGGGCTGGACAGCGTGGAGGGGGTGGGCAGCCGGTTCTGGGTGCGGCTGCCGGTGGACGTTCTGACGTGGTCCGAGCCGGGGGCCGGGGCGCTGGCGGGACGGCGCGCGCTGGTCGCCGACCCGCGCCCCGAGGACCGGGCGCTGGCCGGGCGGTACCTGTCCGACGCGGGGCTCACCGTGGAGGAGACCAGGGACGCCCGGTCCGCGCTGGCCCGCCTGCACGACGCGGCGGCCGGCGGCAGACCGTACGAGCTGGCCGTGGTCGCGCTCGACCTCGGCTCCGGAGAGCGTGGCCCCGGAGAGCCCGGCCACGGAGAGCTCGGCGCAGCCCAGGAGGGTGAGACGCTCGCGCACGCCATCCTCAACGACCCGCTGCTCCAGTCCACCAGCGTCGTCGTGGTCGTCACGCCGGGCCGGGCCCGCTTCGCCTGGCCGGTGGCCGGGGAGCGCGCCGTCCAGTCGATCACCCGGCCGCTCAGCCGCCGCCGCCTGCTCGCCGCCGTGGAGAACGCCCTGGGCACCGTGGAGTGTCCCGGGGAGCCGCGCGAGGGCACGCCGGTCGCCGCGGGCGACTCCGCGGGCGTGCGCATCCTGGTGGCCGAGGACGACGAGGTCAGCCGGCAGGTGGCGATGCTCGTCCTGCGGCAGGCCGGGCACGAGGTGGAAACCGTCGAGGACGGCGAGCAGGCGGTCCGTGCCGTGCTGGCCGGCGGCTACGACCTGGTGTTCATGGACTGCCAGCTGCCCGTGCTCGACGGCCTGGCGGCGACCGAGGAGATCAGGAGCCGCGAGGAGGCGCGTACCCCGATCATCGCCATGACGGCGGCGGCCATGCCGGACGACCGGATCCGGTGCCTGGAAGCGGGCATGGACGACCACCTGGCCAAGCCGGTGGACTGGCCGCGGGTGCTCGCCAGGATTCCGGAGTGGGCCTCGTACGCCGGGCTTCCGCCCGAGCTGGCGGGGCTGTCGGCGGAGGCGGTCGCGGATGTCGCGCAGGCGTACCTGGCGACCGCGCGGCGCACGTTCGAGGACCTGCTCCGGGCGGCGCGGGACGGCGATCTGCCGGAGGTGGCGGCGCTGGCGCACCGGCTCAAGGGGAGTTGCTCGACCGTCGGAGCCGGGCGCGAGGCCGCGTTGTGCCAGCGGGTCGAGGAGCTGGCTCGGGAGGGGATCCTCGAGGAGGAGCTCCTCGAGGATCTGGACGAGCTGCTCAGAGATACCCCTGAGTGGATGAACGCGCACTATTCGTGATGGGAACGCGACGGCCGTGGCCGACGCTCTTCGAGCGCTGCACGTAAGGTCAGGCAAAGGCCGCACAGGTGTGCCCGCCACGCCTCGAACAGCGACGGGCACCCGTGCGCGGCGCAGGGGCGGCTCATTCCGAACACGCAGCATCGTACGACGAACCGGTGCGACAACGGACGGCACAGAACGGGCGGGTATTTCTACGCGGTCGCCGGGCCGGGCCGCGGGTTACGTTTCTCGAGCCGGCCCGGAGGTGTCCCCGTTCGCCTCCGGCCGGCCGTTACGGGTTTCCGCCATCGAGATCGGCGGCCCGCCTCCATGGTCGTCCAGGCGGCGACTGCCTAGCGTGGGCGGCGTGATCAGTCTCAAGGGTTTGAGCAAGCGCTACGGCGACCGGTTCGTCGTCGACGACCTGTCGCTGGAGCTGAAGCCCGGCACGGTGACCGGATTCCTGGGGCCGAACGGAGCCGGCAAGTCGACGACGATGCGGCTCGTCCTCGGGCTCGACCATCCCACCTCAGGCACGGCGCTCATCGGGGGCAGGCCGTACCGGGAGATCAGGAACCCGCTTCGCACGGTCGGGGCTCTGCTCGACGCGCGGGCGTTGCATCCCGGCCGCAGCGGGTACGCGCACCTGGCGGCACTGGCGCGCAGCAACGGCATTCCGCGGCGGCGCGTCGAGGAGGCGCTGGAGACCGTCGGGATGGCAGGCGCGGCGCGCAAGCGGGCGGCGACGTTGTCGCTCGGCATGAGCCAGCGGCTCGGGATCGCGGCGGCGCTGCTGGGCGACCCCGAGGTGCTGATGTTCGACGAGCCCGTCAACGGGCTCGACCCTGACGGGGTGCGCTGGGTACGCGGCCTCATGAGGTCGCTGGCCGCCGAGGGCCGCACGGTGTTCGTCTCCAGCCATCTGATGAGCGAGATGCAGCTGACGGCCGACCACCTCGTGGTGATCGGAAAGGGCCGGCTCATCGTGGAGGCCCCGCTGGCGGAGATCATCGCGGGCAGCTCGCTGACGGCCGTGGTCGTCCGCACCCCGTACGCAAGAGAGCTGGCCGCGCGGCTGAGCGCCGCCGGGGTCGCGGTGGCACGGCAGGCGGAGAACGAGCTGGTCGCCACCGGGGCGCCGATCGAGCGGGTGGGTGACCTGGCGCACGAGGCGGGGATCAGGCTGCACGAGCTGCGTACCCGGGAGGCCTCGCTCGAGCAGGCGTACCAGGAGCTGACGGCGCACAGCGTCGAGTACGGCGCGGGAAAGGCGGAAGCGTGAGCATCTTGTGGCAGGCGGTCAGCGCCGAATGGGGCAAGTTGTGGTCCGTGCGGTCGACGTGGTGGTGCCTGGCCGGCGCGACGGCGCTCATGATGCTCAGCGCCCTGACGCTGGGCGGCGCGACGGCGACCGAGGCGCTGCGTGGGGAGGGCGCGCCTTCGCCGGTCGTCGCGAGCGAGCCTGTGGTGTCCGCGACGTCCTTCGCCCAGTTCGCGCTCGTGGCGCTGGCGATGCTGACGATCACCTCGGAGTACGCCTCCGGTGCCGTCCGCGTCACCCTCCAGGCGATCCCGGTCCGCGGTGTGATGCTGGCGGCGAAGGCGCTGGTGGTGGTGCCGGCGATGGCCGCGGCGGGCGTGTTGTCGGGCGCCGTGGCAACGGCGGCCGTCTACCTGCTGCTGTCGGCCGATCTGTTCGGCGGGCTGGTCGTGCTGCCCCCCGGCGAGGTCGTGGCCGACCTGCTCGCCGTCGGCGTGTTCTTCGCGCTGGTGTCGGTGATGACCGTGGGCGTGGGCACCGCCATGCGCAGTGCGGCGGGCACGCTGACCGTCGTGTTCATGCTGCTCATGGGTCTGCCGCTGCTGCTGCTCATGACCGGGAGCCAGGCTGCGCTGGACGCGTCGCTGCGCATGCCGCTGTTCGCGGGGCTGGCGTTCATGGGCAGCACCGACAACCTGACCGGCGGGCCGATCCCGTACTCGGCGGGCGAAGGGCTGGCCTGGCTGCTGGCCTGGACGGCGGCCGCGCTGGTGGCCGGCCACGCGGTGCTGCGCCGCCGCGACGCCTAGACTCGGCCCGTGTCGGCGTCGGATCACGGTCAGCGGATCGCCCGCGTGCTGGCCGGCGTGCTCCTGGGGATGGTGCTGGGCATCGTCGAGCTGGCTTTTGTCTGCGTGGCCAGGCCTGCGTCACTGCTGCCCGCGGCCCGCCCCGCCGTCGCGCGGGCCCTGGCCCGGCTGGTGGCCGTCGAACGCGCCAGGTTCGCCAGATGGCTCGGCCACGAGACGACGGGGGAGGCGGGCTACGCCTTCCTCGCCGCCCGCGCCGCGCTGGGTGTGCTCGGCGGCTACGCCTGCGCCTCCAGCCTGTTCCTCGCCGGCCTCCTCCTGCTCGGCGGGTCGTGGAACCTGGCCTGGGGCGAGTCCGAGCAGGTGCCGGTGAACCTGCCGGGAGTGAAGGTGATCACCAGCAGCGGCATGCTCGGCTTGACCAGCGGGCTGGTGATGCTGGCGCTGACCGCCTTCGTGATCCTGGCCGTGGGACGTATCGAACGGCGGCTGGCCGCCCGCTTCCTCGGTCCCGACCCGCACGAGCGGATGCGCCGGCGCATCGCCGAGCTGACCGCGACTCGGTCCGGCATCGTCAAGGCCGTGGACGACGAGCGCCGCAGAATCGAACGCGACCTGCACGACGGCGTGCAGCAACGCGGCGTCGCCCTCGCCATGCTGCTCGGCCGCGCCCGGCACAGCCCCGACCACGGCAAGACCGCGGAACTTGTCGCCCAGGCCTACGCGGAGTCGCGCCAGCTTCTCGACGAGTTGCGGACCGTGGCATGGAGCATTTACCCCACCGCCCTGGACGAGCTGGGACTGCGTGCCGCGCTCGCCGGCGTCGCAGAGCGGTCGAGCGTGCCGGTGACCATGCACTACGGGCTGGCAGATCGGCCTGTCTCCGAGATCGAGACCGCCCTGTACTTCGTGGCCCGCGAGGCCATCACCAACGCGATCAAACACGCCGGCGCCCATGACATCCTGGTCGTGCTGAGCGAGGACGAGCGGATGGTGACGGTGGCGATAGAGGACGACGGCAAGGGCGGCGCCGACCCGTCGGGCAGCGGGCTGTCGGGGCTGACCAGGCGCGTGCTGGCGCTGGACGGCCGGTTCACCGTGGACAGCCCGCCCGGCGGCCCCACGAAGATCGTCGCCATGCTGCCGAAGGCCGCGCCGTGCGGGTGATCCTGGCCGACGACTCCGTGCTGCTGCGCGAGGGGCTGACCCGGTTGCTCGACGACGCCGGCCATGAGGTCGTCGCCGCCGTCGGGGACGCCGCCGGGCTGCTCGACGCCGTCGAACGCCACCGCCCGGACGTCGCCGTGATCGACGTGCGCATGCCACCCGGCCACAAGGACGAAGGGCTGCGGGCGGCTCTGGAGATCCGCGACGGGTGGCCGGAGATCGGCGTTCTCGTCCTGTCCCAGTACGTCGAGCAGCACTACGCGGCCAGGCTGCTGGCCGGGCGCACCGAAGGGCTCGGCTACCTGCTCAAGGATCGGGTTTCTGAGGTGGCCGACTTCCTGGAGTCGCTGGAGCGGGTGCGTGCGGGCGGCACCGTGTTCGACCCCGAGGTCGTGCGCCAGCTGCTCGCCCGCACCACCCACGCCGACCCGCTGAGCAAACTGAGCCCGCGCGAGACGGAGGTGCTGCGGCACCTCGCAGAAGGACTGACGAACGCCGCCGTCGCCGAGCGCCTGCACGTCTCGCTCAGCACGGTCGAAAAGCACGTCAACGCCATGATGGACAGGCTCGACCTGCCCCGCGACCCCGGCTACAGCCGCCGCGTGCTGGCCATCCTGCGCTACCTCGACAGTTGACACGCGAGGCCTGTCGAATCCCGCGGCCCGCCGATCGTCTCCCTGTAAACAACGCAAAGGAGAGGCGTCATGAAGTACGTGCTGATGTTCGCCGACACCGAGCAGTACCAGAAGGACCTGGCCACCTTGACCGACGAGGGCCGCGCCGAGGCCGTGCGGCAGGTGGAGCGGTGGTTCGCTGACCACGCCGGCAAGGCGCGCATGGGCAGCAAGCTCCAGCCCGCCCACACCGCGACCACCGTGCGCCTGCGGGGCGACGCCGAGCCGGTGATCACCGATGGACCCTTCGTCGAGGGCAAGGAGGTGGTCAGCGGGTTCTGCGAGATCGACGTGGAGGACCTGGACGAGGCGCTGCGCATGGTACGCAGTTGGCCGGCCTGCCCCACCGTCGAGATCCGTCCCGTCGAGACCAATCCCGCAGGACGTTGACCGGCCAACCCCGCGGGGCGTCGACCGGCGTCAGAACGCCATCCGGGCCAGCCAATGATCCATGAGGGCGCGGTCCCCGGTGACCTCCACCCGGCCGGCGTCGAGGGGCAGGCGGCGGGAGCACACCAGCATCAGGTCCGCCACCGCGCCCGACACCACCACGTCGACGTCGGCCGGGACCGGCCCGGGCTCCCACCGCAGCCCCTCGGGCGCCCGGGTGAGCACCCAGCCGTCGCCCGAGCGGGGCCGCAGGCCGAGCCGCTCACCCTGCCCCCGCAGCTCCACCAGCTCCGGCTTGAGCTGCACGGCACCGGGCGCGACCAGCATCTCCATGCCCTCGGTGATCACGTCAGCCGCCAGGTCGCCGGCGATGCCGAACGCGGCTCCCGTCGTGGCGGCCACGTCGTAGTGATGGATGGCCGTGTCGGCCAGCATCCGGCGCAGCCAGAAGACTCCCGGCCGCGGCCCCAGGAACGTCCACATCTCCTTGTCCGCGCCGGTCTCCCGGAGGGCGCCGATCAGGTCCTCCGCGCCCGCACGCAGCCACTCCTCCCACGTCTCCGGAGCGCCGGGTTCGGCTTGCCAGGGGTCGGGCACGGAGAGCGGCGGCTCCCCTTTGCGCAGGAGCTCGGCGGTCCACCGGTGCGCCTGCCCGATGTGCCCCACGAGCACCCGCAAGGGCCATTCCGGGCAGGTCGGCACGATGGCCTGCGGATCTCCTCCGCCGGCTGCTCGGGCGAACCCCGCGGTCTGCTCCCGCAGCCCTTCCTCCAGCCGCTCGACGTCCAGCATGGTGAAACTCCCCTCGATCGCTGCGAACGGGTACGCCGGTACCGTAGGAACTCCAGTCCAGTGGAGGTTCAAGTGCCTGAGATGAATCCGCAGCGGAGCGAGGACATTCGTCTCAGGAGACCGAGCGGAGCTCGGCCAGGGGCGCTGAGATGAATCCGCAGCGGAGCGAGGACATTCGTCTCAGGAGACCGAGCGGAGCTCGGCCAGGGGCGCTGCGCGATGACACTCTCGGAATCGGCGACCTGGCCCGGCTGACCGGCGTGCCGGTGCGGACGATCCGCTTCTACTGCGACGAGGCCATCCTCGACTCGGTGCGGAGCACGGGCGGGCATCGGAGGTTCGACCCGGCGGCGGTGGACCGGCTCGGCCTGGTCAGGAAGCTGCGCGGGCTCGGACTCGGACTGGTCTCCATCAGGCACGTGCTCGACGGGGAACGCTCCGTGGGCGAGGTCGTGGCGGCTGAGCGGGCCGCGCTCGACATCCAGCTGGCGGACCTGGCCTGGCGGCGGGCTTCACTGCGGGCCGTGGAGGAGGCGGGACCGGCCGAGCGGGCGGCCCGGCTGCAGCTGCTGGCCGCGGTGGAGTGCGGGCCCGCCGCCCGCGACGCGGTGATCGACTTCTGGCGGCGCGCGATGCTGGCCCCGATCTCCGACGCCATGTTCACCGCGTTCGTGTCCATGGCCGTGCCCGCGCCGCCCGTCGACCCGACCCCGTCGCAGGTGGTCGCGTACGCCGAGCTGGCCGCGCTGGCCGCCGACCGGTCGTTGACGCGCGCCCTGCTGGAGCGTGCCCGCGTCAACATCGAGCTGATCTCCGACGAGGGCGCGCTGATGGCCGGGGTGGGTGAGGCATGCGCGTTGGCCGCACCCAGGGTGCTGGCGGGCGAGGCGCCCCGTGACGGGGCCGAGCTGGAGCGGTTCGTGGCGGCGCACGCCGGCGTGCGCGGCAGCGGCGACACCCGAGAGTTCCGGGGCCGGCTGCTGACCGACCTGGAGTACGACCGCGAGCCGCGGATGCGCCGCTACTGGCGGCTGGTGACCGAGGTCAGCGGCGAAGTGGCCACGCTCGGCTCCACTCACCTGTGGCTGACCGACTCCCTCGAACGCTCACTTCGCTTGTAACAAGCTAGGACAGCGCACGAAACATGCATTTCCTATAAAACGGTCATGGCGGACATCTTTGATACGTATGTCATGGCCGGAGCTTGGGACGAGATGTTCGAGCGGCCGGGCGTGCCCCGCCGCCAGTACCAGGCGCTGTTCGCCGCGCTCCAGCCGCTCGGCGCGCGCGAGCTGCGGAGCAGGGCCGACCAGCTCGCCAGGATGTTCACCGATCGCGGGGTCACGTTCGACTACGCGGGTGTCGAGCGGCCCTTCCCGCTCGACCTGGTCCCGCGGGTCATCGACGCCGCGGAGTGGGATCTCGTGACGCGTGGCGTGCGGCAGCGGATCCGCGCCCTGGAGGCGTTCCTCGACGACGTGTACGGCGACCGCCAGGTCTTCCACGACGGCGTGGTCCCCTGGCGCCTGCTGCATTCGAGCCCGCACTACCATCGCGTCGCCCACGGCTGGCGCCCGCCCAACGGCGTGCGCATCCACGTCGGCGGCACCGACCTGATCCGCGACGAGCGGGGTGTCCTGCACGTGCTGGAGGACAACGTCCGCACGCCCAGCGGGGTCAGCTATGTGCTGGAGAACCGGCTCGCCATGACCCGCACGCTGCCGACGCTCTTCTCCGAGCAGCTCGTGCGCCCGGTCGAGGAGTACCCCGCCAGGCTCCTGGCCGCGCTGCGCGGGGCCGCGCCCGCGGGCGTCGCCGACCCGACCGTGGTGCTGCTCACGCCCGGCGTCTACAACGCCGCCTACTTCGAGCACGCGCTGCTGGCCCGCCTCATGGGCATCGAACTGGTCGAGGGCCGCGACCTGGTCTGCGAGAACAACCGCCTCTACATGATCACCACGTACGGCCGGCGCCTCGTCCACGTCGTCTACCGCCGAGTCGACGACGACTTCCTCGACCCGCTGCACTTCCGCGGCGACTCCGTGCTCGGCTGCCCCGGGGTGGTCAACGCCGCCCGCGCCGGCAACGTCACGATCGCCAACGGTGTGGGGAACGGGATCGCCGACGACAAGCTGATCTACACCTACGTGCCCGACCTGATCGGCTACTACCTGGGGGAGACTCCGCTGCTGCCCAACGTGGAGACCTACCGGCTCGACGAGCCGGACGTGCGCGACCAGGTGCTGGCCGACGCCGACCAGCTGGTGCTGAAACCGGTGGACGGCGCGGGCGGCAAGGGCATCGTGATCGGGCCTCTCGCCACGCCCGATCAGCTCGCGGCCGTGCGGGAGGCCGTACTCCAGGATCCGCGCGGCTGGATCGCCCAGCAGCCCGTGTTGTTGTCCACCTCGCCCACCCTGGTCGGCGAGCGGCCGGCGCCGCGCCACATCGACCTGCGGCCGTTCGCCGTCAACGACGGCGATGACGTGTGGTTGCTGCCCGGCGGGCTGACCCGCGTCGCGCTGCCGGAGGGCGAGCTGGTGGTCAACTCCAGCAGGGGCGGCGGTTCCAAGGACACCTGGGTGCTCGGCGAGGTCTGCGCCCCGGTCGCCGCCTCCGCCCTGGTCGCCGCCTCGGCCGCGGTCGCGCCCGGTTCCGCGCAGTGGAGCCCCAGCCGGACGGCGGCCTGGGAAGGAGAGCAATGACGCGCCCGCTGCTCAGCCGCATCGCCGAGACGCTCTACTGGATCGGCAGGTACGTCGAACGCGCCGACGACACCGCCAGGCTCCTCGACGTGTCCGTGCACCGGATGCTCGACGAGCCCGACACCTGCCGCTCCCTCTACGCGGTGCTCGGCCTGAGCCCCGCCGCGCCCGCCGGCGCGCAGGCGGTGATCCGGCGCCTGGCCTACGATCTGGACGAGCCCGCCTCGATCGCCGCGTCCGTCAGGTCCGCCAGGGACAGCGCGAGAGGCGTGCGCGAGGTGCTGTCCAGCGAGGTGTGGGAGTGCCTCAACGTCACCTGGCACCACCTGTCCAAGCTGGAGACGCTGCCTCCGCACGGGTACCTGGCGTTCGTCCGTGAGCGGGCCGCCCTGTTCTTCGGCCTCGCCGACGCCACCATGAGCAGGGACGACTGCTGGCGTTTCATCGTGCTCGGCCGCAGTCTCGAACGCGTCGACATGACGACCAGGCTCCTGGGCGTGCACCTGACGAGCGACTGGCGGCTGCTGCTGCAGGCCAGCGGCGCCGACGAGTCGTTCACCAGGACGCACGGCTCCAGGGACGGCGCGGTGCTGGAGTTCCTGCTGCTCGACCGGCTCTTCCCGCGCTCGGTCGTCTACTCGCTGCTGACCGCGGAGAAGTGCCTGCGGGCCCTCGCCCCCGACACGGCCAGGGCCGGGGTGGCCGACTCCGCGCAGGCGGCGATCGGGCGGGTGCGGGCCGGGCTGGAGTACAGCGACCTGGACGAGCTGAGCGACCGGCTGCCCGAGTTGCTCGGCACCCTCCAGGAGGCGTGCGCGGCCGCGGGCGAGGCGATCACGAAGCGGTTCTTCCAGCGCAGGGAGGCGATGGCATGGGTTGGCGCGTGAAGGTCTCCCACGTGACGCACGTGGAGTACGACGGTGAGGCGCACTCCTCCTACAACGAGCTCAGGATGACGCCCGCGCACGGCGTGTTGTCCAGCCGCGTCAAGGTCACCCCCGCCGTGCCGACCTCCACGTACGAGGACTACTGGGGCACCACGGTGACGGCGTTCGACGTGTCAGAACCGCACCGGTCGCTGTCCGTCGAGGCCGTCAGCAGGGTCGAGACGAGCGGCCCGCGCAGGCCCATGGCCTCCGTCACGGCGCCGGACCCGTCGATGGAGGAGCTGCTGCGGCGCACCCCGACGACCGCCGTGCGCGCCGAGCTGGAGGACCTGGCCAAGACCCAGGCGCTGGGTCGCGACCCGCACGAGATGGCCGAGGCGATCTGCGAGCTGGTCTCGGCGCGGGTCGAGTACATGCCCGGCTCGACCGGCGTGCAGACCTCCGCGCAGGAGGCGTGGGACCTGGGGAAGGGTGTCTGCCAGGACATGGCGCACCTGACGGCGGGGCTGCTGCGGGCCGCCGGGCTGCCGGCCCGGTACGTCTCCGGCTATCTCCATCCGCGGCCGACCGCCGAAATCGGAGAGCCCGTCGCGGGGCAGAGCCATGCGTGGGTGGAGTACTGGGCGGGGGAGTGGCTGCCGCTCGATCCCACCAACCGGACGTACGTGGGGGAGGCGCACGTGGTGGTGGCCCGTGGCCGGGACTATTCGGACGTGCCGCCGCTCAAGGGCGTCTACCAGGGGCCGTCGGGGAGCCGGCAGGAGATCACGGTGACCGTCACGCGGCTGGGCCCGGCCTGATCCACGCCCTGTTCCAATGGCGACGGCGTCATCCTCCCTCGACGCCATCGCCACTATCGCCCCTGGTAGCCCTCGCCGCCTAGCGGAGTGAGGCCAACTGATGATCCTATGGATGTCTGCCGCGAGCTCCAGCCGTGCCTCCTCGAGCAGGTCTGCGCGTTCGCGCACCCACGCGCCCGAGCCGACCCCGATCCGCACCTGCACCGGCGCGGGCAGCACCCGGCGCAGCGAGCGGAGCACACCGTCGGGGTGGCCTCGCGCGGCAGCCCGAAGACGTCCAGCGCGGCCAGGAACGCCTTACCCCAGCGGGCCGCCGCATGGTCATTCTGCCATCGCCTGCGTCTCGGACAGCGTCGTCGCCCATGTCGTCACGATGAGTCACCGGCTCTCGGCACCGGCCGGGCCGCTGGCGAGGAGGACGGCCAGCGTGGCCAGCAGGAGCCAGGTGGTGGTCAGGGCGATCAGCCAGGGCCAGCCCGCGTGGCCGTACACGATGGTGCCGGCCGTGCCGCCCGCGCCGCTGCCCAGGTAGAAGCAGAGGGTGTAGAGGCCGCCGGCCCGGCCGCGGGCCCGCGGGGACGCCTGCGCGGCGACCCAGGCGTTGGCGATGGCGTGCGAGGCGAAGAACCCCGCGGTCAGCATGGCGAAGCCGAGCGCCGTCGCGGGCAGCGACGGGTGGAGAGTCAGCGCCGCCCCGGCCACCGTCACGATCAGGGCCGTGACCAGCGCCGCCGTCCTCCCCAGGCGGGCGCTCAGCCGCCCGGCGGCGGCCGAGGAGGCGGTGCCCATGGCGTAGGAGAGGAAGACCAGGGAGGCGACGGCCGGGCCGAGCGCGAGCGGCGGCGCGGCCAGCCGGAAGCCGGAGGCGTTGTAGAGCGCGACGAACGCGCCCGTGGCCAGCGTCCCGACCACACACGGAACGAGTACCCCCACGCCGGCGCGCACGCGCCCATCCCACGCGGTGCGCGCCTCGTCGGCCGGCTCACCGGAGGGAGGTGCGGGGGCGGGCGAAGAGGCGGGATGTCTGGACGGCGCGGGGT
>NZ_VCKY01000154.1 GCF_005889735.1 Nonomuraea turkmeniaca
GGCCGGGGACCGGCGTCGCGGGCGTGGCGTCCCCGCGGATGCGCCAGGCGCTCGCCCTGGCGTACTCGCGGCCGCCGGACGACACGCTCGCCGTGAGGCACTGCACCCGTTTGCCGTCGCGCACCACGTCCGTCGCGATCTCCAGCTCGGCCACGGGCACCGGCGCGAACACGTCCACGACCAGTCTGGACAGCTCCAATCCCGGGCGCGGCGCGGTACGGGCCAGCTCGTGGACGATGAGCGCGGTGACCGGGCCCATGTGCTGGGTGGCCGGGTCCCAGGGGCCCTGCGTGTGCTCCGACGCCAGGTAGCGGCCCTGGGCCAGGCGGGCGTACATCGACATGGAAGAGAGATTCTAGATTTCGTCAGGGATGTCGGCGATGTCGTCGAGGGCGGCGGCGAGCTCGTCAGGGTCGCCGCCGATCCGCTCGGCGATCTCGATCAGCACGTGGAGCACGTCGTGCCGGTCGTGGCCGAGGTCGAGCAGGCGCTGCGCGGCCTCCCACAACTGCGGCGGGTCGCCCTCCCACATCCGGGTGGCGATCTCCTCGTGCCAGGCCAGGTGCTCCTGGTCGATCGCGCCGCCGTGGTCGATCTCGAGCAGCGTACGCCGGTCCGCCTCGTCGGCCGGGTTGAGCCGGTCGAGCTCGATGCCGTTGTGCGTGCCCTGCAGATAGGGGAACGCGAAGACCCGCCTGGCCAGCGCCGACAGGTCGCCGTCCGGCAGCAGCCGCTCGAGCAGCACCCGGTCGAGCCCGAACGACGTCGGATCCCGATACGCCTCGGGGAACTTGCCCGTGGCCTCCCACACCGCGTCCAGCGTGGCCTTGAGCCCCTGCTCGGGCAGGCTCGTGCGGTGCGCGGCGAAGCGCACCCACGCCGACAGCACGTGCGGCATCGCCTCCTGCTCGGCCGCGCTCAGCATCACCTTGCGCGGCAGCCAGTCCAGCAGGAACGTCTCGCACTTGGTCGGGCTGACCCGCAGCGGCCGGTTGAAGTCCTGCTCGCAGCCGTAGTCGATGATGTGGTCGGCGCACCGCGAGGCCGCCGACGGGTCGGACAAGTGCTCGGCCGCGTCCGACGCCAGGAACTCCGCCGCCAGCATGGCCCGCCGCTCGCGGCTGTAGGGGGCCTCGATGTGAAGCGGGGCGGGGCGCTTGCGGCCCGGCGGCAGCGCCTTGATCCGGGCGCGGGCGAAGGCGTGGTAGGCGCTGTAGCTGTCGCTCACCGGGGGCGGGGTCTTGGGCTCGATGGTGGCCTTCATCGCCGACTCCAGCAGCGCCCTGGCCTGCTCGGGCTGGATCTCCTCGAACAGCAGCATCGGGTTGCCCGCCGCCTCGGCCTTGGCCTGCTCCAGGAGCTTGTCGACCTGGGAGGAGACCCAGGCGTCGCGGGCCATGCCGCTCATGTTGTAGTCGACGACCATGACGAGCGCGTGCCGGTCCGTCGGCTGGGATGTTTCGTTCCAGCGGTAGGCGAAGGTGCAGATCACCGTGTCCTGGTCGCCGTAGGCGTCGCGCGAGACGTAGCAGCCTGCGGGCTTGACGGCGCCGACCTTGTCGGCCCAGCCGGGCCTGGCCACCCCGGACTCCATCATCGCCAGCGCCGCGCCCTCGGCCTTGGCGCCCTGGCGGGCGGTGCCCAGATAGGCCAGGCAGATGAGCAACGTCAGCGAGGCCGGCGTGCCGGCCTTGGCGGCGTAGTCGACGAGTCCCTCGCCGAGCACCTGCTCCACGTCGCCGCCCCTGACCCGCCTGCCCCACCAGGCTCCGATCATGTCGGAGACCATCAGCTCCGCGTCAAGAGGGGTGCGTACGGCGAGCAGCTCGCGGGCCGCCTGCACCATCTCCTTGAACACGTCGTCCGGCGGGGTGCTCTCCCGGGGATCTCGTCGGTGTCGGCGCACACCCTCACTCTCTCGTATTCCAGGCGCAAACGGTGCGGAGATTCTCGGCCTGGTAACCCCGATGTTATAGGGGTCCCGTCCTGCCGGAGCCGCGCGATGGGTCGTGCCGGAGGCGCACGATGGGTCGTGCCGGAGGCGCACGATGGGTCGTGCAGGAGGCGCACGACGGGCGCTGTGCACCGCGGCGTGCTGTGCTAAGGCACACCGGGCTGAAGGCGCACCAGGCTGAAGGCGCGCCGGGTCAGGCGCCGCCATCGGTGCCGCGGCGCGGCTATCGCAGGCCGCGCGGCGGAGGCGCCGAGTTGACGATCGCGAGCAGGTGCTCTCGCGCGATGCGTTCCACGATCTCGGGCGTCGCGGAGATGCCCAGATGCTGCGTGCACGCGCACACATCCGCGACACAGCGGTCGATCGTGTCCACGGGCACGGTCAGGAACTCTTCGGCCAGCCTGAGACTGACCGGCTCCCGCAGGAACCGTGTGGCCAGAGCGAGCATAGATGTGAGATTCCTCTGGAGGCCCAGGGGCAAACCCCCAGGAATGTCTGCAGGGCGACTTGCGCTCTCATTTCACCTTTTCTCCGGCGAGTGTCAAGCCTCCTCGGCGGCTGTGTTCACATCACCGGGTGCCCATTCATGCGAAGCTGTCTCCATGCGCATCCAGCTCGCCCAGCAAAGCGAGGCAGACGAGCTCCTCGGCCGCAGCCCGCTGGCCCTGCTCGTCGGCATGCTCCTCGACCAGCAGATCCCCATGGAGTGGGCGTTCACGGGGCCGCACACCATCTCGCAGCGGCTGGGGCACGACCTCACGGCCGCGGAGATAGCCTCGTATGATCCTGAGGCGTTCGCCGCGCTGCTCGCCGAGAAGCCGGCCGTGCACCGCTACCCGAAGTCTATGGCGGCCAGGGTCCAGCAGCTCGCGGCCTACCTCGTCGAGCACTACGACGGGCAGCCGGAGAAGCTCTGGGCGGATGCGGCGGATGGCAAAGAGTTGCTGAAACGACTCATGGCCCTTCCGGGATACGGCAAGCAGAAGGCCCAGATTTTTTTGGCATTGCTGGGGAAGCAGTTGGGGGTCCAGCCATCAGGCTGGCGTGAGGCAGCCGGAGCCTACGGCGAGGAGGGGTCACACCGATCGGTCGCCGACGTCGTCGACGCCGAGAGCCTGGTCCGCGTGCGTGCCGCCAAGCAAGAGGCCAAGCGCGCGGCGAAGGCCGAGTAGCTGCGCTGTAACCTGATCTTGCTGCGCGACGTGGAGCGATTTTGACAGGATGCGTTGACCTTAGAGGCGACCGGGCCGCGGCGGGGGCTTCCGTCCGCACATGCCCATCGCCGATGATGTACTGCAGAATCCGGTCGCCCGGAGCTGCGCTACGCCGATACACGACTATGGAGATGTGCCGCGTGGGAGACCCTGGCACGCGACGGAGGTGCCGACCATGAGCGCCGAGACCTCCGTTCCCCGTCCCCGGGAGTCGGATGTGGACATCTCAGACTCCGCCCTCTTCCAGGGCTTGCTGTCGGAGGCCGAGTTCGCCTTCGCGTTCTTCGACGGCGACACCCGCGTCCAGCGGGTCAACGACGTCTTCTGCGACGTCGTCGCCGTGCCCGCCGATCGCATGATGGGCAGGCAGCCCGTCGAGGTGCTCGCCGCCGACCTCAGCCAGATCATCACGCACGCCGTGCAGGCCGTCATCGAGACGGACGCGCCGGTCACCGAGGGGCGCGTACGCGTGCGCTCGGCGGAGGGCGACACCAGGCACTGGTCGTTGTCGTTCTCGCCGGTCCACGACGAGGCGGGCGAGCTGCGCGCGATCGCGCTGGTGGGCCTCGACGTGACCGAGAGCCGCCAGACCGAGGAGGCGCTGCGCCGCAGCGAGGAGCGCTACCGCTCGCTTGTGGAGGCGCAGTCGCAGCTGGTCTGGATCACCTCGCCCACCGGCGCGGTCATGGAGGACGCGCCGCAGTGGCGCGCCATCACCGGCCAGGGCCTGGAGGAATACCTCGCCAACGGCTGGCTGGAGGTCGTGCACCCCGAGGAGCGCCAGCAGACCGAGGAGGCCTGGCGGGAGGCGCTGCGCGGGCGCACCATGTTCGAGTGGAACTACCGGGTGCGCACCCGGGCCAGCGGCTACCGCCACTTCGAGGTGCGGGCCGTGCCGATCATCAGGCACGGCAGGGTCGTGGAGTGGGTCGGCGCCAACACCGACGTCACGCCGCAGCGTGAGGCCGAGGAGATGCGCGGCAGGCTGACCGACCAGCTCGGCGCCGCGGCCCTGCGCACCGCCAGGCTGCAGGGCGCCACCGCCATGCTGGCCGAGGCGCTGACGGTCGAGCAGGTGGTGCAGGTCATCATCGACGTGGGCCGCACCGCCCTGGCCGCCGACCGCTCGGCGGTGGCGCTGCTCGACACCGACCGCGCGGCGCTCAAGTTGATCAACGGCGAGGGCATCCCCGAGGCGTCCGGCGCCTTCGGCGAGGAGATCCCGCTGTCCAGCTCCAGCGTCATGACCATGGCCGTCAACAGCCGCAGGCCCGTGTTCGCCGAGTCGCCCGACAGCCTCAAGGCACAGCTGCTCGAGGCCGGCGGCGACGAGAAGGTCCTGGCCAACTACCTCGCCAACAGCGACGAGCGAGCCTGGGTCGGCCTGCCGTTGCTGGCCGCCGGGCGGGCGCTGGGAGCGCTCCGATTCTCCTTCACCCGGCCCGTGAAGATCTCCCAGGAGGACGGCGTCTTCCTGGAGGCGCTGGCCGGCCAGTGCGCGCTGGCGGTCGAGCGGGCCACTCTGTTCGAGCGTGAGCACCGCACCGCCGAGACGCTCCAGCGCAGCCTGCTGCCCGACCGCCTGCCCGTGGTCAAGGGCCTGGTGCTGGCCCAGCGCTTCCGCTCGGGCAGCCGGCACGTCCAGGTGGGCGGTGACTGGTACGACGCGTTCGTGCTCCAGGACGGGCGTGTGGCGGCCGTCGTGGGCGACGTCATGGGCAAGGGCGTCAAGGCCGCGGCGGGCATGGGCCGCATCCGCAACGCCATGCGGGCGCTGGCGCTGACCAACCCGCCGCCCGCGGCCGTGCTCACGGGGCTGGACCGCGTCTTCGAGGCCACCGAGGAGGAGGAGCAGGTCACGACCCTGGCCTACATGGTCGTGGAGCCTGTGACCGGTGAGGGCACGCTGGCCTTGGCCGGCCACCCGCCGCCCGTTCTGGTCTCTCCGCAGGGCACGGCGATCCTGTGCGACGCCGAGCCTGGCACTCCGCTAGGCTGGCCGACCAGCCGAAGGCAGTTCCGATTCGTGGTGCCGCCCGGCCATACCGCCGTGCTCTACTCCGACGGTCTCGTGGAGAACAGGAAGCGCGGGCTGGATGCCGGACTCGCCGAGCTTTGCAGTGTTGTGACCGAAGCGCCACCTGAGGTCGTAAGTAGTCCGCACATGTTGCTGGACTTCCTGGTTGACCGGATGTTGTCTGGATATGAACAGGATGATGACGTTACTGCGCTAGCAATTCACGTCCCGCCAGCCACGAAGAGTGACTGAATGAAACAGTCATAACGGTTGCTTTCGGGTATCAGTGCCCCGCTTACGTACGCACTACTGTCTCGGTCGGCCTAGGGTGGAGGTCAACCGCCGGGAGGTGGCCGTATGGAGTGCGGGGTCATGCCACAATGCTGTGCAGGTCCGTCGCGGTCCGCACGGCCTGACCGATCTCCGAGAGAGGGAGCAGCCCCCCAGCGGGCATCTGGGTCCATTGTCGCCACGCGTTCGTTCGAGAGGTGTTCGTGTCGCCTGCAAGTTCGACTCGCTCGAAGCCACAAGAGCTGAACGAGCCCGTCATTCAGCGACTGCTCGAGCGTGGGCGCTCGCAGGGTTTCCTCGAGTCTGAGGATGTCCGTCAGGCCTTCGAGGAGGCGGACATCCCCATGTCGCACGCCGCCGCGTTCTTGCGGAACCTCAGTAAAGAGGGCGTGACCGTGGTGGTGACCGCCGCGGATTCGGCTGCGCCGAAGAAGTCTCGTGGTCCAGCAAAGCGCCGCACCGCCGCCCCCGTCAAGACCAAGACGGCGGCAGCCGCCAAAGAGCAGCAGCCCGAGACCGTGACCGCGGTCGTGGGCGCCGCAGAAGCCGAGCCGGCCGCCAAGAAGGCGGCCCCCGCGAAGAAGGCCGCTCCGGCGGCCAAGAAGGCCGAGCCGAAGGACGCTGGGCCTGCCGAGACCAAGCCGAAGGCCGCCGAGGCCGACGCGGACGACGAGGACATCGAGCTCGACGGCGACGTGGAGCTGGAGGACCTGGAGGAGATCGAGGTCGACGACGAGGACATCGTCGCCGTGGCCGACTCCGACGCGGACTCCGACTCCGACGGTGACGACGAGACCGAGGAGGAGCCCAAGCCCGCCGAGGTCGCGGTGACGGAGAAGAGTGAGGACGAGGTCCTCATCCTGTCCGACGACGACGATGACGCTCCGGTCGCGCAGGTCGCCGCCGCCGGCGCCACCGCCGACCCGGTCAAGGACTACCTCAAGCAGATCGGCAAGGTCCCCCTGCTCAACGCCGAGCAGGAGGTCGAGCTGGCCAAGCGCATCGAGGCGGGTCTGTTCGCCGAGGAGCAGCTGGGCAGCACCGAGACCGAGGCCCTGCCGGTCGACGTCCGGGCCGAGCTGGAGTGGATCGCCGAGGACGGCCGCCGGGCCAAGAACCACCTGCTGGAGGCCAACCTCCGGCTCGTGGTCTCGCTGGCCAAGCGCTACACCGGCCGCGGCATGCTGTTCCTCGACCTGATCCAGGAAGGCAACCTGGGCCTGATCAGGGCCGTGGAGAAGTTCGACTACACCAAGGGCTACAAGTTCTCCACCTACGCCACGTGGTGGATCCGGCAGGCGATCACGCGTGCCATGGCCGACCAGGCGCGGACCATCCGCATCCCGGTCCACATGGTCGAAGTGATCAACAAGCTGGCCCGCGTCCAGCGGCAGATGCTGCAGGACCTGGGCCGCGAGCCCACGCCGGAAGAGCTGGCCCGCGAGCTGGACATGACGCCCGAGAAGGTCGTCGAGGTCCAGAAGTACGGTCGCGAGCCCATCTCACTCCACACGCCACTGGGCGAGGAGGGCGACAGCGAGTTCGGCGACCTCATCGAGGACTCCGAGGCCATCGTTCCGGCCGACGCCGTCAGCTTCACGCTGCTCCAGGAGCAGCTGCACTCCGTTCTCGACACGTTGTCGGAGCGGGAGGCGGGCGTCGTGTCGATGCGCTTCGGTCTCACCGATGGGCAGCCCAAGACGCTGGACGAGATCGGCAAGGTTTACGGGGTGACCCGTGAGCGCATTCGCCAGATCGAGTCCAAGACCATGTCCAAGCTGCGCCACCCGTCCCGGTCCCAGGTGCTCCGCGACTACCTGGACTGACCCGGCTCAGAAGGGGCCCCGCACGGATGTCCGTGCGGGGCCCCTTCTGCGTCGGGCGTCTTTGCCGGCGTGCTTGCCTGCGCGTCCTCGAGTGAGGGCCTTTGCTCGGGCGTCCTCGGGCGGGCGCCTTTGCTCGGGCGTGCTTGTGCGGGCCTCTTTGTGTGGGCCTCTTGGTGTGGCGTCTTTGCCGGGGCTCAGGAGGGGTCGGTGACGTGCACGTCCAGCGTCCACGGGCGGTTCGCGCGTGATGGGGCCGTCAGCGCCACGGTGTAGCCCAGGGCGTCCAGGGTCTTCGCCAGTTCGTCGGGGGCGGCCGGGGCGGCGTCCAATTGCAGGAGGGCTCGGGCGATCTCGCCGCGGGTGGCCTTGGCCATGTGGCTGACGACCTTGCCGTCTCTGAACACCCGTACCGTCACCGAGCGCTCACCCGGCTGCCAGGCGGCCGCGTACGTGGCCGACCGCAGGTCCACCACCAGGCCTGGGATCCGATCCAGTGCCTTGGCTATCTGGGGACGCCAGAACGCGGCCAGCCCACCCAGCGGCGGCAGATTGACGCCCATCGAGAGGCGGTACGGCGGGATCCGGTCGTCGATCCGCACCACGCCCCACAGGCCAGAGAAGATCACGACTGACTCGGCCGCCCGGCTCCTCGCGTCGGGATCCAACGTGTTCAGGCCGAGGTTGTCGTAGAGCACACCGGTGTAGAGGTCGGCGGCGGGGAGTGTCGCGGCCGTCGTCAGCGCCGTGTTCTTGGCCAGTTCGGCGGCCAGGCCTGGGGTCAGGCCGAGCACGCCGAGGGCGTCGCGGCGCTTGGAAGCCCGGACCAGTGCGGTCTGCACCCGCTTGCGCGGCTTGTCGAGCGACGGGAAGGACAGCTGCACAACGGGCGGACCGCTCCCCTCGGAGGCCTTGCCCTCCGACGGCGGCAACACAATCAACACGCCCATCACCCTATGGGGCCGTCTCGCTGCTCTCCGCCGCCCGGGGCGCTGTCGTTCATGTTTTACGGCGGGCCGAGCGGGCTGCGGGCGCCGTCGGGGCGCTGTCGTTCATGTTTTATGGCGGGCGGAGCGGGCTGCGGGCGCCGTCCGGGGCACTGTCCTCCATGTTTTACGGCGGGCCGAGTTGGCTCCACACGCCGACCGGGGCTGGGGTCTGTCCAGGGAGACGCTTCTGACTCGTTCACCGGCGAGCCGCCGTTACGGCGAGATGTGGGCCGACTGCTTCGCCGAAGCCCTGGCCCTGGCCGTGGGGGATGGGTCATGAGGGCATGTGGGGGTGGCTAGGCTGCGCAGGTGGATTTCGACTTGCTTGTGCACGAGGCGTGGCCTGCCTATGAGCAGTGTGTTCACGACGGATGGGTGTTGCGCTATGCCGGGGGCGTGACCAAGCGGGCCAATTCCGTGCTGCCTCTCGAACGGCCGGCTGATCTCGGTGGTGCCATCGCGGCGGCTGAGCGGTTTTACCGGGAGCGTGGGCTGCGGTGTGTCTTCTCGGTGGGGATCGGGGCCGCGCCTGGGCTGGATGAGGAGCTGGAGGCCAGGGGCTACGGACTGGTCGACCCGACGCTCGTCATGGCGGCCGGCTCCCTCCGCCCCGATGGAAGCCACGAGCGGGTCAGGGTCGAGGAGCAGCCATGGGCCGGGTGGCTCGAGACGTGGTGGGCCGTGGACGGGCGGTACGGCAGTGGGCTCAAGGAAGCGGAGCGCATCTGTACCGGTGTGCCGGCCTGGTATGGGGCGTACGAGGAGGACGGTGTGGCGCTCGCCGTCGGGCGGGCCGTGCCGCAGGGCGACACGCTCGGGATCTACTGCATGGCCACCCGGCCGGAGGCGCGCCGCCGAGGGCTGGCGCGTACGGTGCTGAGGGCGCTGGTGCGACACGCGGGGGCGGACTCCGCATACCTGGTCACCACCGCGCCCAACACCGCCGCTCAGGCGCTGTATCGCCGCGAGGGGTTCGAGATCGCGGGGCGGTATCACTATCGGGTGTGCTGACCGTCGGACTCTGTACAGGACCCGCTGGACCTGTACGCAGCATCCGCCGCACTCCTGGCGCAACCGTCGCTTCCTAGGCAGGACACGCTGGTGTCTTAAGCAGGACCCGCCGCGTCCTAAGCAGGATCCGCCAGGTGTCTTAAACAGGACCCGGGTGTCTTGTCTTAAGCAGGACGGCGACCCCGGGCATGCCTGGGGTCGCCGTCCTGTCACGCAATATGTGGTTATCTCATCACGACCAGCGCTGGGTCAACGCTCGTCGTTGGCGGCATTCGTAGGGGTCTTGCTGAGGCGAGCCGACTCGTCCAGGATGTCGGCGCCCTTTTCGCGCAGCGCCGCCACGTGCTGACGCCCGTGGTGGGCGCAGAACAGCAGCTCCCCGCCTACAGGCAGGGTTGCGCGAATGTAGGCCTGGGCGCCGCAGCGGTCGCAGCGGTCGAGGGCCGTCAGCGGCTTAACGGGGGCGAGAGCTCCAGTCACGTATCGCCTTTCGGGTCACCCCCGCCGAAGCGAGGATCTGGCGTCAGTCACTTGGAACAACATCTAACCGGACGTGGACCTTCCCAACCTCCCCGTCTCTACGCCCAGAGCAGAATGTGTCCGAAAGTAATGATGATCAGCCGGTTGGTAACGGCAAACGTGACGCCGTGGCAAGCTTGTACGCGTGCGTAAGGGAAGAACGGTAAGCTACGCACACGTGTTCGATGCTAAGGGACCAGGGGAGCTGGAGTGACGCTAGTGGAGGCGGGTTACACGGCTCGTCACCTGTCGGTGCTTGAGGGCCTCGAGGCTGTCCGCAAGCGCCCGGGCATGTACATCGGATCCACCGACAGTCGCGGGCTCATGCACTGCCTCTGGGAGATCGTGGACAACGGCGTCGACGAGGCGCTGGCGGGGCACTGCGACCGGATCGAAGTCGAGCTCTACGCCGACGGTTCCATCGAGGTCCGCGACAACGGCCGCGGCATCCCGGTCGACGTCGAGCCCAAGTCCGGCCTGGCCGGCGTGGAGCTCGTCTACACCAAGCTGCACGCGGGCGGCAAGTTCGGCGGCGGCTCCTACGGCGCCTCCGGCGGCCTGCACGGCGTCGGCGCGTCCGTGGTCAACGCCCTGTCGGCGAGGCTCGACGTCGAGGTGGACAGGGACGGCCGCGTTCACGAGATCAGCTTTCGGCGCGGCGTCACCGGGATCTTCGACGGTGACGGGCCGACCGCGAAGTTCAAGAAGAAGTCCGGGCTGCGGATCGGCGCCACGCTCCCGCGCAAGGTCACCGGCACCCGGGTGCGCTTCTGGGCCGACAAGCAGATCTTCCTGCCCGACGCCGAGGTCTCGATGGATGAGATCCACGTGCGCCTGCGGCAGACCGCGTTCCTGGTTCCCGGGCTGACCCTGGCCGTCTACGACAGCAGGCATGAGGAGCGCGTCGAGGAGGAGTTCCGCTTCGACGGCGGCATCTCCGAGTTCACCGAGTTCCTGGCCCGCGACGAGCCCGTCTGCGACGTGCTGCGGCTGCAGGGCGTGGGCCACTTCCACGAGACCGTGCCGGTCCTCGACGACCAGGGCCACATGACGCCCACCGAGGTGCAGCGCGAGCTGAGCGTGGACGTGGCGATCCGCTGGGGCAAGGGCTACGAGTCCACCGTGCGGTCGTTCGTCAACGTGATCGCCACCCCCAAGGGCGGCACCCACCTGACCGGGTTCGAGCGCGGCCTGATGCGTACGGTCAACGAGCTGCTGCGCGAGACCCGCCTGCTGAAGAACGGTGATGACCCCGTCACCAAGGACGACATCTCCGAAGGCCTGACGGGCGTGGTCACGGTCCGGGTGCCCGAGCCGCAGTTCGAGGGGCAGACCAAGGAGGTGCTGGGCACCTCGGCGGCCACCCGCATCGTCTCCCATGTCGTCTCGCGCGAGCTCAAGGAGATCTTCACCAATCCGCCGCGCGGCTACAAGCAGCCGCTGCGGGCGGTTCTGGAGAAGATCGTGGCCGCGGCCAAGGCCCGCATCGCGGCCCGGGAGCACCGCGACAACCAGCGGCGCAAGACAGCGCTGGAAAGCTCCGCGCTGCCCGCCAAGCTGGTCGACTGCCGCAGCGACGGCGTGGACCGCAGCGAGCTGTTCATCGTCGAGGGAGACTCGGCGCTGGGCACGGCCAAGCTGGCCCGCGACTCGGAGTTCCAGGCTCTGCTGCCGATCCGGGGCAAGATCCTCAACGTGCAGAAGGCGTCCGTGAGCGACATGCTCAAGAATGCCGAGTGCGCGGCCATCATCCAGGTCGTCGGCGCCGGCTCCGGCCGTTCGTTCGACATCGAGGCCGCCCGCTACGGCAAGGTCATCCTCATGGCCGACGCCGACGTGGACGGCGCCCACATCCGCTGCCTGCTGCTGACCCTCTTCCACCGCTACATGCGCCCGATGGTGGAGGCCGGGCGGGTGTTCGCGGCCGTGCCGCCGCTGCACCGCATCGAGCTCACCAACCCTGGCAAGGGCAAGGAGAAGTACATCTACTGCTACTCCGACGCCGAGCTGCAGAGGGTGCTGCGAGACCTGGAGCGGCGCGGCAAGCGGTGGAAGGACCCGGTGCAGCGTTACAAGGGTCTGGGCGAGATGGACGCCGACCAACTGGCCGAGACGACGATGGACCCGCGGCACCGGATCCTGCGCCGGGTGCGGATCGAGGACGCCGAAGGTGCCGAGGGCATCTTCAACCTGCTCATGGGGAGCGACGTGGCGCCGCGGCGGGAGTTCATCGTCAACAGCGCCGCCGAGGTCGACCGCGACCACATCGACGCCTAGCAGCCCTCTGGCGCCGTCCGGTCCGGATGAGCGCCGTACGGTCCGGATGAGCGCCGTGCGGCGCTCATCCGGACCGCCGTGCGGCCCGCATGAGCACGGAGGGGCCGTAGAGGCCCCTGAGGGTTGGGCAGAGGCCAAACGGGCCCAAACATAGGCGGGCATATGAGCGGGCGCGGGAGCCCATCCGAGCGGCGCCTAGAAGCCGGCTGGACGTGTTCGAGGTGGCGGCGACGATGACGGGCTCCATGGCGCCCGTGACGGCCATCAGCGCCGCCGTGTCGTCCTGGGCTCCAGGTATGCCCTAGAACTCGGAGGAGCTCAGGCGGCCCGTCCGGACGTCGTAGACCGCGCCGGCCACCGGCATGTCCGCGGGCAGGAACGGGCTGGTCCGGATCCGGGTCAGATCGTGGCGCAGCGCCTCGTACTGGTCGGGCACCGTATGGAACTCCAGGCTGCGGGTGTCCACCCCACGCTCGCTGGTGAGAGCGTGCACGTCCGAGTCCGTCACTTTGGCCATGCCGCAGTCCGTGTGCGGCATGACCAGCACGCGCTCGACGCCGAGCAGGTAGACGGCCAGCACCAGCGTACGCAGCACGTCATCCGTCACGCGGGCGCCGGCGTTGCGGAGAATCTTGGCGTCGCCCGCCTGCAGTCCCAGCAGGCCGAGCGGGTCTATGCGCGAGTCCATGCAGGTCACGACTGCCAGCCCGCGGGCTGCCCGGCCGGTGAGCTCAGAGCTACCGAAGTTCTTTGCAAACTTGGCGTTGGCGGCATACAGGTCGTCGAACACACTCATGTCCCAGATGATGACAGCACCCCCAAAGATGGCCGCTGTCGGGGGTGGCGCCAGGGTATTCCCGGAATGTCCGCGAATCCCCAGGCAAACAGTGAGACTCGCATACGCCGGACTTGGCAAACGTCCCACGAAAACACATCACCATGCGTGATGATGTCGTAGCCGCATGTACGTGATCGAAGAAGGTTTAGTCGTGACCAGGTCCGAATCGCTCGCCGCGTATCTCCGCGCCCAAGCCCGGCGCCGCTTGGACCGCGTGGAGTCCAACGACGACGGCCGCAACGCCAGGTGCGCGCTGGCCCTCCTCGACACCGCCTCCTACGCCGCCAGCCTGCCCGATGACGACCCGCTCATCCTGATGCTGGACCAGGCGGGCTGCTTCGGGCCTCTGGGGTGCGAGGGGTTCGATCCTGGGGAGGCGGGCACTCGGCTGATCCGGCACTGGCAGGGCGGCGAGCCGCACGAACTCCTCCTCGCGCTCCCGACCGCGATCACCGCCTCCGCCCGGTAAGCGGTCGAGGACTGCGGCCGGCCGGTACCGCGGACATAGTCAATCCCCGCGCTCGCCGGTATCGCGGACGCGGACGGTCAACGGGTGCCCGGTGTAGCAAGGGTGTCCTTTATGCGGGCGCATCAGCGGCGATGGTCTGTTGGCACGTCAGCGGCGATGGTCTGTTGGCACGTCAGTGGCGATGGCCTGTTGGCATGGCGAGGGGCGGCGAGCAGGCGCGCCCAGCGGCACTGATCAGGTGGCGAGCGGCGCTGCCGCGTGATCCGAGCGATCTTGGGGCATCGGACCGTTCAGGCTCCACCGGACGCCCTTGGGGTGGGCCCCGCCGCCGTATCCGGGACCGTGGACACGTTCCGTGGGCGTCGGATGTGGCGCGAAGGCGGGAAGGCCCGGCACCGTTCGTGGCGTCCGGCTGAGCATGGTTCCGGAGGACTCGCCTCCCGTCAGTCCTCAGGACGGCTCGTTGCCCGGCTTCCATTTGATGCCGCAGCCGAGCGACGGGTTCTGCTCGGCGGGCACCTCGCCGCTCTCCAGCAGGGCGTCGATGGCCGCCCGCAGCGACGAGCCGGTCACCGGCACCGAGCTGCCCGGGCGGGACCCGTCGAACTCTCCCCGGTAGACGAGCCTGAGCTGGGAGTCGTACAGGAAGAAGTCGGGCGTGCATGCTGCCCTGTACGCCTTGGCGACCTCCTGGGTGTCGTCCAGCAGGTACGGGAACGTGAAGCCCGCCCTTGCCGCCTGCTCGGCCAGGTGTGTGGGATCGTCGTCGGGGTAGTTCACGCTGTCGTTGCTGCAGATGGCGACGATCGACAGCCTGGCGCCGTAGTCCGCGGCCAGCGCGCCGAGGCCCTTCTCGATGTGCCGCACGTACGGGCAGTGGTTGGAGAGGAAGACCACCAGCGTGGCGGGAGAGTCCTTGAGGTCTTCCAGCGAGACGCTGCCGCCGTCGATGGCGGTGAGATCGAAGTGGGGCGCGGGAGCGCCGAGCGGAACCATGAACGAGTTGACAGCCATGGCATCCATTCTCTCAACCGCACACTCCGAGAAAGGTAGATGATGAGCGGCATCGCGGAATTCCGGAGCGTCGTACTCGACACGCCCGACCCGAAAGGGCTCGCGGAGTTCTACTCCCGGTTGCTGGGCTGGCCGATCACGTCGGTCGAGGACGACTGGGTGGTGGTGACGGACGGCGGGCCGCCGAGGCGGCTGGCGTTCCAGCTCGCGACCGACTTCCGGCGGCCGACCTGGCCCGACCCCGAGCGGCCGCAGCAGCTCCACCTCGACCTTCGCGTGGCCGACATCGAGGAGGCGGAGAAGCGCGCGCTCGAGATCGGCGCGGTCAAGCACGAGCACCAGCCCAGCGAGGACGACAACTTCCGGGTGTTCCTCGACCCGGCCGGGCACACCTTCTGCCTCTGCCGGGACTGACCAGGGCCTGTCTAGCCGGGACTGACCCGCCTTTCCCGGACGTGACCGGCTTCCCGCCGGGACGGATCGGCGGGTGGGGTCAGCCCGTCGCGACTTGCCAGGGCCGGCAAATGTCAGCGGGCCACCTGGGCCAGGAGGTCCACGGCCCTCCTGAGGTTGCCGGCCGCCGGCTCGTGATCGGCCGCCGCCTGCAGGTCGGGTCGCTTGCCCGCGCTCTGGGGCGACGTCCCTGGCCACCGACACGACGGCGTCGTCCACGGCCAAGGCGTCGCTCTTCGAGCGTTACGGGAACAGCGGGTCGTACGCGCGGCCCCAGCGGTCGTCGCGCGACACGCACCGGCGCGGCGTGAGGTGCTACGGGGGCGCCGGTGGGGTCTCACCTCCCGAGCGGTGCTCTTGCCCCTGTGGGATCGGAACACGGTGCCTCCCGGGTAGGAGAGGGCGCTCCCCGGTGGCCCGCGCCCCGTCCGGGAGCCGGATCGGGGTGCGGTCGTATGCAGTGCGCCCAGGAGAACCCAGGCCTAGAGCGAGGTCTGGTCGTCTTCGGGAGGCGTCACCGCCGGCCCTTCGGCCGAAGGTGCGAGAGCCTCGGGTCCGGAGGCGATGGCGCCGCCGATGGCGCCGATGGTGTGTGTCAGGCGCACGCCCGAGCCGTCCCGCCGCCCGATCTCCTCCGGCAACGGCACCGGCTTGCCCACTCCCGACACGGCCTTGGCCGGTGCGGGACCGGCCCACGCCAGCAGCAACTCGTCCTCGCCCTTCAAGAACCGCTGCGCCCGCACGCCACCGGTGGCCCGGCCCTTGGCGGGGAACTCGGCGAAGTCGGACACCTTGCCTCCGCCCACCTGCGTCCCCGGCAACGCCGTCGACGACCCGGCGACCGTGACGACGTGCCCGGGCACCCCAGGATCGACCACACCGAACCAGATCACCCTGGCCCCGTCCTCCAGCCGGATGCCCGCCATGCCGCCCGCCGGCCGCCCCTGCGGGCGCACCACCGAGGCCGGGAAACGGAGCAGCTGGGCGTTGGAGGCGATGAACACCAGATCATGCGACTCGGACACCAGCTCGACCGCGCCCACCACGCTGTCGCCGTCCTTCAACGTGATCACCTCGAAGTCGTCGCGGTTGGCCGGGTAGTCGGGCACCACCCGCTTGACCACGCCCTGCGCCGTGCCCAGCGCCAGCCCGGGCCCGTCGGGATCCAGCGACCCCAGCCCGACGACCTTCTCGTCGGGCTGCAGCGAGACGTACTCGGAGACCGGGTGACCGCCGGACAACGACGGCGGGTTGGCCGAGGGCGGCAGTGTCGGCAGGTCCACGACCTGGACCCGGATCAACCGGCCCAGCGAGGTGACCACGCCGACCTCGCCGCGTACCGACGTCCGGACCGCCGATATCAGCACGTCGTGCGCCGCACGCTCGCCCTCGCCCGGCAGCGGCTCGGCGTTGGCGGTGCGGGCCAGCAGGCCGGTCGACGACAGCAGCGCCACGCACGGATCGTCGGCTACCTGGAGCGAGGCGACGGGGGTGCGGGCCACGCCGGGCGACTCCAGCAGGACCGTGCGGCGCGGCGTGCCGTACTTCTTGGCCACCTCGGCCAGCTCACCCGAGACGACCTGGCGCAGCTTGGCCTCCGAAGACAGGATCTCGGTCAGCTTGGCGATCTCGTCGCTCAGCGTCTCCTTCTCCCGGTCCAGCTCCAGCTTGTCGAAGCGGGTCAGGCGGCGCAGCGGCGTGTCGAGGATGTAGGCGGCCTGGATCTCGGTCAGGTCGAACACGTCCATCAGCCGCGTCCGCGCCTGCGCCGAGTCGTCGGAGGCGCGGATGACCTGGATGACCTCGTCGATGTTGAGCAGCGCGATGATGAGGCCGTCCACCAGGTGGAGGCGCTCCTCCCGCTTGCGGCGCCGGTATTCGGACCTGCGGCGCACGACCTCGAGCCGGTGGTCGACGTAGACCTGCAGCAGCTCGCGCAGGCCGAGCGTACGCGGCTCGCCGTCCACCAGGGCGACGTTGTTGATGCCGAACGTCTCCTCCATCGGCGTCAGCCGGTAGAGCTCCTCGAGGACGGCCTCGGGGATGAAGCCGTTCTTGATCTCGATGACCAGCCGCAGGCCCTTGTGCCGGTCGGTGAGGTCCTTCAGGTCGGCGATGCCCTGCAGCTTCTTGGAGGTCACCAGCTCCTTGATCTTGGTGACGACGCGCTCCGGGCCGACGTTGTAGGGCAGCTCGGTGACGATGATGCCCTTGCGGCGCGGGGTGATCTGCTCGACGGTGCACTTGGCCCGCATCCGGAACGTGCCACGCCCGGTCTCGTACGCGTCCCGCACCCCCTGCAGCCCGATGATCGAGCCACCGGTCGGCAGGTCCGGACCGGGCACGAACCTCATCAGCTCGTCCAGCGTCGCGTCCGGCTTCTTGATCAGGTGCCGGGCGGCCGCCACGACCTCGGTGAGGTTGTGCGGCGCCATGTTGGTCGCCATGCCGACCGCGATGCCGCTCGTGCCGTTGACCAGTAGGTTGGGGAACGCCGACGGCATGACGACGGGCTCGGTCTCCTGCCCGTCGTAGTTGGGCTTGAAGTCGACGGTCTCCTCGTCGAGCGACTCCACCATGAGCATGGCCGCCGGGGCCAGCCTGGCCTCGGTGTACCGCATGGCGGCGGGCAGGTCGTCGGGCGAGCCGAAGTTGCCGTGCCCGTCCACCAGCGGCAGCCGCATGGAGAACGGCTGCGCCAGCCGCACCAGCGCGTCGTAGATGGCGGAGTCGCCGTGCGGGTGCAGCTTGCCCATGACGTCGCCGACGACGCGCGAGGACTTGACGTGCCCGCGATCGGGGCGCAGGCCCATCTCGCTCATGGAGTAAAGGATGCGCCGCTGCACGGGCTTGAGGCCGTCACGCGCGTCGGGCAAGGCCCGCTGGTAGATCACCGAGTAGGCGTACTCGAGAAAGCTCGTGCGCATTTCCGAGGAGACGTCGATGTCGACGATCCGCTCCTCGAAGTCCTCAGGCGGGGGTGCAGTCGTACGTCGGGCCATCTTGTGCTGCGCGGCTACCTCGACCGTCGCGCCGAGGGGAAGCGCATCCTCCTTCTGCTCTTGTGCTGTAACCGTAGCCGTCAGCGCGCTGAAGAAGCGTCAGATCGGCCTGTGAGGCGTCGACGTCACCTGTCCCGGTCGCGATGCGATGACGGCCGGAGGCGTGTACGGTCACGCGACCGGTATGGGTTCGGACGTGTTCGCCCCTGGAGATGATGGCACGACCCGGGTCCCCTGTGGCATATCCATGATGGCGCGGGCACCCTCCTCGTCGATCACGCCGACCTTGCGCCGGAACCAGATGCTACTCGATCCGCACCAATTATCGCATGCTTGTTCGATCGCGGCGGGGCTTTCTCTCAGCTCCTTGACCAAGCAATTGCTTGGGTCGTACGTTCGGAGCGTGGGTTTCCACCTGTCTCCGGAGGCGTCATGATCGAGTTCCATCCCGTGACCAAGCACATCGGCGCCGAGGTCACCGGGGTCGATCTGCGCAAGCCGCTGTCGCAGGAAGAGGTCGCGACTCTGCGGGAGGGCTGGCTCAAGCACCTCGTGCTGTTCTTCCGCGACCAGCAGATCGACGACGAGCAGCACCTGCAGTTCGCCCTGAACTTCGGCACACTCAACCATCCGGCGTTCAAGAAGGACTCCGCCAGCCCCATCCACGTGCTCGACCAGACCTCGCCCAAGAGCGAGGGCGCCGACGAGTGGCACAGCGACAACACCTTCGAGCCCACGCCGCCCATGGGCTCCCTGCTGCGCTGCGTCCAGTTGCCCAGCGTGGGCGGCGACACGTGCTGGGCGAACACGTACCTGGCCTACGAGTCGCTGTCCCCGCCGCTGCAGCGGTTGTGCGACGAGCTGACGGCCGTGCACGACATCACGATGTCGATGAAGAAGGCGATCGCGAAGGGGCACCCGTTCGACCTGGCGGAGGTCCAGGCCAAGTGGCCGCCGATCGAGCGCCCGGTGGTGCGCGTGCACGCGGAGACGGGCAGGAAGGCCCTCTTCGTGAACCGATCCTCGACCACCCGCCTGGTCGGGCTGTCGGACCGCGAGAACGAGGCGCTGCTGCCGCTGCTGATCGACCACATCCGCTCGCCGGAGTACCAGTGCCGCCTCAAATGGGCGCCCGGCACGCTGGCGTTCTGGGACAACCGGCCGACCCAGCACTACGCGGTGGCGGACTACACGGAACGCCGCCGCATGCACCGGGTCACGATCAACGCCTTCCCGGAGCACGCCGACCCGTCATGAGCCCCGTCTCGGCCCAGTACGGCCCCGGCCGGCGATTCACCACGGGGCCGGCCCACAGGACGCACGTCACGGCGCCCGGCCCCGTGAACCGGAGGAGCGTTCCCCTGGACGGGGCCCGGCCCCGTGCGGCGGGTGGAGCCCCGTCGGCGGAGCCGTACAGGATGGGTGTTCAAGAGGCGCGCCAGGGTGAGGGGAAAGCCGATCCCTACGGGGTGGCGCGCCCTCGGTGGAGAAGCCGATCCCGACGGGGTGGCGCGCTCGCGGCGGGAAAGCTGGTAACAAGGGAGGCATGATTGACGCCCCCGATGCCGGGATGTTGCGGGAAGAGGCCGAGGAGCGACTGCGGGCGCTGGCAGGTGACCACGCCGTGCTCCGTGAGGACCAGTGGGCCGCCATCGAGGCGCTGGTCGTGGACCGGCGCAGGGTGCTCGTCGTGCAGCGCACCGGCTGGGGCAAGTCGGCCGTCTACTTCGTGGCCACCGCGCTCCTGCGGGAGTTGGGCGAGGGTCCCACGGTCATCGTCTCGCCGCTGCTGGCCCTGATGCGCAACCAGATCGCCGCCGCCGAGCGGGCCGGCATCAGGGCCGTCACGATCAACTCTGCCAACCCGGAGGCCTGGGAGGAGATCTACGGCCAGGTGGCCGACGGCATGGTGGACGTGCTGCTGGTCAGCCCCGAGCGGCTCAACAACCCGGACTTCCGCGACAACGTGCTGCCCGAGCTGGCCGAGAGCGCCGGGCTCGTGGTGGTCGACGAGGCGCACTGCATCTCCGACTGGGGTCACGACTTCAGGCCCGACTACCGGAGGCTGGCGCGGCTGTTCGAGGATCTCCCGCCCGGCATCCCCGTCCTGGCCACCACCGCCACCGCGAACGCGCGCGTCACCCGTGACGTGGCCGAGCAGATGCGCCTTCCCGCCGAGCTCCGGGAGCTGCGGCCTGAGGGGGAGGACACGCTCGTGTTGCGCGGGCCGCTGGAGCGCGACAGCCTGCATCTGTCCGTCGTACGCCTGCCCACGGCCGAGCAGCGGCTGGCGTGGCTGGCCCAGACGCTGCGCGAGTTGCCCGGCTCCGGCATCGTCTACACGCTGACCGTGGCCGCCGCCCACGAGATCGCCGGCTACCTGCGTGAACAGGGGCACGAGGTGGCCGCCTACTCGGGCCAGACCGACCCGGCCGAGCGACTGGCCGCCGAGGAGGCGCTGCTCGGCAACAAGATCAAGGCGTTGGTGGCGACGAGCGCGCTAGGGATGGGCTTCGACAAGCCCGACCTGGGATTCGTCGTGCACGTTGGGGCCCCGCAGTCGCCGGTGGCCTACTACCAGCAGGTCGGCCGGGCCGGGCGTGGGGTGGAGCGGGCCGAGGTGATCCTGCTGCCCGGCGTCGAGGACCGCGACATCTGGGCCTATTTCGCCTCGCTGGCGTTCCCGCCCGAGCCCGTCGTCCGCGCCACGCTGCAGACCCTCGAAGAACGCGGCCTCATGTCGACCCCGGCGCTCGAGACCGCCGTCGACCTGAGCCGCAGCCGCCTGGAGATGATGCTCAAGGTCCTCGACGTGGACGGCGCCGTCCGGCGGGTCAAGGGCGGCTGGGAGGCCACAGGGGAGCCGTGGGCGTACGACACCGAGCGCTACACCCGCATCGCCGCCGAGCGCAGCTCCGAGCAGGAGGCCATGCTCGGCTACCTGACCACGACCGAGTGCAGGGAGCAGTACCTGCGCAGGCACCTTGACGACGAGGCCGCCCAGCCCTGTGGCCGCTGCGACAACTGCACGGGCCGGCACCGCTCGCAGGAGATCGCCGCGCCGGCCGTGGAGAGCGCACGCGAGCGGCTGAGCAGGCCCGGCGTCGAGATCGAGGCCCGCAGACAGTGGCCGACCGGCCTGCCCGACCTGTCCGGGCGGATCAAGCCCGAGCTGGGCGCGGAGCCGGGCAGGGCGCTCGGGCGGCTGACCGACATCGGGTGGGGCAACCGGCTGCGGGAGTTGTTCCACGGCGACGACGGGCCGATGGCGGACGACATGTTCGCGGCCGTGGTGCGGGTGCTGTCCGCCTGGGACTGGCGTGAGCGACCCGTGGCCGTGGTCAACGTTCCTTCCGCGTCACGCCCGAAGCTCGTGCACTCGTTCGCCGAGCGGCTGGCGCAGGTCGGGCGGCTGACGTACCTCGGGGAGCTGGGCTATCGGGCGGGGTCGCCGGGGCAGCAGTTCAACAGCGCCAAGCGGGTGCAGGCGGTCAGGGGGACGCTCGCCATGCCCAAGGAGCTGAGCGTCTCGATCGCCCAGTGCGGCGGGCCGGTGCTGCTCGTGGACGATCGTGTCGACACCGGGTGGACGATGACGCTGGCCGCAGCCCTCGTCCGGCATGCCGGCGCGCCGGCCGTGCTGCCGCTGGCCCTGGCGACCGTCAGCTGACGTCCGTCGTCAGCCGGGCGTCGTCGCCGAAGATCGGGCTGATGTGGACGTTCGTGGCGTTCTGGCCGCGCAGTCGTAACGCCGTGACTCGGTTACGCCGGCCTAGAAGGGCGGGCGAGCGCCCAGATGCATGATCGCCTTGGCCGCCAGCCGGCATCCCGAGGCCAGCGCCTCGGCCGGCGGCTTGCCCTCCAGCCAGGCGGGCAGGAAGCCGGCGGAGAACGCGTCGCCCGCCCCCGTGCCGTCAACGATCTTGTCGACCGGCTCGGCGGCCACGTGGACCGGCTCGGGGCGGCCGTTGCTGAACCACAGCGCGCCCTCGGCGTTCTGCTTGATCACGACCTGGGGGAACCACGCCGTCAGCACCTTGGCCGCGGCCTCCGGGTCGTCGCGGCCGGTCAGCACCTTCGCCTGGTCGGTGTTGGCGAACAGCAGCTTGGCGCCGTTGGTCCACTCCAGGAACGGCTCGGCCCCGGTGCGCTCGAGCGGCGCGGACGAGGCACAGTCCACCGAGATCGACATCCCGCCGCGCCTGGCCATGTCGAGCGCCGCGAGGCCGGCGTCACGCGAGCCCTCGTTGATCAGCGTGTAGCCGGACAGGTGCAGGTGCGAGCCCGACGTGAACAGGTCGCGCGGCAGGTCCTCCGGCGACAGCGCGGCGTTGGCGCCCGGGTCGGAGAGCATGGTGCGCTCGCCCTTGTGCGTGACGAGCACCACGCAGGTGCCCGTGGGCCGCTCGGGGTCCATGACGAGCCGGGCGTCCACGCCGTAGCCCATCAGCTCCATGTCGCGGTTTCGCCCGGTGATGTCGGCGCCTCTGCGGCCGATGAAGGCCACCTCGGCACCTTCGACGGCGAGCCACGAGGCGATGTTCGCCCCCGAGCCGCCGCCGTGCATCGTCACGATCGCCGGGGTGTCGCTCGCCCTGGCGAGCGCATAACGGGCGCGCGCGACCGCGTCGGTCATGAGATCGCCCACCACGACGACCCGCGTCATGATGTCACCACCTTGCTGCCTTCAGAACGAGCCTGGCCACGGCAAAACTAACAGCTTCCGGGCTGCTCGTGGGGCGGACCCATGACACCGGGCTGGAGTCGATGCACAAGCGTTGCCCAACAGGGGCTCCCGGTCTTGGCATGTGGGATGCGGGTTTACGCTCGATGCTGTGGAGGCACAATATCCGGCTCACTGGGAGGCCGACGTCGTCCTGGCCGACGGCGGCACCGCTCACGTACGCCCGATCCGGCCCGCCGACGCGGACCGCCTCCGTTCCTTTTACTCGAGACTGTCAGACGAGTCGATCTATTTCCGGTTCTTCGGGCCGCGGCCCCGGCTGTCCGACCGCGACGTCGAGCGGTTCACGAACGTCGACTACGTCAACAGGGTCGCCCTGATCGCCACCATCGGCACCGAGATGGTCGCCGTCATCCGCTACGACCGCACCGGTCCTGGTGAGGCCGAGGTGGCCTTCCTCGTCGAGGACGCCCACCAGGGCAGGGGAGTGGCCTCCGTGCTCCTGGAGCACCTGGCCGCCACCGCCCGCGAGCACGGCATCGAGCGCTTCATCGCCGACGTCCTGCCCGCCAACATGCGCATGATGGGCGTGCTGCGCCAGGCCGGTTACACGGCCCAGAGCCAGTTCGCCGACGGCGTCGTACGCATGACGCTCGATCTGACTCCCACCGAGACCTCCGCCGAGGTGACGGCGGCCCGTGAGCACCGGGCCGAGTCCCGGTCCATCGCCAGGCTGCTCACCCCCGGCTCGGTCGCGGTCATCGGCGCCTCCCGCGAGCCGGGCGGTGTCGGCCAGACCGTCCTGCGCCACCTGCTGGCCGCCGACTTCACCGGGCCCGTCTACCCCGTGCACCGGGAGGTGCGGGCGGTGGCGGGCGTGCGCGCCTACCCGAGCGTCACCGCCATCGACGGCGACGTGGACCTGGCCGTGGTGGCGGTGCCCGCCGAGAGCGTGATCGACGTGGTGAAGGAGTGCGCGGAGAAGGGCGTGCACGGGCTGGTCGTGGTCTCCTCGGGGTTCGGCGAGACGGGCGCGCCCGGCCGGGCCAGGCAGGACGAGCTGGCCCGCATCGCCCGTTCCTATGGCCTGCGCGTGGTCGGCCCCAACTGCCTCGGCATCGCCAACACCGACCCGGCCGTCCGGCTCAACGCCACGCTCGCCGCCACTGTGCCGGGTCAGGGCAGGGTCGGCTTCTTCAGCCAGTCGGGCGCGCTCGGCACCGCGTTGCTGCAGCGGGTGGCGCAGCGCGGCATGGGCATCTCGTCGTTCGTCTCCGCGGGCAACCGGGCCGACGTCTCCGGCAACGACCTCCTGCAGTACTGGGAGGAGGACGACGCGACCGAGGTGATCCTGCTCTACCTGGAGTCGCTGGGCAATCCGCGCAAGTTCACCCGGCTGGCCCGGCGCATCGCGCGGTGCAAGCCGATCGTGGTGGTCAAGAGCGGCGGCACCCCGTCAGGGCACTCCGCGGAGGAGCTCGGGCTGCCGGACTCCGCGGTCAGTTCTCTGTTCGCGCAGGCCGGGCTGATCCGGGTGGACGACCTCATCCAGCTGTTCGATGTGGGGCAGCTGCTGGCGTACCAGCCGCTTCCGGCCGGGCCCAGGGTCGCGCTCGTGACCAACTCCGACGCGCTCGGCCTGCTCGCCGCCGACGTCTGCCGCGCCGCCGGGCTCGAGCCCCGGCCGCCGGTCAACCTGGGGCCCGCAGCGGGGGCCGCCGAGTTCGGCACGGGTCTCGCCGGCGAGCTCGCCTCGCCCGACGTGGACGCCGCCGTCGTGATCTACATGCCGCCCCTGCCCGGTGACACGGAGGCGGTGGCGGCCGAGCTGCTGCGGGTCTCGAAGGACGTCCCCAAGCCGGTGGTGACGACGTTCCGCGGCCATCTGGGCATGCATCCGGCGCTGCGGCTGGAGGGCGTGTCCGGGCGTGGGTCCATCCCCTCGTACGCGGCCCCTGAGGAGGCGGTCCGGGCGCTGGCCCACGTGGTCCGGTACGCGACGTGGCGCGCCCAGCCCGCGTTGCCTCCACAGGAGCTCGACGTCATAGACACCGACCGCGCCGGCACCCTGGTCCACACCCTCCTGGCGGCCGGCCC
>NZ_VCKY01000155.1 GCF_005889735.1 Nonomuraea turkmeniaca
GCCCTCCCCCACGCCGGCGGGCACGGCATCGCCGGCCCCGTCCTGACGTTCGGCTGCATCGGCCTCTGCCCGGGGTCAGGGAGCGGTGTCCGTCCAGCTGTGCGACCCGCGGACCACGTTCGATTCGGCAGCGACGATCTTGTACGGCTTGGTGAAGTCGACCGGGGCCGTTTTCAGCGGGGCGCGCCGGCCGAGGGCGGCGGAGATCCGCGGCCCGGAGATCACGGGTTTGGCGGCCACCGTCACCTGGTCGGTCTTGTTGTCCTTGGCGGCCCACCGAAGGGCCCACGCGCCTTTCCCGCCGTTGATCGACAGGAGCGCGATCCTGCCGCCCTGCTCGATGGAGACGGCCCATCGGCTGCTGCTGTTCCCCTCCGCGGGTGCGGCCGCGGGGACGGCGCCTGCGGTGGTGAACTCGATCGTCACGCCGACTTGGGCAGGCCGTGTCACCGCGCTCAGGAGATCGGCGTACGGGAGGATCGTGCCCGCGTTCGGGCCGCCCTTGGCATCGCCGCTCCCGTCCTTGATGGCGGCGCTCTGGAAGGCCGGTTCCGGCGGCGGGGGGATGGAGCATTTCAGGTCCACGCGGGTGGTCTGGGCCGGCTTGACCAGCGCCGTCGTCGAGCAGATCGCGTCGCCCAGGGCCGTCTGGAGGCGGTAGCCGCCCTGCGGGAGCGAGAAGCGAAACCCTGCCTGGTCCGAGCGCCGGACGGTCACCCGGCGGCCCTTCTGTGTGAAGACCTCGACCAGCCCCGGTCGGTAGCCGGTGCCTGACGGCTGTCCGGGAGATGGTCCGCCGACGTAGACGATGCCGCCGACGAGCAGGCCCGTCGAGGGAGCCTGCTCGTGTGCGTCACCGGATGCCTCGGCTTTCACTGACGTGTCAGGTTGGGGGCTGGTGTCGGGTGTCGTGGGCTTGTCTCCGGGTTCGTCGTCTTGCGGGTGCGCCATGTGATCCAGTGACGGTTCCGTCGCGGTGGACGGCCGGGTTTCGCCGGTGCCCGCCTGGGCCGCCGTCGGTGGCGGCTGATCGGCCTGTGGCAGGTTCCAGTACGCCACCGGGACCGCGATCGCCACGGCGGTCAGCCCGCCTCCTAACGTCATCGCCGTCCGGCGCCGGCCGCGACGTGAACTCCGCGCGTCGGCGGCCGGATCCCGGCTCGGTCCGGTGCTCGGATCCCGGCCGGTCCCGGCCGCCGCGGTCCCGGCCGCCAGGATCCCTGCCGCGGTCCCAGCCGCGGTCCCAGTCGCGGTCCTGTCGTCGGCGGCCGCGGTCCTCTCGGTTGTGAACGCGGGGCTTCCCTCGGCCGGCGCGAGGGCACGGGCCGCCGTGGCCAGGGCGGCGGCGCTCGGCCAGCGATCCGCCGGGTCCTTGGCCAGGGCGCGCATGACCACCTCGCCGACGGCGGCCGGGACGTCGCCGGGCAGCGGCGGGGCCATCTCGTGCAGGTGCTTGAGCGCGATCGCGACCGCGTTCTCGCCGTCGAAGGGCGGCCGCCCCGCCAGGCACTCGTACGCGACCACTCCCAGCGCGTACACGTCCATCGCCGGGCTCGGCGCCGCGCCTTCGGCCTGTTCCGGGGCGCAGTACGTGGCGGTGCCCAGCACAATGCCGGTGGCGGTCAGCTTGTGGCCCGCTGCCGTCCTGGCGATGCCGAAATCGGTCAGCACGACCGTTCCGTCAGGCCGGATCATGAGGTTGCCCGGTTTGACGTCCCGGTGCACGACCCCGGCCTGGTGCGCCGCCTGCAGCGCCTCGGCGGCCTGCGCGACCAGGTCCATCGTCGCGCCGGGCGCGACGCGTCCGCGGCGGGACAGCAGCAGGTGCAGCGGCTCGCCGTCCAGGTACTGCATGACCAGGTACGGCGTACGCCTGCCTGGCATCTCGGCGATCCCGTAGTCGAACACGCCCACCACACCGGGATGGTCGATGGTGGCCATCGAGCGGGCCTCGGCGTGGAAGCGGGCCCCGAACTCGGGGTCGCTGTCCAGCCCCGCGCGTACCGTCTTCACCGCGACGACCCGGTCGAGCAGCGTGTCCTGGGCGCGCCAGACCTCGCCATGCCCGCCGCTGCCGAGCCGCGACAACAGGCGATAGCGGCCCGCCAGCGCCGTATCTGGACCGATCATCTTCGCGTGGCCGCCCTTCACTCCGGTTTCGAGAGCCCGTTCAAGAAAGACGTCCAGAGGAAGGCTCCGGTTCGAAGATCTGACATGTCTATACACCGAACCAAGCGCTTGCTACGCTCCGCCCATGGTGTCCACGGTGATCTGGGGTACCGGCAACATGGGCCGTGCGGCCATTCGCGCCGTCGAAGCACATCCCGGGCTGACGCTCACAGGCGTGCTGGTGAACGACCCCGCCAAAGCCGGCCGCGACGCCGGCGATCTGGGAGCACTCGGCTACGAGGTCGGCGTGGCGGCGACCACCGACGTCGACGCCGTCCTGTCCACCGCGCCCGGCGCCGTCGTGTACGCCGCCTCCGGCGACCTCCGCCCCGACGCGGCCCTGGCCGACGTCATCAGGGCACTCCGCACGGGAGCCGTGGTCGTCACCCCCTCCCTCTACGCGCTCTACGACCAGCGCAACGCCCCGCCCGAGCTGCGTGCCCAGGTGCTGGCCGCCATCGCCGAGAGCGGCGGCTCGTTGTTCGTCTCCGGCGTCGACCCCGGCTGGGGCAACGACGTGCTGCCGCTGCTGGTCAGCGGGCTGGGGACGGTCATCGACGTCGTCCGCTGCCAGGAGATCTTCGACTACTCCACGTACGACCAGCCCGACTCGGTCCGCTATCTGGTCGGCATGGGCCAGCCGATGGACTACGAGCCGCCGATGCTGGCACCGACCGTCCCGTCCATGGTGTGGGGCGGCCAGGTACGGCTGATGGCCCGCGCCCTGGGCGTCGAGCTCGGCGAGCTCCGCGAGAGCGTGGAGCGGCGTCCGCTCGAGCAGACCGTGACCACGCGGGAGATGGGCGAGTTCGAGGCGGGCACGCAGGGCGCGGTGCGTTTCGAGGTGCAGGGGATCGTCGAGGGCGAGCCGCGCATCATCGTCGAGCACGTCACCCGCATTCACCCGTCCTGCGCACCAGACTGGCCGTCCCCGCCGAGCGGCGAAGGGGCACACCGGGTGATCATCGAGGGCCGCCCGCGCATCGAGGTCACGGTCGAGGCCACCGACGAGGGCGGCAACCGCTCCGCGGGCGGGAACGCCACCGCCGCCGGCCGCCTGGTGAACGCCATCGACTGGCTCCTGACGGCCGGACCTGGACTGTACGACGCGCTCGACGTGCCACTGCGCCCCGCGGTCGGCAGACTCGGAAGGAAGCACCCGTGATCATCGACGTCCCTGAGGGCAAGGACCCGATCGCGTACGTGTGGGGCGAGATGGTCCCCGGCATCGGCACCGCCGCCTCGCGCTTCTCGTTGTCCGTGTACGCCGACACGACGCTCGGCCTGCGCGAGTTCGAGGCGGCGCGGCTGCGGATCGCGCAGCTCAACGGGTGCGCCTTCTGCCTGGACTGGCGGACGGAACGGGACGGCCAGAAGGTCGAGGACGGCTTCGCCGAGGCGGTGGCCGAGTGGCGCACGACCGGCGCCTTCGACGAGCGCACCCGTCTGGCCGCCGAGTACGCCGAGCGGTACGCGCTGGACCACCACGGCCTCGACGAGGAGTTCTGGGCCCGGATGACCGCGCACTACAGCCAGGCCGAGATCGTGGAGCTGAGCATGAGCATCGGCTCCTGGTGGGCGTTCGGCCGGCTCAACCGCGTGCTGGGCCTGGACACCGCCTGCGTGTTGCCGGGCGGACCGTCACCCGCCGGCGAGCGTCCCCGATAAGAGCGTCCTCGATAAGAGCCACATCGATAAGAGCGACGCCGATAAGAGCGACGCCGATAAGAGCGACGTCGATAAGAGCGACGTCGCTAAGAGCACCGTCGATAAGAGCGAGGAACCCCCGATGAGCGACATCATCTCTCGCCGCGGCTTCATCACCGGCGCCGGCACCGTCCTCGGAGCCGCCGCCTTCGCCGCCCCCGCCCGGGCGGCGGCCGGCCCGATCGCGCCGGGGGCGCACGTCTCCGCCCTGGTGATCGGGACCGGATACGGGGGCGCCGTCGCCGCGCTGCGCCTGGCCCAGGCGGGCGTGGACGTCCACATGATCGAGATGGGCATGGCCTGGGACACCCCCGGCTCCGACGGCAAGATCTTCTGCAACACGCGGGAGCCGGACTACCGGTCGTACTGGCTGCGCACCAGGACCAAGGCGCCGCTCAACTACTTCCTCGGCTTCCCGATCGACCGGGACATCCCGCGTCACACGGGCGTGCTGGACGCCGAGGAGTTCGGCGGGATCACGGTCTACCAGGGCCGCGGCGTCGGCGGCGGCTCGCTCGTCAACGGCGGCATGGCGGTCACGCCCAAGCGCGAGAACTTCGGCTCCGTGCTCCCGTCGGTGAACGCCGACGAGATGTACAACGTCTACTACCCGCGCGCCAACGCCGGGCTGGGGGTCGCCACCATCGACCCGGCCTGGTTCGACACGACCCCCTACTATCAGTACGGCCGCGTCGGCCGTAAACACGCCCAGCGCTCCGGCTTCCCGTTCGTCTTCGTACCGGACGTGTACGACTGGGACTACATGAAACAGGAGGAGGCCGGCACCGTCACCAAGTCGGCGCTGGCCGGCGAGATCCTCTACGGCAACAACCACGGCAAGAAGACGCTGCAGAAGACGTACCTCGCCCGCGCCAAGGCCACCGGCAGGGTGACGATCTCGCCGCTGCACAAGGTCACCTCGGTCGCCCCCGCGTCCGGCGGCCGCTACACGGTGACCATCGAGCAGATCGACACCACCGGGAACGTCACCACGACCAAGACCGTCACCGCGGACCGGGTGTTCTTCGCCGCCGGCAGCGTCGGCACCAGCAAGCTGCTGGTCAGGCTGAAGGCCACCGGCGTGCTGCCGAGCCTGAACGGCGAGGTCGGCAAGGGCTGGGGCGACAACGGCAACGTCATGTGCGGCCGCGCCAACCACCTGTGGGACCCGACAGGCAGCCTGCAGTCGGCGATCCCGTGCTGCGGCATCGACAACTGGGCGGCGGGGGGCGCGTTCGCCGAGGTCGCGCCGCTGCCGACGGGGATCGAGACCTTCGCCTCGTTCTACCTGTCGATCACGAGGAATCCGAACCGCGCCCAGTTCTCCTGGAACGCCGCGGCAGGCAAGGTCGAGCTGAACTGGCAGACCGCGTGGAAGCAGCCGTCCATCGCCATGGCCAAGACGATCTTCGACAAGATCAACTCCAAGGAGGGGACGATCTACCGCACCGACCTGTTCGGCGTCTACAAGATCTGGGGCGATCACCTGACGTACCACCCGCTCGGGGGCGCGGTGCTGAACAAGGCCACCGACAACTACGGCCGCCTGCACGGCTATCCGGGCCTGTACGTCATCGACGGGTCGCTGATCCCCGGCAACACCACCGTCAACCCGTTCGTCACCATCACGGCGCTGGCCGAGCGCAACATTGAGCAAATCATTGCAACTGACCTGTGAGGTCTGGCACCGGCCCGATCAGTCGTCCACGATGAGCGGGCCGGATCAACCATCACAGGAAGGTCGAAGCCATGCGTTTACGCACCTGGCCGGCGGTGGCCGCGGCGGCCGCCGCTCTCTTGGCGGCTCAGCCCGCGGTGGCCCAGGCGATGGTGAAGTTCTACGCCGACTCGGGAGACTCCTGCCGTCGCGGGGTCACGGAGGGAACGCTGGACTGGGTGGAAGGGCCCGTCATCCGGCCGACCGTCAGGGTCAGCGGGTACCTGGCCGATGAGGGCGTCAACTCCCCCTGCGCCCAGGACGGGATGCTCTCCAGGGCCACGTTCAGCGCCTACAACGGCACCACGCTCGTGGACTCCGAGGCGTACAAGGCGGACGACCAGCGGATCGTGCTCTCCTTCGCGCTGTCCGACCCCTCGGGGGTGACCGCCATCAACCGGGTGGTCGTGCAGGTGTGCCGGTTCAGCGTCACGCCGATCGGGATCAGCTACTGCGGCCGGGCCGCGCAATACAAGGCGCCCTGATCGGACAAGCGTCCGTGTAACGACCGGTGAGAAACGCCACCGTAACATCCCCTGTCTATCCATCTCCGTATCCGCGGCTGGGGCGGGCAGCGCTATGCTCGCCCCGGCCGCCGCTGTGCGGACACCGGTTAGAGTCGGATCGGCGGGATCCGAGCAGGGAGGCGTTTCATGGCACGTGCTGACACCGGCCCCGATTTCATCGAGGCGCTGGCCCGCGGCCTCGACGTGATCCGGGCGTTCCAGCCGGGCCGGCCCGTCATGTCCCTCACCGAGGTGGCCACCGCCGCGGGCCTGGCCCGGCCCACGGCCCGCCGCATCCTCCTCACCCTGCAGGAGCTGGGGTACGCGAGGAGCGAGCCCGGCGGGTACGCGCTCACGCCCCGGGTGCTGGAGCTGGGGGTGTCGTACGTGCGGTCGATGGGGTTGTGGGAGGTGGCCCGGCCGCACATGGAGCGGCTGGTGGCGCAGACGCACGAGTCGTCGTCCATCGCGCAGCTCGACGGGTCCGACATCGTGTACGTCGCGCGGGTGGCCGTACCGAAGATCGTCACCCTGTCGGTGCAGATCGGGACCCGTTTTCCGGCCCTGCAGACGTCGCTGGGGAAGGTGCTGCTGGCCGCGCTGCCGCCGGACGAGGTGGACCGGGTGCTCGCCGAGCCCAGCCGCTCGAGGGTGGAGCCGCGCTGGCGGCCGGATGTGGCCGAGCGGGACGCGGCCCTGCGTGACGTGCGGGCGAAGGGGTGGGCGCTGACGGACGAAGAGCTCGCCCTGGGGATCCGCAGCGTGGCCGCGCCGCTCAGGGATGGCCTCGGGAACGTGATCGCGGCGATCAACGTCAACGCGCACGCGGCGGAGACGTCGGTGGAGCGGCTGGCCGAGGCACACCTGCCGCTGCTGTTGAAGACGGCCGGGGCCATCAGCGCCGACTGGGCCCTGTACGAAACGGTCCCCCACGCCACCATGACCTCCTGACCCTCGTAGCACCCAGCTATCAGCGACGCTGATCCTTGTCCTTGTATCTCGCCGGCGCGCAGCCTGGCCAGTCGTACCAGCCGACACCGCCGACTACCCCACACGCCAGGTGCGGTGCAGCCTTGCGGATATCGCGGCTGTCCCGACTCAAGAGAAGTGACGCCCGGCGCGACGCGCCTACCTGGGGCGCATCAGATGTGCCGAACCAAGACATCAGTTCGCCATCCCGTGAACGGATGCCAGGAAGTCATGCGGCGGTTCCCAATCGCAGCGGATGTGATGGAGATCACATCGGAGTAGGTCCGGCGAAAGCTCTTACCCCTGACACTCCGCCTGACCAGGCAGCATGATCAGGCTCATGACTTCTGCCTGACTCTTCCTGTCGGGTAAGCCACCTTCCAGTCGTTGACCGATCTTTTGTTCGATGATCACCTCTTAGTGATCGTCCTTATGTCCGCTTTAGGCACCTGAAGGCCCTGTCGTCCGGGGTCTGCGTCAGCGTGCCCGTAAAGGAGTGCGGGATGCGTGGTCGTCGTCTGCGGATGCGGTTCGTGACCTTCATCATCGGGCTTGCGGCAGTGGTGTTGCTCTCCAGTGTCGGGGTCCCCGATCAGCTGATCACCTCGGCCGCGGCGGCCGCGCCTGATCCCGAGCAGTCGGTGGATGCTCGGCCGGTGCCGGCGAAGAAGGAGGCCAAGTGCGCGGAGGAGTCCGCGCCGAAGGTGACGCGGAAGAAGCCGGTCTGGCCCCAACCGGGCAGGGCCGAGGTGAGCGTGCCTGATCCGGGCAAGCTCGCCGACGTCGGGGTGCTGCCGGTGCAGGTGGGCCAGGTGCAGGGGGCCGGGCTGGACGACAAAACGAAAGGGGTCCGCGCCGGGCTAAATTATTCCGAGCCCATTACGTGAGAATGAATCAGATCTTTGAAGATAACGAATATTACACCGGGCCGACACTAGATGATAAACTGGTCGGCAAAGCCGAGCAAGCCCTGGGCTTTCGGCTGCCTAGGTCATACGTCCAGGTGCTATCTCAACGAAACGGCGGAGTGCCTAGAAAACGTTGTTTCGCCGCCGATTTCCCAACCTCCTGGGCGCCTGACCATATCGAAATTGAAGCGATTCGAGGCATAGAAGGAGAGTGGGGAATAGATTCATCATCAGGTCTAGGAAGTCCGGACATGATCGCCGAATGGGGGTATCCCGAGATAGGTATTGTTATATGTGTCATGCCCTCCGGAGGGCATGACACTATAATGCTAGATTACTCCGAGGTGGGGCCTGGAGGTGAACCTTCAGTCGCATACATCGATGATGATCGCATACCTAGGCGGATCGCAAGCTCCTTTCAGGAATTCCTGGAGCGAATGAAACCCTGCGAGCATTTTACGTCTTAAATTCACAAGTTTCTGGCCCCGGAAATCTCGCGATCAGATCCGACTGTGTCAGCCCTTTCTATTTTGGCTTGAGCGCATTATTCAGCCGCGCGTCGGCGCGTTCCCGGGGCTGTCTAGCCAACCGCTCCAGCACGGTCACTCCGAGCAGCAGCACCCGGCGCCTCTATGCAACGGCGGATTTGCCCTGCATCCCGTCACTCGCGCTGGTGGGATCATTTCGGCGCCGGCGGGAAATTGAAGAGACTCGGATACACCCTGCGACGACGTGGCCAATGTCGACTATCGCCTGCCTAAGCCAGCCGCACACCTGCATACAGACCGCCCCGGCTCTCGCCCACGATGGCCGGGCTGCCAGGCGACGCCCTCAAGACCGTTTGTCCTCGCTACGCTGCGGGCGCTCCGTCTTGACCCCGCCGCCCACACCAGCCATGCCAAAATAAGGCCGGAACGCGCAAAAACGGATTTCGCTCGAATGCTTTCAGAGCCTCGTCGGTCCGGGAAAGCATCGTCTCTGGAAACATTTCGGCCTTGTCTGCCCAGCCAGCCCTCAACTCTCCAGATCGCGACCTGCCACGCCTCCTCTTCGAGGCCCTCGCGCCAAAGTACGGTTGGTCGGACCGGGCCGACCACCGGTGCCGCGCTGCCCAGTTCGCGAGCCGTTTCGGCGGCCGAGACGATCCCCGGGGCCAGCCCGATCGCGACATCGATGAGGACCTGCCCCCGGTCGCGTCCGGGTACGAACCCGGCTTGGTCAGAGATTTGGATGACCGGCCGCGCAGCGCGGATTCCTCGGCCAGCAGTCGCAGCAGCGGGATCCCTGCCGCGCCGATCAACCCTGTACCGCCGCCGGTCATCTCCAGCCCGACCTGCCAAGCCTTCGTGCGTTTCTCCAGCTTGCGACGGCGACGCTCGGCCGCAGCACGTTTGAGCTTCCGCCGCAACCCGGCCGGTGCCGTACGCTTTACCCTGAAGGTCCCGATCTCCTGCGTGGTTTGATCTCAGCAATCCGGATCATGCCAGGTCAGAGCGGGACCTTCTCCGTTTGTGACACTCCGTGACGATCACCCGGAGTATCGTGAATTCACGAGGTGGGCTGGTCTGCCACGATGATGTCCTGTGGCGCCGGTCTTTCCCCTCACCCGGCTGTGAAAGTGGAGCGTGTGGTGTCGGTGCAGCCGCAGCCTTGGGGGCAGACGAACGCGTCCTGGACACCGTGCACCCAGCGGAGCACCGACGCGATCGTGATCCGCTTCTCCGGCGAGGTCTGCCCGCCCTGCCCAGTCCGGCAAGCGTGTACCACCGCCACCATCCGCGGGAGTCAGCTCACCATCCGCGATCAAAAGGCCCAGCAGGCCCTGGACGCCGCCCGCGCCGAACAGTCCACCCAGCAATGGCAGGACAAGTACAAACTCCGCGCCGGAGCCGACGGCACCCGCACCAGCCACCTCGCCCAGCTCGAACTCGCTCTCACCGCCTGATCACGAATTAACCACCAGGGTCCGCAGGGTCCACAAAACCCACATTGAACAGGCAAAAGCCGCTTGCTGGCGTTGGGTTGTGTTACCCATATTCGACGGTGGGACGGCCCAGAGACGGCTCTGCTGGACTCTGGGCGTCAGCCGAGCCAGACCAGGCGAACGACGTATACGAGGCGGCGTTCCTCCAACGCTACGTACGTGGCCACGCCATACCCGCCGAACGTGTGGGTGAGCATGTTCGCTTTCGGGTTGTCCGGCCGCAGCGGCTGCCCGCTCCACGGAGCCACCTCGAGCAGGGCGCGCAACTCCATGAAGGCGGCCAGGGCATCGGCCGGAAGGGTGTCGCGTTGCTGTTCGGCGACCGGGTCCAACTCGACGTCGTACACGCAACTACTCGCCCCGCTCGGCGCGGTGTGCCACCCGTTCCGCGGTCTCCAGCATGCGCAGGTAGTCGTCCGGGTCGGCCTTCATGACGGCGATGGCCCACCAGCGGTCTTGGAACGCGTGTACGGGCGCCAGGTCGTAGGAGACCTTCGCCTGGTCGAGCGCCACCCTGTATTCGTGGTCGAACAGGCCGCGGTCCTCGGTCGGCAATGCGGCACGGATCGCCTTGGGGCTCCGATCGTCCCTGATCGACGCGCGGATCTCCGCGGGCGTCCTGTGGGCGCCGTGCGGTTCAGCCGTCATCGCTGTGCCCCTTCCTTCAGGCGTCCCGTTTGTTTGGCCCAGTCGAGCACGTCGGCGAGCCACCACCAGTCTCGGCCGGAGATCTTCCCGGCTGGGTCGGGGAACTTCGCCACGTTCACCCATTCCGCGGAGCGGCGGCGCCAAGCCATGACAGTGTTCTCGGACACGCCGAGCTCGGCGGCGATGCCATCGATCCCGACCGGGATCCACGGGCGTACAGGTCTCGACATGGTCTCAGTGTATGCGCGACACAGGCGCATGACCACGCCATGCGGTGCATGACTCAAAGAGACGCATGACTGGCATCAACAGATGTATCGGTTAGCCACACGGTCTTCTCATCTGCACCACGGATCACCGGAAGCAGATACAAGTTAGGGGCCGCCCTTGGTGTTGCGACCACCTGGCGAGCCCCCAACCCCCAATCCGTTCCGCAGGAAGAGAACTGCTCAGCCGACCTTACGCGCCTTCGCCGGCGTCAGGGCGTGGGCATAAGGACCAGGCGGCCGGAGGTGGCGCCCGTGGATTGGCGGCGCCAGGCGGCCTCGATGTCGTCCAGGGGCACGACCTCGTGCGCCACCTCCAGCCGCCCCAGCGTCGCCAGCTCCGCGATCCGCCCGATGGCGGTGGCACGTTGTTCCCCGGTCAGCTCGTTGTTGGTGTAGCCGAGCACCCGGAGCGACCGGCTGCGAAGCGTCGCGGAGTCCAGCGGGCACGTCTCCCCGGCCGAGCTGCCCAGGTTCACCAGCCGCCCGGACGGCCGCAGGGTGCGGGCGGCCGCGGCGGCCGGGACGCCGAAGAGCGGGTCGAGCACCAGGTCCAGCGGTCCGTCGCAGGCGGAGGCGAAGCGTCCCGCCAGTTCGCCCACGTCGTCCGTGTCCAGCGCGACCACGGCGTCCGCGCCCGCCTGCTCGGCCCGTTCCCGCGCGGCGGCGGAGCGGGCCGCCGCGACGACCCGCCGCGCGCCCGCGGCCCGGGCCAGTTGCACGGCCGCCTGCCCGACCACGCCCCCGGCCCCCAGCACCAGCACCTGCTCACCCGCGGCGAGCTCGCCGCGCCAGGTCAGCGCCATGAGGGCGGCGACCGCCGACAGCCCCAGCGCGGCGACGGCGACCGGATCGGCCCCGGCAGGCAGCTCCACCAGGTCGTCGGCCGGTACGGAGGCCAGCTCGGCCATGCTCCCGTCGCCGGGCGCCATCCCGGCGACCGTGGGGAACCACACCAGCGTGCCGTCCCCGACCGTCCCGACACCCTGGACACCCGGCACGTAGGGGGTGGCCGGCACGCCGAAATAGGAGGTGCCGCCGGCGCACAGCAGGTCGAGCGGGGTGATGGGCGCGGCGAGCACGCCCACCAGCCGCTCTCCCGGCCCCGGTTCGGGCGCCGGACGCTCGGCCACCCGGGGCGGCTGCCCGCAGGTCTCGATCTGCGCGGCACGCATCAGCGGCTCCCCTTCACGATCCACAGGTCAGGTCGCGATGTCCGGGTACGGCAGGTCGTGGTGGGCCAGGCGCCGGGCGTACTCGAGCTGGAATCCGAGCGGCTCGGCGTGGTCGCGCTCGAACATCGCGATGAACAGCGTAAGCGTCAGGAACGGATGCGCCCCCAGCTCGAACAATTTGGGATAGTCGTGCGTGGCGAGCGCCTCCCGCTCGGTGTCGTCGAACCGCAGCCACGTGGACGACTCGCCGGTGTGGCAGCCGAGGATCCGGTTGGCGTACTCGGCCTCCCACCAGGTGACGGTGGCCCGCGGCTCCTCGCGGTAGCGTTCGACGAGCTCGGGATCGCGGTCGACGGTGAACAGGAACTTGTTGAGTAGATATTTGCTCACGGCCGGCCGCCTCCGTTCGGGTACCAGGTGAAGTACGCCTCCATGGTGTGGAACAGGTCGTAGGTGTCGACGTAGTCGGCCTTCTGGCCCTCGCCCGCGACGCCCATCATCAGCATGAAATCCATGAAGCCGTGGGTGGCGTTGCCGGGCGCGTGCAGGCTGTCGAGCGTCACCTCGGCCAGGCAGCCCTCGAGGTCCCCCGACGAGATCCATTCGACGGCCCGCCGGTCGAACTCCGGGTCGGGCCCGTGCGGGCCGAACTGGCGGGGGCCGCCGAGCTCGAGCGACAGGTGCCCGGTCCCGATGACCGCGACCCGCTGGTCGGACGGCCACGACTCGATCAGCTGCCGGATCGTCCGCCCAAGCTGCACGAACCGCTTCGGCCGCGGCAGCGGCGGGGCGAAGATGTTGGTGTAGATCGGCACGATCGGCAGGTCGTTCTGCGGGCGCAGGGTGATGATCGGGCAGGTGATCGAGTGGTCGATCCGCAGCTCGTTGGAGAAGGCCAGGTCGAAGCCGGCGTCGAGGCCCTCGCGCAGGATGTAGGCCGACAGGTCCTCCTGGCCGGTGAAGAACATCCTGGGCAGGCCGAACTCGCGTTCCTCGTTGGAGAAGTTCGCGTCGTAGAAGGGCGCCTTGCCGACCAGGAACTGCGGCATGTTGTCCAGCCACAGCTGGTGGAAGTGGTCGGAGCCGACCATGACGAGCACGTCGGGCCTGGCCCTGGTCAGGGTTTCGCGGAACGCCTCGACCTTGCGTACCCACTCGTCGGCGAACGGCGGGCGGTCGTCGCCGGTGCTGGTGGAGGCGCGGTAGTAGAAGGGGTGGTGGGTGGACGCGATGACCGCGACGAGTTCAGCCATGCAAACCTCCGTTGGCGTACGGCTCGGGCGGGATGGACCGGTTGTTGAGGTCCACCGACAGGAAGATGTCGCCGGCCACGGGGCTGCGCAGTTCCTCGGCCAGCTGGCCGATCAGCCCGGCGGTCCTGGCCAGCAGCGCGAAAGCCCGCAGCAGCTCCAGCGGCAGGCCCAGGTCGGCCAGCGCCGCCCCGCACACCCCGGCCCCGTTGAGCGGCAGCGTGCGGCCCAGGACCTGCGGGTGGACGCGGCCGATGGCGGCGAACAACGACAGGTGCGGCCCGTACAGGCCTTCTTCTGCGGCGATCTGGAACAGCCGCGGCGTGCGGGGGTCGCCGTCCTTGTGGACGTGGTGGCCGAGGCCGGGGATGAGCTTGCGTTCGGCGCGCCGGGCGCGGACGGTGTCCAGGGCGAGGGCGTCCCAGCCGGCGTCGTCGGTGGGGGCGGGGTGCTCGCGCAGCACGTCGTTGAGGAAGCGGCCGCAGTCCTCGGTGACGCCGAGGAAGCGCGAGCCGCCGCCGAGCAGTCCTGCCGCGAGCGCGCCCTGTACGGAGTCCGGCGCCGACAGGTACGTCAGCCGGGTCACGATCGCGGTCGGCGTGAACCCGTGGTCGGCGAGTGCGGCCAGGACCGCCTCGAAGACGCGGATCTCGCCGGGCGTCGGGCGGCGCTGCGTGGCCAGCCAGAACGCCAGCTCGCCGAAGCCCAACTGACCCATGACGTCCTCGGCCAGGTCCTGCCCCAGCAGTGTGATCGTCTTCGCCGTCGACGCCCCGAGCGCCGTGGGATATTCGCGTGGCGTGCCGGACCCGGGCACATTGGACTGTGTGCCGGACCCGGGCACATTGGGTTGCGTCATGCTCGACCTCCTTCCACGGACCCGCCGGGTGCGGGTCCGGCGGGAGCGGCGAGCCACTTGCGCAGCTCCGCGCCGTGCTCGTCGAGTTCCGGTGGCGGCAGCGTATAGCTGACCGGCGTCTCTGAGAACCGGATCGGATGCCGCGTGGTCGGCACCGCCCGCTCCCCCTCCCCCACCTCGACGACCGGCTCCAGCCCGAACCGCTCGGCCATGGCGAACCCGCCGTCGATCGTGTTGATCGGCCCGCTCGGCACCCCGGCCTCCACCAGCAGCTCGAACCACTCGACCGCCCCCCGGGCGGCCAGCCGCTCGACCAGGATCGGCCGCAACTCGTCCCGGCGCGCGGTGCGGTCGGCGTTCCTGGCGAAGCGCGGGTCGTCGGCGATCTCGGGAATCCCGAGCACCTCGCACAACTTGCGGAACTGGCCGTCGTTGGCGGCGGTGACGATGAGGTCGTTGTCCGCGGTCGGCAGCGGCTCGTACGGGAACACGCTCGGATGCGCGTTCCCCATCCGGTACGGCACGACGCCGCCCGCGACGTACGCGGAGCTGTGGTTCACCAGTCCGGTGAGTGCCGACGACAGCAGGTTGACCTCGACGTGCTGTCCCTGCCCTGTGGCCTCGCGGTGGCGCAGCGCGGCGAGGATGCCGATGACGGCGTGGTTGCCCGCCATCACGTCGAACACGGAGATCCCGGCCCGGTACGCCGGCCCGTCCGGATCGCCGGTGAGGCTCATCAGTCCCGACATGGCCTGGACCATGAGGTCGTAGCCGGGCACTCCGGCCCCGGCGCCCGACCCGAATCCGCTGATGGAGGCGTACACGACGCCGGGGTTCGTGGCCCGGACCGAGGCGTGGTCGAGGCCGTACTTGGCAAGCCCGCCGGGCCGGAAGTTCTCGATCAGCACGTCCGCGCGCCGGGCCAGCTCCCTGGCCGCCTCGGCGTCGGTCTCGTCGCGCAGGTCGAGCGCGATCGACCGTTTCCCCCGGTTGATCCCGAGATAGTACGTCGATACCTCGCCCCGCACCGGCGGCGTCCAGCCGCGGGTGTCGTCCCCCTTGGGCCCCTCGACCTTGACCACGTCGGCGCCCAGGTCGGCCAGCAACATCGTGGCGTACGGCCCGGCCAGGATCCGGGAGAAGTCGGCCACCAGCACGCCGGACAGCGGCCCACCCCCGACCGGCCCGTTCGGCTTGTCCGTCATCCGGCTCCCCTCCACGCATGCGTTCGCTACACGGACGACTGTCCGTAACCGTGATTCTGGCACATGCCTCCATGCGCACCCAAGGGCCTTGACACCGATCCCGGCGCTCTTAGAGTTACAGCGAGCAGAATGACCGTGTAGCGGACAACCGTTCGGAAGATCGGAGTTCAGCGATGAGCGAGCGGACCGAGTTCGAGGCCGGACGGCCTGTGGTGCTGCGCGGCGGCACCGTGCTGCCGATGGACGGCAGGCGCACGGTGCTCGAACGCGCCGACGTCCTGGTGACCGGTGACAGGATCGCCGCGGTCGGACCCGATCTGGAGACGCCCGAGCACGCCGTGGTGATCGACGCGTCCGACGGCATCGTCATGCCCGGCATGATCGACACCCACCGGCACATGTGGCAGACCGCGTTGCGCGGCTACGGGGCCGACTGGACGCTCACGCAGTACTTCGTCTGGTTCTATCTGGAGCACGGCAAGTTGTTCCGGCCCGAGGACGTGCACGCGGGCAACACCCTCGCCGCGATCGAGGCGCTCGACGCCGGCGTCACGACCGTCGTCGACTGGTCGCACGGCCTGCAGACCGTGGACCACGCGGACGCCGCCGTCGACGCGCTGCAGTCGGTGCCGGGCCGGTACGTGCTCGCGTACGGCAACATCCAGCAGCCCCCCGCGGAATGGACGGCCGCGCCCGAGTTCCGCGACTTCGTGCGCCGCCGGATCACCGGCGACGACATGCTCGGCTTCCAGCTCGCCTTCGACGTGCTCGGCGACCCGGCGTTCCCGGAGAAGCCCGCGTTCGAGGTCGCGCGGCAGCTGGACGCGCCGGTCACCACGCATGCCGGCGTGTGGGGCGCGACCAGCGACGACGGCATCAGGCTCATGTACGAGCACGGCTTCATGACCCCACGGAACATCTACGTGCACGCCGCGTCGTTGTCGGCCGACTCCTACCACCGCATCGCCGCCACCGGCGGCTCCATCTCGGTCTCCACGGAGAGCGAGCAGAGCGCCGGCCAGGGTTACCCGCCCACCTGGGCGGTACGCGCCCACGGTATCCCGGTGTCGCTGTCCATGGACACGAGCGTGTGGTGGAGCGGCGACCTGTTCTCGGCCATGCGCACCACCCTCGGCGCCGACCGCTCCCGCGAGCACCTGGAGGCGCACGCCAAGGGCGACACCGTCACGCACTGCGGCCTGCGCGCCGACCAGGTCGTCGACTGGGCCACCCGGGGCGGCGCCCACGCGCTCGGCCGCGACGACCTGGGGACGATCGCGGCAGGCAAGAAGGCCGACCTGGTGCTCATCAAGAACGACCGCTCACCGGTCTCGTTCCCGCTGCTCAGCCCGTACGGCCACGTCGCCTTCCAGGCGCAGCGCGGCGACGTGCACACGGTTCTGGTCAACGGACGCGTGGTCAAGCACGAGCACGAGCTGCTCGGCGTCGACCTGGCCGCATCGCGTCGCCAGGTGGAGCAGACGATCGAGCATCTTCGCGCGGAAATGGGCGAGGACGCCTGGGGCAAGGGCATGAACCCAGACGTCCCCGCGACGAAGATCCTCGACAATCCCTACACGTACACCGACTACCGCAGCGACGCGACACACCGCCTCTGACCGAACTCAGGCGCCACCCCGCGGTGATGAGAGAGACGCCCTCCTGACGGCCGTACGGCCTAGCAGGGTGACCCGCTACGTGCCGTCGAGCGCCGCACGATCAGAGTGGGCGACAGGGAGAAGTCCACCGCCGCACTGCGGCCCGCGAGGCGTTCCAGCAGCAGGCGGGCCGCTGTCCTGCCCAGGATGGCGCCGTCCTGGTCGACGGTGGTCAGGGAGATGTGGGCGAGGCCGGCCATCCGGGTGTTGTCGTAGCCGGCCAGGGAGATGTCGCCGGGCACGGTGAGCCCGGCCTCGTAGACGGCCGCGAGCGCGCCGAAGGCGGCCAGGTCGGCGCCGGCGAAGATGGCGGTGGGGAGCGGATCCCGGGCCAGCAGCTCGCGCGCCGCCGCGTGGCCGCCCGCCTCGGTGTAGGAGGTGGCGGCGACCGCGATCTCGCCGGCCAGGCCGTGCTCGGCCATGACCCGCCGGTAGGTGCGCTCCCTGATCGTGTGCAGCAACGCGGCGGGTCGGCCGCGGCTGGCGTCACGCTGCCCGATGTGGGCGATGCGGCGGTGCCCCAGCGCGATCAGATGCTCCACGACCAGCTCGGCGCCCGCCTCGTCGTCGTCGTGGACCGAGTCGTAGACGGCCGACTTCTCGTGCGGTCCCAGGACGACGGTCGGCGTGCCCGCGGCCACCTCTTCCAGCTCCGCCTTGGACCCGAGCGGGGCGATCATCAGAATGCCGTCCACCTGCCGGTCCACCAGCGCGTCGATCGCCCGGTGCTCGCCCTGCGGGTCCCTGCCGCCCTGGATCAGGATGGCCTGGTAGTCGGTGCCGCCGAGCTGCTCCATGAGGCCGTCGAGGATCTCGCCGAAGAACGGGTTGTTGATGTGCGGCAGGAGCACGCCGATGGTGAACGTCCGCCCGCGCATCGCCCGCGCCGCGTTGTGCGGACGGTAGCCGAGCTCGTCGATGGCGGCCCGGACACGGTCGCGCATGGCCGCGCTGACGCCGTAGGCGTTGCGCAGCACCTTCGACACCGCGGTGGTGGAGACCTGCGCATGGCTCGCCACGTCGGCGATCGTGACCCGGCGCCTTCGAACGGCCCCACCCATACGCCCGCCTTCCTGTTGGAACGCGCTCGGATTGTCCGGTTTCGCCATCGGAAAGCCGTGGGTATCGTTACCCATTCTGGGACCGCCAAACCCTGGATTCCTGGACTTTGACCGGGTCACGATTGGGGATCGTTCCCCAAATTCGCTCTTGACGATTCACGTATGTGACGCCTACGTTAACTGGCATCGGGGGCGTTTAAAACGATTCAACGGACCCGGAGGGGCGTTGTGAAGACCTCGCACCGCGTACTGGGAGCGGCCGTGGCCGTTCTCGCCATGACAGCCCTGACCTCCTGCGGCTCAGGTTCCGAGCCCGCCACTGACGGCACGGTCACCCTGGCCTTCCTCGTGGACAACAGCCAGGCGACCGTAGACACGGCCAAGGCGCTCACGGACGCCTTCATGCAGGCCAACCCCACCATCAAGATCGAAACCGAGACGCGGCCGGGCGGCAGCGAGGGTGACAACATCATCAAGACCCGGCTTTCGACCGGCGACATGTCGGATGTGTTCTGGTACAACTCCGGCTCGCTGCTCCAGGCGCTCAATCCGGCCCAGACCCTTGTCGACCTCACCGGCGACCCGGTGCTCCAGCACGTGCAGAAGGACTTCCTGCCCGTGGTCACCCAGGCGGGCAAGGTGTACGGGGTGCCGAGCGGCACCGCGATGGGCGGCGGCATCCTCTACAACCGCAAGGTCTACGACAAGCTCGGCCTGAAGGCGCCCACGACGTGGGCGGAGTTCATGGCCAACAACGACAAGATCAAGGCGGCCGGCATCACGCCGGTGATCTCGACGTTCAAGGACACCTGGACCTCGCAGTTGTTCGTGCTGGGCGACTTCTACAACGTGCAGGCCGCGGTGCCGTCGTTCGCGCAGGACTACACGGCCAACAAAGCCAAGTTCGCCGCCACGCCGGCCGCCAAGGCCGGGTTCGACCACCTGGCCGAGGTGCACGCCAAGGGCCACCTCAACGAGGGCTTCGGCTCGGCCATCGCCGACCAGGGCATGAAGATGCTGGTCGAGGGCAAGGGCGCGCACTACCCGATGCTCAGCGCCCAGTTGCCGCCGCTGGTGGCCACCATGCCGCAGGCCGCCACCGACGTCGGCTTCTTCGGCATTCCCGGCACCGACCCGGCCAAGCACGGCGCCACCCTTTGGGAGCCCGCGGGCCTCTACATCCCCAAGACGACCGAGAAGCTGGAGGCGGCCAAGAAGTTCCTGGCCTTCGTCGCCTCGCCGGCCGCCGCCGAGGCCGTCAACAAGGTCGTCCAGCCGGCCGGGCCGTACCGGATCGAGGGTGCCAAGCTGCCCGACAACGCGATCCAGGTCGCCAAGGACCTGCAGGCGTACGTCGACAAGGGCGCCACCGCGCCCGCGCTGGAGTTCGTCTCCCCGGTGAAGGGTCCGTCCCTGGAGCAGATCACGGTCGCGGTCGGGTCCGGGCTGACGCCGCCCGCCGAGGGCGCCGCCCAGTACGACAAGGACGTGGAGAAGCAGGCCAAGCAGTTGGGGCTCGCGGGGTGGTGACCAAGCAGCATGCCGGGCCCCGCACGGGGCCCGCCCCGGCCCACGAGAAGCACGTTCGCGCCTCGAAGCAGCGCGCGGCGTACCCGTACACGCTGTACCTGCCGGCCGCCGTCGTCTACCTGGTGATCTTCCTGGTGCCGACGGTGATGGCCTTCTACTTCGCGCTGACCCGCTGGACGTTGTTCGACAGCACCTTCGTCGGCCTGCAGAACTTCCGCGACTTCTTCGCCGAGCAGAACCTGCGCATCGGCTTCGCCAACACCCTGTTCTACGCCGTCGTCACCAGCGGGCTGAAGGTGGTGCTCGGGCTGCTGCTGGGAGTGCTGCTCACCTCGAGGTTGCGGCTGCGCGGCTTCCTGCGCTCGGTGGTGTTCTTCCCGGTGCTGGTGAGCACGGTGGCCGTCGGGTTCACCTTCAGCGCGCTGTTGCGGCCGGACACCGGCCTGGTCAACAGGGCGCTCGCGCTGGTCGGGATCGACGGCCCGGACTGGCTGGGGGACGCCGGCACGGCGCTGCTGTCGGTGGCGCTGGTGGACGTGTGGAAGGGCGTGGGCATCGCCACGGTCATCTACATCGCCGGCATCCTGTCCATCCCGCGCGACTACTACCAGGCCGTGGCCGTGGACGGCGGCGGCGCCTGGCACCGCTTCCGGCACGTCACGCTGCCCCTGAGCTGGCCGGCCACCTATTCGGTGATCCTGCTGTCGTTCATCGGCGGCCTGCGCTCGTTCGACCTGATCTGGACCATGACGCGCGGCGGGCCCGGCTTCACCAGCGACACCATCGCCTCGATCATCTACAAGCAGTACCAGGCCGGCTTCTTCGGCCTGTCCACCGCGGGCAACGTCATCTTGTTCGTGGTCGTCACCGCCATCGTCGTCCCGCTGAACTACTTCCTCGGCAAGAGGCAGGCCGCCCTATGAGAGCGCTCAAGAGGTTCGGCGCCGACGGGATCGCGTTGCTCCTGGCCACGGCGATCTTCCTGGTGCCGTTCTCGTTCATGTTGCTGACCGCCGTCAAGGACCGGGTCCAGTCCGCCGACCTCGACTTCGCCTGGCCCACCAGCTGGCCCGTCGTCCAGAACTTCGTCGAGGTGATCGAGGCACGCGACTACGTGCTCCTGCGTGCGTACGTCAACTCCACGATCCTCACCGTCGTGTCGGTCGCACTGCTCGTGATCTTCGGGGCGATGGCGGCGTTCGTGTTGCAGCGCCGGGCCGGGAAGATCGGCAAGATGGCCGACTTCCTGGTCTTGTCCGGGCTGATCATCCCGCCCGCGATCGTGCCCACGATCTGGCTGCTGCAGGGGCTGGGGCTGTTCAAGACCCTGCCGGGTCTGATCCTGGTCGAGGTGGCCTTCAACCTGTCGTACGCGGTGCTGCTGTTCCGGGCGTTCATCGCGGCCATCCCGCGTGAGCTGGACGAGGCCGCCATGATCGACGGATGCAGCGGCCTGCGGTTGTTCTTCCGCGTGATCTTCCCGTTGCTCCGGCCGGTCACCATCACGGTCATCCTGACCAGCTCGGTGGCCGTCTTCAACGACTTCGTCAACCCGCTGTACTTCCTGCCCGGCGACGAGAACGCCACCGTGCAGGTCACCCTCTACAACTTCCAGAGCCAGTACAACACGCAGTGGAACCTGCTGTTCATGGACATCGTCCTGATCACGATCCCGCCGCTGCTGCTGTTCGTCTTCTTCAACCGCAAGATCGTCGCCGGGATGACCGCCGGCGCCATCAAGGGATGACATGACTTCTTCTCCACACGTCCACGCCCCCACCTTTGAGCACCACCTGCACCCGCTCGGCATCGGTGAGCCCGCCCCTCGTCTGTCCTGGGCCGTCACCGCCGACCTCCCCGGCTGGCGGCAGCAGGCGTACGAGATCGAGCTGAGCGACGGCACCACCACCGGCCGCGTCGAATCCGGCGAGTCATTGCTCGTGCCCTGGCCGGGCGCGGAGCTGGGCTCGCGCGAGCGGCGCGGCGCGCGGGTCCGCGTGTACGGCGCCGACGGCTCAGCCGGCGACTGGAGCCCCTGGTCCCATGTGGAGGCGGGGCTCCTGCGGCCTTCCGACTGGCAGGCCGGAGCCGCCGCGCCGCCACTGGACCTGCTCGGCGTGCCCGACGGCCCCGCGCTGCTGCTGCGCCGCGACTTCGCCGTCCGCGCCCCCGTCGAAAGGGCCCGCCTGTACGTCACCGCGCACGGCACGTACGAGGTCGAGCTCAACGGCAGGGTCGTCGGCGACGACGTGCTCGCCCCCGGCTGGAGCAGCTACCATCACCGCCTGCGCTACCGCACCCACGACGTCACGGACCTGCTGCGCGCGGGCGGCAACACCATCGGCGCGACCCTGGCCGACGGCTGGTACCGGGGCCGGCTCGGCTTCATGGGCGGCAAGACCGACATCTACGGCGACCGCACCGCGCTGATCGCCCAATTGGAGATCACCTACGCCGACGGCACGACCGACACCGTCGTGACCGACGGCGCGTGGCGCTGCGCCTCCGGCCCCGTCACCGCAGCGAGCCTGTACGACGGCGAGAGGCACGACGCCCGCCTGCTGCCGCGCGGCTGGTCGCAGCCCGGTTTCGACGACGCCTCCTGGCTGCCCGCCGACGTGCTGCGGCATGACCCGCCCCTGCTGGTGGCCCCGACGGGCCCGCCCGTGCGCCGGGTGGAGACGCTGAGCCCGGTCGAGGTGCTGACAGGCCCGTCCGGGGAGACGATCCTCGACTTCGGCCAGAACGTCTCCGGCCGCCTGCGCATCCGCGTGCAGGGCCCGGCCGGGCACACCGTCACGCTCCGGCACGCCGAGGTCCTGGAGGGCGGCGCCCTGGCCTTGCGCCCGCTGCGCCACGCGGCCGCGCTCGACCAGTACACGCTGCGCGGCGACGCCGAGCCCGAGGAGTGGGAGCCGCGTTTCACCATGCACGGTTTCCGCTACGCGCAGGTGGACGACTGGCCGGGCGAGCTGGACCCGGCCGATGTCCAGGCCGTCGTCTGCCACACCGACATGCGGCCCATCGGCACCTTCGACTGCTCCGACCCGCTGCTGAACCGCCTGCACGACAACGTCAGGTGGAGCATGCGCGGCAACTTCGTCGACCTGCCCACCGACTGCCCGCAGCGGGACGAGCGGCTCGGCTGGACCGGCGACATCCAGGTCTTCGCCCCCGCGGCGGCCTTCCTGTACGACTGCACGGGCCCGCTGACGTCCTGGCTCGCCGACCTGTCCGCCGAGCAGGCCGAGCTCGGCACGGTCCCGCCGTACGTGCCCTGGGTGTCGCTGATGTCCTCGGCCGCCCCGGCCGCGGCGTGGGGCGATGCCGCGGTGATCGTCCCGTGGGTGCTCTACCAGCGCTCCGGCGACCTCGGGCTGCTGCGTACGCAGTACCCGAGCATGACGGCGTGGGTGGACGAGGTGGCCGGGCTGACCGGCGGGAACCACCTGTGGGACGAGGGTTTCCAGTTCGGCGACTGGCTCGACCCGGCCGCTCCCCCGGACAAGCCGGGCAAGGCGCGGACCGACCACGCGCTCGTGGCCACCGCGTACCACGCCTGGACCGCCCGCATCGTGGCCGACACGGCGGCGCTGCTGGGCCACGACGCCGACGCCGCCCGCTACGCGGAGCTGGCCGAGGCGGTGGGCGCGGCCTTCCGCCGCGAGTTCGTCACCCCCTCGGGGCGGCTGGCCTGCGACACCCAGACCGCCTACGCGCTCGCCCTGTGCCTGGACCTGCTGGACGGGCCCGAGCAGCGGGAACGGGCCGGGCGCCGGCTGGTCGAGCTGGTGGCCGCCGACGACCACCGCATCGGCACCGGCTTCGTCGGCACGCCGCTCATCTGCGACGCGCTGTGCCTCGTGGGCGCGTACGACACCGCGTACGCGCTGCTCACCCAGCGCAACTGCCCCTCCTGGTTGTACCCGGTGACGATGGGCGCCACCACGATCTGGGAACGCTGGGACAGCATGTTGCCCGACGGCACGGTCAACCCCGGCGAGATGACCTCGTTCAACCACTACGCGCTGGGCGCGGTGGCCGACTTCCTGCACCGCACGGTCGCCGGCCTGGCACCGGCCGCGCCCGGCTACCGTGAGCTGCTGGTGAGGCCATGTCCCGGAGGCGGCCTGTCCCGCGCGAGCGCCACGCTGGAGACGCCCTTCGGCCGGGCCGAAGCCGGCTGGGAACGCGCCGGCGGGCGACTGGAGCTACGCGTGGTCGTCCCGCCGAACGCCACGGCCACCGTCTACCTGCCAGCGGAGCCGGCACGCCCGATCGCCGTCGGGTCAGGGGAGCACGTCTTCACGTGCGCGTTCCGCGACCCGGCCGACGAGGAGCGGCCATCATAGAAATTTAATGATGACCACTTAAGTTCGAGGGCGTGCTGTTACAGGAGGCCACCGCGGGCGAGGCGGTGCCGGGCCGGCCCCGGCGCAAGTGGGGGGCGCGACTCCTCATAGGGGTCGCGGTGGTGTTCGCCGGGGGGACGGCGGTGCGGCTCGGCGGGCTGGAGTCGGGAGTCCTGCTGGTGCCGCTGGTCTCCTTCACGCCGTACTTCGCGGTCGCGGCCCTGGTCGTGCTGGCGGTGACGGTCGCCGCGCGGAACAGGGCCGCGATGGCGGTCATGCTGGCCGTCTGCGCCTGCCTGGCCTGGTGCGTCCTGCCGCGCGCGATCGCGACCTCAGGCTCGGTCGAGGGACGGCCGCTCCGGGTGCTGACCGCCAACCTCAACGGCGGGCGCGGCGACGCCCAGGTGATCGTCGACCTGGTGCGCAGGCTGGACGTGGACGTGCTCAGCCTGCAGGAGCTGACCTGGTCGGCCCGTGAGCGGTTGGCGGCGGCCGGGCTTGACGGGCTGCTGCCGTACCAGGTGAGCAAGCCGGAGACGTGGGGCCCGGTCGGCAGCGGCGTGTACGCGCGGTATCCGCTGCGGGCACGTTCCGGGGTGTTCCAGCCGGTC
>NZ_VCKY01000156.1 GCF_005889735.1 Nonomuraea turkmeniaca
GGCCTACGGGCGGCGGGCCGGGGGGCGTACGGAGTCGCGGACGACGATGTGGGTGCCGAGGACGACGTGCTGGCGGTCCTGGCGGTTCAGGGCCAGGCGTACCGCTGTCCGGCCCAGCTCCTCCGTGGGAATGTGGACGGTGGTCAGGCTGGGGGTCAGGTCGGCGGCGAAGGGGATGTCGTCGTAGCCGGCCAGCGACACGTCCTCGGGTACGCGCAGTCCGGCCTCGCGGAGGGCGGCCAGGACGCCGATGGCCACCATGTCGGTGGCGGCGAAGACGGCGGTGAACTCCGTGCCCAGCGCGATCAGGCGGCGGGCCGCGTCGTAGCCGTCCGCGCGGTCGAAGCCGGCCGGGACCACCAGGTCCGGGTCGTGCGGGACGCCGAAGGACTCGTGTGCGCGCATGAAGCCGCGTACCCGGTCGAGTCTGGTCGTGCTGAGGTCGTCGGCGGTGGCGCCTACCAGGGCGATGCGCCGGTGGCCCTGTGAGAGCAGGTGGCTGGTCATGGCGTACGCGCCGCCCTCGTTGTCGTACTCGACCACTGTGGTCGGAACGTCCTCGCCGAGGGGTGGGCGCCCGCACAACACGAGGCGGGAGCCGGCCTTGTCGAGGGCGTGGGCGAAGTGCGACATGCGCTCGCGGTAGGTGTCGTCCAATGTGCCGCCGCCGACCAGGATGACCGCGTCAGCCCGCTGCTCGCGCATGGCCTCGACGATGGCCAGCTCGCGGGCCGGGTCGCCGTGGGTGGTGCACACCATGCACAGCCTGCCCTCGGCGGTGGCCTGCTGTTCGACGCCCTTGGCGACGTGGGCGAAGGAGGGACCGGTGACGTCGTCGAGGACGAACGCCACCATCTTCGTGCTGGCCCCGGACAGGGCGCGGGCGTGCACGTTGAGCACGTAGTCGAGCTCCCGCATGGCCCGCACCACTCGTGCCCGGGTGGCCTGGGCGACCGGGTAGTCGCCCTTGATCACGCGGGAGACCGTGGTGGCCGACACCCCGGCCCGTGCGGCCACGTCGCGGACGGTGACGCGCTCGTCCGTCGCGCCCCCTTCTTTGGGGCTCTTAGGGCTTACTTTTCGCGACAAGGCCGGCCCTTCATGGTCGTCGACGACAGACAGGCTGAGCATGGGAGGTCCGCGATCTCAACGCAGTCTATGGCGGGAGAGATCTGCTCGGCATCCTCATGCGGGTACGCTCGGTTCATGGGACCGCCGGCAGGGTGAAGTCGTCGGTGTCGTCGGCGCTGACGGTCCATCAGGCCGGTCCCGCCGATGTCGTCGTGGGTCGCCAGGTGCGGGAGCCGGTGGGCAGTGGTCGGCGGCATGACGGTGCCGGCCAGGCTCTTCGGCCGCCGCATGAGTGCCGGGCGACCGTGCATCGCGCGCGTGGCGGACAACGCCTTCGGGTGGTGGTGCACAGGCGAGATCCTCCAGGGCGGCTATAGAAACCGATACCTACCGTACGGGCGAGGCGCTCCCTGGTCAACGGGGTCGGGGTGGCTGCATATCAGCAGGCGAAGCCATTCCGATGATTCGAATGTAACGTATACATCACGCGTTCTTGTGGCCGACGACCCACTGCCCGTAGCGTTCGCGGCGACCGGTTTCTATCAATGGAGGCAGCCATGACACGGACGGCCATCCGCAACCCCGTCCTGCCCGGCTTCCACCCGGACCCGTCCATCCTGCGGGTCGGCGCCGACTACTACCTGGCCACCTCGACGTTCGAGTGGTATCCGGGCGTACGCGTCCACCACTCCCGCGACCTGGTCAACTGGCGCCCTCTGGGCGGCATCCTCACCGACCGCAGGCTGCTCGACCTGACGGGTGTGCCGGACTCGGGCGGCATATGGGCGCCCGACCTCACGTACGCGAACGGCCTGTTCCACCTCGTCTTCGGCGTCATGGACAACTACGCCCACGGCTACAAGGACATCGCGAACTACCTGATCACCGCACCCGCCGTCGAAGGCCCGTGGTCGGACCCGGTCAGGCTGCCAGGACGCGGGTTCGACGCCGCGCTCTTCCACGACGACGACGCCACGTACCTGCTCAACATGGTCTTCGACTCGCGTCCGGGACGCGGCTTCGCCGGGATCGAGCTCCAGCAGATCGACGGCGGCGGAGCAGGCAAGCCGCGGCTCATTCTCGAGAACCGGAGCGTCACCGAGGGACCCCACATCTACAAGATCGACGGCTGGTACTACCTGATGGTGGCCGAGGGCGGCACCGGCTACGAGCACGGCGTCAGCGTGCTCAGGTCCCGCACGCTGGACGGGCCGTACGAGCCGGACCCGGCCGGCCCGATGCTCACCTCCCGCCACGACCCCGGCCTGGAGCTGCAGAAGGCCGGGCACGGCTGTCTGGTGCAGACCCAGGACGGCGAGTGGTACGTCGCGCACCTGGTCGCCCGCCCCTACACGACGCGGGGCCGGTGTGTGCTGGGCAGGGAGAGCGCCATCCAGCGGGTCGAGTGGGTGGACGGGTGGCCGCGCGTCGCCGGAGGAGTGCCTGCCGTCGAGGTGCCCGCGCCTGCCTTGACGCCGCACCCGTGGCCGGTCGCGGAGCGCGAGCCCGCCGAGCTCCACTGGAGCACCCTGCGCCGCCCCGCTTCGCCCGACTGGGTGAGGTTCGACGGCGACCGGGTGACGATCTCGGGCGGGCAGTCCCCGTACGGGCTGCGCGCTCCCAGCCTCGTCGCCCGCCGGGTCACCAGCACGAAGTGCGCGTTCGAGACGAACGTGACGTTCGAGCCGGACAGCGTGCACCAGTCCGCCGGGGTCACCGCCTACTACAACTCCCGCAACTGGTACCACCTCGCGCTCACCACGGACGGCCTGATCCTGACCGGCAGCGACCAGGGCACGCGGACCGTGCATTTCACCGGGGAGCCCGCGACGCGGCTCGGCGTCGAGTTCGACGGTCCGGTGCTGCGCTTCTCCGCCGACGGCCGCCCCATCCCCGTGGAGCTGGACGCCACGATCCTGTCCGACGAGCACGCCGACGAGATCATCGGCGGCCAGATCAGGGCCTTCGGCTTCACCGGCGCGTTCGTCGGCCTGTGGGTGCAGGACCTGGCGGGGGAGGGGGGCGTGGCCACCTTCTCCGACGTGACCTACGAGGTCTGACAGGGCAGGGTGTAGGGGCGGCCGGGGAGGTGTTGCGCCCACTCCTCCCGGGTGATCGACATGCCCGACGACTGGCAGACGCTCTCGCTCGCCTGCTCCACGTTCAGCCCCCACAGCTGGGTGGCCAGGTCGGACGTGCCGGCCAGGACGGTGCCGTCCGGGCTGAACTCCACGTCGTTCACCGCGCTCGCGCCGCCGAGCACCGCCCACAACGACGGGCGGGCGCCGTCGGCGACGTTCCACACCCGGATCGTGCGGTCGCGGGAGGCGGTGGCGAGCGTGCGGCCGTCCGCGCTGAACGCGACCGCGGACACGTCCGCCACATGCCCCTGCAGGGTCGCCACACGCTTGGGCTGTTCGGGGCGGGTGACGTCCCACAGGCGCGCCGTGCCGTCCGAGGCCGCCGCGGCCAGGGTCTTGCCGTCCCGGCTGAACTGCAGGTCGAGCACGCCGCCCGGAGCGGCGGCGAACTCGCCCAGCCGGCGCGGCTGGGCCGGCTGGGACACGTCCCACAGATGTACGGCGGCGGTGCCCGAGCCGGTCGCGAGGACCTTGCCGTCAGGCCGGAACGCGGCCACGTCGAGCCGGTCGTCGGCGACGCCCGGCGTGGCCACCCGCTTGGGACTGGCAGGCGTGGACACGTCCCACAACATCGTCCTGCCGTCCCGCCCGGTCGTCACCACGAACTTGCCGTCCTGGCTGTACGCCGCCGACAGCAACCCGCCCGTGTGCCCTTGAAGCGTCGCCACGAATTTCGGATTGGCCGGCCGCTCGACCTGCCACAACCGGGCTGTGCGGTCGAGCGACGCCGACACCGCGTAGCGGCCGTCCGGGCTGAACGCCACCGCCACGACGGCGTCGGTGTGCCCGCGCAGCGTCGAGATGGGAGTGGCCGACGCGGGGTCGGAGACGTCCCACAGCTTGACGGTCTTGTCGTCGGAGACGCTCGCCAGCGTACGGCCGCCCTTGGCGATCGCCACCCCGTTGACCAGCGCGGTGTGCCTGGCCAGCCGGGCGCGGGCGGCGACCTTGGCGGGGTCGGCGACGTTCCACACGCGGGTGGTGCCGTCGGCGGACGAGGTGGCGAGGTTCTGGCCGTTCGGGCTGAACGCCACCCCGGTCACCGCACCCGCGAAACCGGTCAGCGTGGCCGCCGGCTGCGGGTCGCTCGGGGTCGAGATGTTCCACAGCCGGGCGGTGCCGTCGGCGGAGGCGCTGGCCAGGACGTTGCCGTCCGCGCTGAAGGCCACGTCGCCGGCCGCCTGCGCGTGCCCGGTCGCGGTGCCGGTGAGCTTGGCGGTGGCGATGTTCCACAGGTGCAGCGCCCCGGTGCTGGAGGCGGTGGCGAGGCTCTGGCCGTCCGCGCTGAACGCCACGCTCCTGACGCCGCCGCCGTCCGGCGCCGTCAGCACGGCCAGGCTGCTGGGCTTGGCCGGGGTGAGCACGTCCAGCAGCGCGACGCCGGTGGACGAGGTGACCGCGACCATGCGTCCGTCGGGGCTGAAGGCCACCTCGGTGGGGTCGGCGGTCGGCTTGAGTACGGCGACCGGTTTCGGCTTGGCGGGGTCGGCGATGTTCCACAGGCGCACCGACTTGTCGGCCCCGGCGGTGGCCAGCAGGTCGCCCTTCGGGTTGAGCGCCACCGAGACCACCGGCTCGCCGTGTCCCGTGACCGTGGCCAGGGCCCGCGGGCGGGCCGTGTCCGAGACCTCCCACAGGCGGGCCGTCTCGTCCGCTGATCCGGTCACGAGGATCTTGCCGTTCGCGCTGAACGCGGCCGCCGTCAAGCCCCTCGTGTGGCCCTTCACGATGCCCGCGCTCTTGGGACGGAGGGGGTCGGCGACGTTCCACAACCGGGCGGTGTAGTCGCTGGAGACAGTGGCGAGCACGCGCCCGTCGGGCCGGTACGCCACCCGCTCGACCGGGGCGGTATGGCCGATCATGCGGGCCGGGAGCGGGCGCGACAACATGCCGAGAAGCGCGCCGCGGGCCTCGGGGGTGGCCGAGACACGATACGCGCTCAGGGCCAGCTGGGCGGCGAGTGAGCTGTCGGGCAGGCTGTTGGCGGTGGCGGCGAGCTGGCGGGAGAGCGCCTGGTCGCGTTGGCCGGTCGCCTGCTTGGCCTGGGTCGACGCCTGGCTGGACTGGACCAGGGCCAGCACGCCGCCGGTCGCGGCCAGGAGGAGCAGCACGGAGAGCGCGGCGATGACGGCCCGGCCGATCAGTGCCCGACGGCGGTGCCGTTGTACCGAGGCGTGGAGGAACGCCTGCTCGACGGGCGTGAGCGGTCCGTCCGCCGTGACGTGGCCGGTGGCCCCGGGGCGCCCTGGGATGCCGTGGGCCGGAGCGGGTGGGGCCGGCGACCCCGGGCCGCCCGCGGTGGCGGCCATGGCTTCGGCGGCGGCCAGGCGGCTGTCGGCGTAGAGGTAGGCCGGGTCCTGGCCGTCGCGTTGCCAGGTCGCCGCGTCCTCCGACAGGCGGCGGCGTACCAGCAGGGTGGCGCGTTCGGCGTCGATCCAGCCGCCGAGCCGGGGCCAGGCGCGGATGAGCGCCTCATGGGCGAGCTCCGCCTGGCCCCCGGCCACCGTGACCAGGCGTGCCCTGCCGAGCTCGGCCAGCACCTGCCCGCCGACCGATGGTGCGTCGGGAGCCAGCTCGGCCAGCGGGACCCGCCGCGCCGTGCCGCCGATCTGCTCGTCCACGCGGACGAGCCGGACCAGCAGGTCGCGGGCCACCGGCTCGAACTCCGCGCCCAGCCCCCTGAGCGTGTCCTCCGCGCTCATCGCCAGCGCCCCGGTGACGCCGCCCCCGCTGCGGTAGCCCGCCATGGTCAGCACGCCGCCGGAGCGCCGTTGCCATGTGGCCAGCAGGGCGTGGGAGAGCAGGGGCAGCGGCCCGCCCGACCGCTCCAGGGCCGCCTCGTGCGCCCGCAGGTCCTCCATGATCAGGTCGGCGACCCCGGACTCCACGCCGAGGCCGGACCGGACGGCCGGCTGCTCGATCGCCGCGCGGAGCTCGGCCGCGGTCATGGGCGTGACGACCTCGGGCCGCCGCATCGCCTCCACCAGCCCCGGGTACGCCGCGCAGCGCCCGAAGAACTCGGCGCGCACCGCGATCACCACGGCCGCCGCCCGCGACAGCTCGGCGAGCGCCTCGACGAACCGCGCTCGCGCCGCCCCGTCGGGACAGGCCGTGAACACCTCCTCGAACTGGTCCACCACCAGCAGCACCCGCCCGGGCAGCCCGCGCCGTGCCCCGCTGGGATCGGACTCGATGATCGCGCGCAGTCGCGCGGGGTCCCCGCCGGCGAGCTCGGCCAGCTCGCGGGCCAGCGTGCCGAGCGGGTCGGCGCCGGGCGCCAGCACGACGCACGACACGTCCTCCTCCCGCCGCAGCGCGGGAATGAGCCCGGCCCGCAGCACCGACGACTTCCCGCAGCCCGACGGGCCGGTGAGGATGAGCGGGCCGCCCGCGGCGAACGCCTGCGAGCCGATGACGACGGGCGGGCCGCCCGTCCTGAGCGCCTGGCGGACCCGCGTGCTCAGCGACCTGGTCAGCTCCTCGCGCCCGAAGAACAGCTCGGCGTGCTCGGGACCGTACGCCGCCAGGCCGCGATAGGGGCTGGACAGGTCGCCGGGCGAGCTCATCGGCGGGCCCGAGCGGTTGGGCGGCCCCTCGTTCGCGGGGTTTGTGGCGAGCGGCGCCCGGTCGCCCACGTCCGTGGCCTGCCGCCGTGGCTGGGGGAATCCGGCGCTGGGCAGGGTCCGGGCCAGCCGGTGGTAGACGTGGTCCAGAGTGAACGCCGGCGGGCCGTCCGCCTCGCCCTCGTTCAGCAGCCTGATCAGCGCGCCGCTGAGCGCGGTGTGCCGGACGCCGGGCAGCGCCCAGGCATTGTCGTCCCTGCTGGTGGAGGCCAGCACGTACGCGCTGCGCCCCATGCCCTCGAAGATGCGGTCCGCGGCCTTCGCCGGCACGGGCCGCCCGCCGCCGGTGAAGCAGCAGTCCAGCACCACGATCACCAGGTCGGCCGGGGACGAGGACAGGATGGTGCGCACCATGCTGTAGGGGAGCGCCTGGTAGCCGGGCACGCCTTGGCCGAGGTCCACGGTGGCGCGGGTGGCCAGGTGCAGCTCGCCGTCCGGGGCGAAGACGCCGTGGCCGACGTAGTAGAACACCAGGACCGACGTGGCCTCGCGCGCGGCCCGCTCCAGGGCCTCGCCCAGGTTGGCCGGGGTCGCCGGGTCCAGCAGCACGGTCACATTGGCCGGAGCCAGGCCCGCCCGCTCCACCAGGCACTGGGACACGTCGTTGACGGTCGCCGGGACGGCGAGGACCTGCGGCAGCCGCGACTCCGGGCGATGCGCCCCCGTGCCCGCCACCAGGACGCGTACGCCGTCGGATGACAGGAGAAGGGGCGGACCGTTCCACTTGGGCCGCACCAGCCGCGTCATCTCCAGTGACGCAGATTCGTCCTCGGTCATCCGGCGCTCCACGGCGTGGTCGGCCACAGTTGTCGAGGTTGTAAGGGTACGGAACTCTCGGTCCTGCGTCGAGTTGAGCCGATCTCCGACGCCATCGGGCCCCGGTGAGGCGGGGCGTCGCGGAGGCCCGCGGCGACCGTGAGGACGCGGATCGCCGCAGGCCGGTCGCGAGGTCACCAGTTGGCCGGCAGCCCCGGGGTCGTGGCGGGCAGGGCGTGGCCCGGCGGGTGGATGACGTACGCGATGCCGCCGCTGCTGGAGCTGCGCAGCCAGACGTTCTCGAAGTCGGCCCGCGGATAGACGCGCCGCACGGCGTCGTTGCTCGACGACGCGGGATCGTTGGCGATCACGTCACCGGTCGCCGTGAAGCCGATGATCGTCATGAGGTGCCCGTTGGTGCCATACCCGGCGCCCGGCAACTCGCTCTTCTTGAAGGACTGCGAGGTGATGACCGGCACGCCCGCCTTGATCAGCTGCTCCAGCTCGGTCAGCGACCGCAGCCGGGTGACGAACCCGTCCATGCCGTACCGGCCCGCGTAGGCGGTGTTGAACGGCCAGTTGCCCGCCCCCTGGTAGGCGTGGTCGTAGGTGTAGCGGGCCGCGTAGTCGACCTCCGGATTCGGGTCGGACGGATCGACCCACGCCGTGTCCTGCGCGCTCGGCCACTCACCCCAATAGCCCAGCACCATCGTGGTCGAGGTCGGGCTGCACCACGCCTCGCCGCCGCCGTCCCACTCGGGGTAGTGGCCCTCGTGCACGTTCTGGGAGCGGCGCGGCACGTTCAGCTCCGTCCCCCAGACGCCGCCGCCCGGGCTGACCGGCACGGTCTTGCGTTCGGGCACGTTGGAGGCCATGGCGCCGGACGTACGCACCCGCGGCGTCACCGACGAGCCCGGCGTGCGGTAGAGCGTGAGGCGCAGTTGGTAGGCGCTGATCTGCTTGCCCGCCGCCGCGACGAAGGTGTCCACGGCGACCGTGCCGTCGGCGTCGCCCTGCCCGGCCACGGAGGTGCGCCGGATGTCGCCCTCCGCGTACGCCCAGCGGCCCAGCGAATACCACTTCGTCAGGCCCTCGGCGTTCCTTGCACGGGTTTCGACCTGCAGCCAGCTGCCGGGAGGCAGGTCCGCGGTCCAGGAGGCGATCAGCTCGGTCGCGGGGAAGCCGATGGCCCGCTCGGGGCCTGTCCAGCGCGCGTACTCCCAGGTCTTGGTGCCGAGCGCGTCGGTGTAGGAGGTGGTGCCGGCGGCCGAGCCGAACGACAGGCCGTCGCCGGCCATGGTGCCCTCCGGCGTGCCGGCCGAGAAGTCGGCCCGCTGGAAGACCACGTCCGCCGGCGCGGCCGGGGCCGGTTTCGCGCTCGCGGGCGGGGCAAGGGTCATGATCATGACGAGGAACGACAGGAACGTGGTCAGCGCACGCATGGACCCACCTTCTCGCAGGGCGCTCGATGGGGCCCGAGAGTAAGCACCGCAGGCATACCAGGCATCGGCAAATCTACGTATCGCCGCCCTCGGCGGTGGCGGGGGCACACCAGGCGGCTTCTCCGGCACACGGGGCAGATGGGAAGGTGACGATGCCCGAGGAATGACCAGACCGCGAAAGCGAAGAGACATGCGGAAATATGTGATCATGGGAGTGCAGGGCAGCGGCAAGGGAACGCAGAGCAAGCTGCTCGCCGACGATCTGGATCTCGTGCACATCAGCGTCGGCGACATCTTCCGCTGGCACGTCAAGAACCACACCAAGCTCGGCGCCCAGGTGCGCCGCGTGGTCGCGGCGGGGGAGCTGGTGGGGGACGACCTGGTCGAGGACGTCGTCAGGGACCGCCTCCAGTTGCACGACTGGAACTACGGATTCGTCATCGACGGTTTTCCGCGCAACCGGCGGCAGGCGGAGTTCTTTCTGGAGAGCTACGACATCGACGGGGTGATCCACCTCGACCTGCCCGATGAGGAGGTGCGCCGGCGCGTCCTGGCCCGGCGGCTGTGCTCGCGGTGCGGCATGGACTACAACCTGATCGCGCACCGGCCGGAGGACGAGGGGCGGTGCGACGTGTGCGGCGGGGAGCTGGTGAGCCGGGAGGACGACAGCCCCGACGCGCTGGCCCGGCGGCTGCGCGACTACCACAACAAAATCGATCCGGTGATCGAGCTTTTCCGGCGCAAGGAATATGTGATGGCGGTCGACGCCCGGGCCGACAAATACACCGTCCAGCAGACCATTCGCGACCGTTTCAACCTGCCGCCTTTCGACCCGTCGCCTCGCGCTGATCGGGTGTACGAGTCACGTGCTTGACGCACCTCATGACGAGGAACACGGGGAACCTGGCGGCGTCGGTGCGCTTCGCCGCCCACTCCTGGGCGGGCTCGGGCTCGGCCATCTCGTCCAGCCAGAGGCCGTGGCCGCGGAAGGTGTTGACGTACGTCGAGAGTGTGCGGTGGTTGGCGCCGACCTGGCGGCGCAGGGACGAGAGCTCGCCGTCGGCGCGCCACCAGCCCTCCGTGTGGTAGCCCGCGTCCCCGGGCCACGAACCCGAGACGCCCCGGCCACCAGGAAAGCACGGGTGCAGGATCGAGCACACGAAGAGGCCCCCGGGGCGGAGGGCGCGGGCGGCCCCCGCGACCGCGCCTTCGAGGTCGTCGATGTCGGAGAGGCCGAAGCTGCAGACCACGGCGTCGAAGGGTCCGGAAACGCCGGGGACGTCGGCGCTGGTCACGTCGGCGTGGATGTAGTGGATGCCGAGCGGCGAGTCGAGCTCGGCGGCCCTTGCCTTCTCGATCAGGGCTGATGAGAGGTCGACGCCCACGACATCGGCGCCACGGCGGGCGAGCGCGCGGCTGATCCGGCCGTGGCCGCAGGCGATCTCCAGGACTCGGCGGTCCGCGATCGGCTCCAGCAGAGCGAGCAGGCGGACGGAGGCGGGGTCGTCGACGGCGTCCGTCCAACCGGCCGCGTAGAAGTCGGCGACGTCGTCGTAGCGGGCGGCACCTGGCATGTTCCCCGACACTACGCGGCCGGGCATGCCGTGTCCGGGGTGTTCGTCGAGCGCGGAACACCCCGGATGGCAAAGGATCCGTCATCGCCGTGCACGCTTCTGGCCTGATCGCCGTCTCGTGGTGTTCGCGCGGTAGCAGGATCGCTCCCGAGTCGAGTCGGTGCGGGGGCTGAAATGGGCGTGGCCGGGATTGCGGCGGTTGTCGCGCTCGCGGCGATGGGGGGCGGCGGCTGGGGGAGCCGTCCTGCGGCCGCCATGCCCGTCCCTGGTGCCGAACTGCGGATCAGCCAGGCGGTCGCCCCTGACCCGATGATCGTCGGCGGGGTGTCCGTCTACGCCGTGACCGTCACCAACGCCGGCGGCCAGGACGCCGAGGACGTCATGATCACCGACACCCTCGCCGACCAGATCGTCACCTGCGGCGGGCCGGGCCTGGTCATCCCGCCGGGACACAGCACGGTCTACGAGATCCCCGTCACGATCGACCCTTCGCTCCCCGACGACACGGACATCGTCACCCGCGCCCATGTGACCGCCTCGAACGCGACGGACGACACGGCGGAGCTGATCAGCCGGACCCGGACGATGACCGATGTGGAGGTCGAGACGACCGGCCCGGCCAGCGTGAACGAGGGCGACGGCATCACGTACCGGGTGAGGGTCCGCAACAACGGTCCGTCCCGCGCGGCCGACGTCACCGTGCGGGACTCCGCCGGCGGGGATCGGACGACGGTCACCGGCCGCCCGCACGAATGCCCGGCCGCGACCTGCTCGCTCGGGACGCTGGCTCCGCACGAGAGCAGGACGCTCGCCTTCACCGCGAGCCCGGACGCCGCCGGCGAGATCGCCAACTGTGTCACCGTCTCCACGGTCAGCCGCGAGGAGAGCACCGCGAACAACCGCTCCTGTACGTCCACCGCCGTCGAGCCGGTCGCGAGTCCCTCCCCGGTGCGCACGCGTACACCCGTCCCGGCGGAAACGCCTCAGGCGGCCTCCCACGCGGAGCCCCATCGCCCGCGGAAGGAGCCGCGCGTCCACGCCACCACCGGTCCGTACGAGCCCAGCCCGGCCCCCGCCGGCGACAGGGCGGCACACGACACCGTCCCCCTGACCGGCGTGTCGTTCTGGCTGGCCGGCCTCGGCGTGCCGGTGCTGCTCGCGGTCGGCCTGCTCGTCCGCTGTTTCTCCCGCCGGGAACGATCAGGAGGGACGGCTTGACAGCGCCTCCCGCGTCCACGACCCGAGCACCAGCAACGTCTTCGTGCCGGTCACGTTCCCGGCCCGGCGCAGCCGGTCGATGACCTGCTGGAGATGGCCGAGGTCCCGCACCCGTACGTGGATCAGCGCGTCCGGATCGCCCGCGATCGTGAACACCGCCTGCACCTCCGGCACCTCTCTCGCGGTGCGGACGATCTCGCTGACCGGCGTCGTGCCGGGATAGCGCAGCTCGGTGAACGCCTCGATGCCCCACCCGAGCTTGGCGTAGTCGATCTCGACGGTGAAGCCCTTGATCACGCCGATCTCGCGCAGCCGGTCCACCCGCCGCTTGACCGCGGCCACCGACAGCCCCACCAGGTCGGCCATCTCCGAGAACGTCCTGCGCCCGTCCTCCCGCAGCAGCCGAAGCACGTGGTGATCGATCGCGTCCACGTCAGGCATGCCAGATCCCCTTCCTCAGGCGCAAAGAACACCAGCCATCTCGGCGGAACCCTCATATTGTTTGCGTCTTCGGGGCACCTTCTCATCTAATACTTGCGAATGTCCTGCCCACGTTGCTGTGCTGTGAATCACCACGTACGAAGCCAGGAGGAGATACGCGTGAGCGCGGTTCCCGCCCCCGTGTCGCTCGACGACAAGTACACGGCACTCGACGGCAGGGTGCTCATCTCCGGCATCCAGGCCCTGGTCCGGCTGACGCTGGAGCAGCGCCGCCTGGACCGCGAGCGCGGGCTGGACACGCGGGTGTTCGTCACCGGCTACCAGGGGTCGCCGCTGGGGGGCGTCGACCTGGAGATGGGACGGGCGGCGCGGTTCCTGGACGAGGCGGGCGTGGTGTTCCAGCCCGGGCTGAACGAGGAGCTCGCGGCCACGTCGGTGGCCGGCACCCAACTGCTCGACCAGGTGCCGGGTCGCCGCCACGAGGGCGTGACGGGTTTCTGGTACGGCAAGAACCCCGGCCTGGACCGGGCAGCCGACGCGATCAGGCACGCGAACACGGCCGGCACCGCACCGCGCGGCGGCGCCGTGGCGTGGATCGGCGACGACCCCGGCTGCAAGTCCTCCACGTTGCCCAGCTCGTGCGAGCCCATGTGCCAGAGCCTGTCCCTGCCGCTGCTGGCGCCCGGCTCGGTCGCGGAGATCATCGAGTTCGGGCTGCACGCGGTGGCCATGTCCCGTGCCACCGGCCTGTGGACGGGACTGAAGATCGTCGCCGACATCGCCGACGCGTCCGCCACCGTGGACCTCGGCCCACTGCGGACGGGCATCCCGATGCCCCCGGACGGCCGGAGCGGGGCGGCCCCCATCCTGCTCGGCCCGGCCGCGCTCGACGCCGAGCACGACATGCTCACCCGCCGGCTCGACCTGGCCCGCGAGTACGCCCGCACGCACGGGCTCAACCGGGTGATGTCCGGCGCGGGCAACACCGCTCTGGGCATCCTGGCCTCGGGCACCACGTACGCGGTGGTCCTGCGCGCGCTGGCGGACCTCGGCCTGGACGAGGCGGCCATGGACGACCTGGGTGTACGGCTGATCAGGCTGGCCATGCCGTTCCCCCTCGACCACGCGGACCTGGCCGCCATGACCGCCGGCCTCGACCGGGTGCTGGTGGTCGAGGACAAGGTGCCGTTCCTGGAGGGGCAGGTCAAGCAGGCGTTGTACGGTGGCGAGCGGGCGCCGGCCGTCGTCGGCAGGGAGTTGCTGACCGCGCGCGGCACGCTCGGCGCGGAGGACGTGGCCAAGGCCATCGCCGCCTGCGTGGGCGCGGACCGGCTGCCGCGACGGACGACCGTCACGGTGGCCAAGAACCGCTCGCTTCCGCTCGTCGCCGCCCGTACCCCCTATTTCTGCTCGGGCTGCCCGCACAACACCTCCACCCGCACCTCCGACAACACGCTGGTCGGCGTGGGCATCGGCTGCCACGCGATGATCGCGCTGGACGGGCACGGGCGCGGCACCCAGGTGGGCCTCACCCAGATGGGCGGCGAGGGCGCCCAGTGGATCGGGCTGGCGCCGTTCACCGAAGACCGGCATTTCGTGCAGAACCTCGGCGACGGCACCTTCCACCACTCCGGCTCCCTGGCGATCAGGGCGGCCGTCGCCGCCGGCGTGTCGATGACGTACAAGCTGCTCTACAACGACGCCGTCGCCATGACGGGCGGCCAGCGGGCGGAGGGCCGGCTCGACGTGCCCGCGCTCACGCACGAGCTGGCGATCGAGGGCGTGCGCCGCATCGTGATCACGACGCCGGAGCCGGAGACGTACCGGGGGGTGCGGCTGGTCTCGATCGCCTCCGTACGGCACCGCGACGATCTCGCCGCGGTCGAGAAGGAGCTGGCCGCGCTCGACGGCGTGACCGTGCTGATCCACGACGACCGGTGCGCTGCCGAGGAGCGGCGGCTGCGTAAGCGCGGCAAACTGCCCACCCCGGTCGAGAAGGTCGTGGTGAACGAGCGGGTCTGCGAGGGATGCGGCGACTGCGGCGACGTCTCGACGTGCCTGTCGGTGCAGCCGGTCGAGACCGAGTACGGTCGCAAGACCCGCATCCACCAGGCGTCCTGCAACTCCGATTTGAGCTGCCTCAAGGGCGATTGCCCGTCGTTCCTGCTGGTCGAGCCGGGCACCCCTGCCGCTCCCCAGGCACTGCCGCCGCCACCTGTGGACGAGCCCGCCGGCAGGCCTGCAGAGGCGCTGATCAGGATGCCCGGCATCGGCGGCACCGGCGTCGTGACCGTCTCGCAGATCCTGCAGATGGCCGCCCACCTCGACGGGCTGCACGCGGCCGGGCTCGAGCAGACCGGTCTGGCCCAGAAGGGCGGCCCTGTGGTCAGCGATGTGCGGATCTCGCCGCGCCCGGTCGAGGGATCGGTACGCGCCTCGCACGGCCGCGTCGACGTGCTGATCGGCTTCGACCTGCTGGGCGCGGCCTCCGACGCCAACCTGGCGGTGGCCACGCCCGAGCACACCATCGCCGTGCTGAACACCTCCGTCGTGCCCACCGCCGCCATGGTGACCGGCCGCATGCCGGTGCCGGGGCACGCCGCCGCGGTCGCCCGCGTGGAGTCCGCCACGCTCCGCACCCAGTGCCTGGATGCCCACCAGCTGGCCGAGGCGCTGTTCGGCGACCACATGCCGGCCAACCTGGTGCTCGTCGGCGCCGCGTACCAGCACGGCCTGCTGCCGATGTCGGCCGCGGCCATCGAGGAGGCGATCCGGTTGAACAGGGCCGCCGTCGAGCAGAACCTCGCCGCCTTCCGCTGGGGCCGCGCCGCCGTGGCCGACCCCGAGGCGGTACGCCAGGCGGTCGTGCACGACTCCGACGAGCCCGTCGAGAAGCTGGACGACGTCGTGGCCATCCGCGTCACCGACCTGACCGGCTACCAGAACGCCGCCTACGCCGCCACGTACGCCGACGACGTGCGCCGCTTGACCGGCCTGGCGATCGAACGGGCCGGCGAGGAGGCCGGCACGGCGATCGCCCTCGCCTACGCCCGCGGGCTGCACAAGCTCATGGCCTACAAGGACGAGTACGAGGTCGCCCGCCTCCACCTCGACCCCGCCGAGCAGGCCAGACGGGAACGCGAGTTCGGCGCGGACGCGGTCGTCACCGTGCTGCTGCACCCACCGGCGCTGCGCGCGATGGGCATGAAGCGCAAGATCAAGGTACGCCGCTCGGCCGGAGTGCTGTTCCGCGGGCTGCGTGCCGCCCGGGTGCTGCGCGGGACGGCGTTCGACGTGTTCGGCCGGGCCCAGGTGCGGCGCGTCGAACGGGAGCTGGTGGGCGAGTACCGCGACCTCGTGCGCGCCGCCCTGACCAGGCTCACGCCCGCGACCGCCGACACCGTCGCCGAGATCGCGGGCCTGCCCGAGCTGATCCGGGGGTACGAGGACATCAAGCTCGCCCGCGTCGCCGAGTTCCGCGAGCGCGCCAGGACCACCCTGGCGCGACTGGGTGAGCCCACCATGAGCCAGGAGGGATCGTGACCGTCGACCGCCTGCTGCCCGACCAGGACGCCAAGGACCTCATCGAGCTGACCCGCGAGATCGCCGACAAGGAGCTCGCGCGGCGGGTCGACGAGCACGAGCGCGCCGAGACGTACCCCGAAGGGCTCTTCGGGGTGCTGGGCGGGGCCGGGCTGCTCGGGCTGCCGTACCCCGAGGAGTACGGGGGCGGCGGGCAGCCGTACGAGGTGTATCTGCAGGTCATCGAGGAGCTGGCGATGCGGTGGGCGGCCGTGGCGGTCGCGACCAGCGTGCACACCCTGGCCTGCTTCCCCGTGTTCACGTACGGGACGGCGGAGCAGCGGGCGCGCTGGCTGCCCGGCATGCTGGCCGGGCAGCTGATCGGCGGCTACAGCCTGTCCGAGCCGCAGGCCGGCTCCGACGCCGGTGCGCTGACCTGCAAGGCCGAGCGGGTCGCGGACGGCTACCGGATCAGCGGGAACAAGGCGTGGATCACGCACGGCGGCATCGCCGACTTCTACGCCCTGTTCGCCCGCTCCAGCTCCGGCATTTCCTGCTTTCTCGCGCCCGGCGCCGCTGACGGGCTCACCTTCGGCCGGCCCGAGGAGAAAATGGGCCTGCACGCCGTTCCGACGACCACCGCCCATTGGGACGGCGTGGTCCTGGAGCCGGACCGGCTGATCGGCGACGAGGGGCAGGGCCTCCAGATCGCGTTCAGCGCCCTCGACTCCGGCCGGCTCGGCATCGCCGCCTGCGCGACCGGCCTGGCCCAGGCCGCGCTGGACGAGGCCGTGGCCTACGCCAAGGAGCGGAAGACGTTCGGCAAGCGGATCATCGACCACCAGGGGCTCGGATTCCTGCTGGCGGACATGGCCGCCGCCGTGGACAGCGCGCGGGCGACGTACCTCGACGCCGCCCGCCGCCGCGACGCCGGCCTGCCGTACAGCCGCCAGGCCAGCGTGGCGAAGCTGGTGGCGACGGACGCGGCGATGAAGGTGACGACGGACGCGGTGCAGGTGTTCGGCGGGTACGGGTACACGCGGGAGTTCCGGGTCGAGCGCTACATGCGCGAGGCCAAGATCATGCAGATCTTCGAGGGCACGAATCAGATCCAGCGGCTGGTGATCAGCAGGCACTTGGCCAAGTAGCCTCTGACATGCATAAACCCCGCTTCCCTGCGCTGGGAGGCGGGGTTCTCTGTGTGGGGATCGAGTGTCTAGATGATCACAGTTCCGTGACGGATGCTTGGCGGGCCGCTGATAGTTGCCCTGTTCGACCGAGCTTGCAAAGGTTGAGGCCGTGACGATCGCAGACTTCGGCGCCCAACGTACGTGGTCGGGGCGATCGGCTGCCGCGACCCTACTCCGGAGGGCCTTGCCATCGAGCACGATGGGTACAGGTACTACATCCGTAGATTTCTTGGGATGGAATGACCGCGTCGGCGGTAGTGGCTGAGTTGCGCCCGGTGCTGGTGAAGGCGGCGGTAGTAGGACCAGCCCAGGACGTGGTCGATGGCGCTGGCGGTGGGGATGAAGAGCCGGGCCAGGACGTGGCAGATCTCGATGACGGATGGGTCTTTCGAGGCGAGGGCGCGGTGCGGTGCGCGTTGTCTTTCCCCTGGTCGTCGGTCGCGTCGTCGTCGCCCTCGGCGGCATTCGGGTCGCGGATGGCGCCGGGCGCGAGGTTCGGGCATGGCGAGGGTGTAGGCGCCGTGGACGCCGAGACGGGAGTGGACGACTGTCCCTTTCTCCCGTACCTGATCTGCCCCCTATGGGCGGCCTCCTACTCGCGCAGCGAATCGTCCGGTTCCCGCATCGCCGCCTTGCCGGCGACGAACGCCGACCAGCGGGGGACCCCGGTCATCCCGGGCGAGGCGTTGACGAAGACCACATGCCCCCTGGACCTTCGCAGCGCGGGCAGTGCCAGCCGGACCAGCTCGGCGGTGGAGGCCACGTTCACCGCCATCGTCCGCCGCCACGTCTCCGGGCCGGACCTGGCGACGGCCGCGATGGGCGAGAAGCCCGCGCAGTAGACCAGCGCCGTGCCGATCCTTCCGGTGGCCCCCGTCAGCAGCACATGTCCCATGACGACTCCCTCCTGAAAGCGATCATGGCGACGATGGCCCGTCCGCAGCGATCAGTTCCCGGGATCGCACGACGGGTCCGGAGCGCTCGAACGCAGCCCGCTCTGCGGCGGGTGGCTGAGCCCGCGCCTCCGTGTCCTCGCCACTCTCCGCGAGGGCGCCGGGGCGCGCCGGCCGACCGGACCCGGCAGGGCGGACCCGGCAGGGCGGACCCGGCAGGGCGGACCCGGCAGGGCGGGCGGGGGCTCAGCCCTCCCATTGTTCCGGCCAGGTCCCGTCTGGGATGCGATAAAGGCTCCGCGTCGCCGCGAACCACTCCCGGTCGAGAAAGCGTCCCGAGATCCTGCCCATCATGGACAACATGCGGTGCGCATGCCGTTCGAGGTCCAGATCGTCGAGCAGCGCGAGCCCGCCCGCATAGCGCCGGTAATCGGGCAGGAACATCGGCCCGCCCTCTTCGAGCGGTGGCTCGGCATCCCCGAGCCGCTCGCCGTCGTAGTAGACGTACATCCCTTCCAGCTCGTACCGGGCCTCGTCGTAGCGGATCTCGAAAACGCGCCGTTTCCCGAGGTTGCGGATGGCGGGATGGAAAGGATAGAGGCCAAAGGCGAGAACGTGCGTCCAGCCGGGGGCGTGCGGGCCGATCCACACGGTGTCCGCGGGCCGCCCCTGGTACATCTCGACGAGCGTCTCGCGATCGCACTCCAGCCTGGTGCCCGGGTCCACCCGCAGCAGCCTGGCCACCTCCTCCCGGTCGTCGCTCTCGACCCAGAGGCCATGGAAGTAGTACGAGAGATTATGCTCGGCCAGCAGCTCCCACTGATCCTCCGCGGGAAGCGCCCGCTCCGGAATCGTCATCTCCTCATCCCTGCTCAGGCGGGTGGAGCGCCGGGCCGCCGGGCAGCCCGGCGCTCTGCGCCGCTAGTCTACGATCTTCACCCAGAAGGGGCTGTCGCTGACCTTCGTGGGAGTATTCTCCGGGTCATAGGTGATGAGCCGGTACTGGCCGTAGAAGGCCTGCAGCGCATCGCCGTGGTTCTCGTTATAGCTGGTGTGCACCGCACGGACGGAATAGTGAATCTTGTCCAGGGCGGCCCCTTGCTCGGTGGAGGCGAAGGGATATTCGTCGCACTGGAGCGCACCGGCGTGCGTGGCCGCGTACTGCTCCTTGAAGTAGTACTGGCAGTAGTTGCCGTACGGCGTCAGGGAGAAGGCGTCCTGCGGCACGTAGATGGGGTGGCCGCCGAAGACCTTACGGTTGGCGCGCTCGTTCTTGTCGGCTCCTCTGCAGAGCGGCTGACCCTCGTCGGTGGTCGGCGCCTTGTCGTAGTTACCTGCGATGATTTTCTTCAGCTCGTTCCCCAGGGGCCCTCTGACCGGCGGATAGTTGTTGTTCCTGCCGTTGGTCGTGTCCCCTGGGCGGTACGGCGGAAAGGCGGATGCGTTCTTGCTCTGATCCAGGGCGTCGGCGATGTGGTCGATGACGGGCAGGAAGTTAGGAGAAGACGTCGCCGGGGTGCAACTGGGCCACCAGCTGCGCGGGGATGCGCAGTTGCGGGGGGAACAGGTAGGTCCACGCCGCAGGCTTGCGCTTCTTGACGCCGCTGCCGTCGTCGTCCTCCTCCCAGCCCGCGTACCCGATGTAGGCGGTCCAGCAAGAGCTGTAGGGCTGCTCCTGCGAGCTGGAGTAGGAGTCGACGAACCTGGGCGCCTTCTCGGTGGCGTGACAGGTCTCCAGCGACGGATGCCGGTAGTCGAAGTTGTCGGTGGCCACGGCGGCGGGGGAACGTCACCTCATCATCAGGGTGATTAGATCTTGACTATGAGACCTGACGACGGCGCCTTCCGCATTCGCCTGGGTGGACTCGTGCCGCGACCGGCCTTATTCGGACGGCTCGCAGCCGCAGGTCGGGTGACCGTGATATCGGCGCCGGCCGGTAGCGGGAAGACGGTCCTGGTCCAGTCGTGGATCGATGAAGCGAGCATCAATGAGCGGGTCGCCTGGATAGCGGTCGGACACGACGAACATGACCCACAGCGGTTCTGGCTGTCGGTGCTCGACGCGCTCCGTGGGACGATTCCGGGGTCGGCGCTGGTGCGGGCGCTGACGGCGGCGCCCGATCTGGACGGCTGGGGAATCGTGGAGCGCCTGCTGACCGACCTGGCGTCCTTGGCGGACCGGATCTGGCTCGTGATAGATGACGTGCACGAGCTGGGCTCGGCCGAGGCGCGCCGGCAACTTGAGCTGCTGCTGATGCGCGCACCGTCCGCGTTGCGGTTCGTTCTCCTCACCCGGCAAAATGTGCGGCTCGGATTGCACCGCCTGCGGCTGGAGGGCGAACTTACCGAGATCAGGACGGCCGACCTGCGCTTCGCACTGGAGGAGACGCGGAAGCTGTTGGACGGCGCCGGGGTGAGCTTACCCGAGCCGGCGCTGACGCTGCTTCGGGACCGCACCGAGGGCTGGGTGGCGGGGCTGCGCCTGGCTGCATTGTCGCTGGCCGGACATGAGGCCCCGGAGCGGTTCGTGGCCGAATTCTCCGGGAGCGAACGGACGGTGGCCGAGTACCTGCTGGCCGAGGTGCTGGAGCGGCAGACCGGCCACGTGCGGGAGCTTCTGCTGCGGACCTCCATCCTGGAGAAGGTGAACGGCGAGCTCGCCGACCTGCTCACCGGTGGCAGCGGCGGAGAGCGCATCCTGCAGGACCTGGAGCAGGCGAACGCCTTCGTGGTCTCCCTGGACGCAACGCGGTCATGGTTCCGCTACCACCAGCTGTTCACCGACCTGCTGCGGTTGGAGTTGCGCCGCACCGCGCCGGGTGAACTCACCGCACTGCATCGGACAGCCGCCGGATGGCTCGCCGCGCACGGGCACCCGGTTGGCGCGATCCGGCACAGCCAGGCCGCCCAGGACTGGAACCTGGCCGCCCGGCTGCTCGCCGATCACTGGCCCGTCCTGTGGCTCGATGGTCAGGCCGCCACCACCCGCGACCTGCTCACGGGATTCCCCGACGACGTGGTCGCAACCGACAGCGAACTCGCGGCCCTGTTCGCCGCGGAGGAACTCGCGCACGGATCAGTGGAGGCCGCGCAGCGACATCTCGGCCTGGCGGAGCGGAACTCCACGGCCGTGTCCGCCGAACGGCGCGAACACGCGCGTCTCCTGCTCGGGATCGTCCGGCTGATGCTGGCCCGCCGGCGCGCGGACCTGCCGGCCGCGGCCGAGCAGGCACGAAACCTGCAGGAGATGGCCGCGGCCCAGAACACCATGCGGCCCAGGCTCGGCGAAGAGCTGCGCGCGCTCGCGTTGATCAGCTTGGACAGCACCGAGTACTGGATGGCCGAATTCGCGCAGGCACGGCGGCACCTTGAACTGAGCCGCGCGCTGGCCCAGCGAATCAGGCGACCGTATCTGGAGTTCAGCAGCCTCGCCTACCAGGCGGCGAACGAGTTCTTCCTCTCGTTCGAACAGGCGGCCGACCACGGCATGCAGGCGGTGGACCTGGCCCAGCGGCATGGCTGGACCGAGGAGCCGGCGGCTGGGGTGGCATACATGACGCTCGGGGCGGTACGCGGATGGCAAGGACGGCTGGACGAGTCGGAAGCCTGGGTCCAGCGCGCCGAACGCACCCTCGTGGCCAACGCTCAGCCCCTGGCCGGGATAGGGATCTGCCTTGTCCGCGCGATGCTGGAGATGGCACGCGGTCGGCACGTCGAGGCACTGGCCGCTTTCCAGGCGGCCGAGCCGCTGTCCGAACTGCTGGCCGGACCCAACCCGATGGGCATGGCGATGCATGCGTTCCGGCTTCAGGTTCTCGTGCGTTCCGGCGAGACCAAGCGCGCCGCGCAGGCCCTCGCCGACCTGGACCAGCACCATCGGGACCGCGGGGAGATGCGGATAGCGCTGGCGATGCTGCGGCTCACCCAGGCCGACCTACGGGCCGCGACCGCCGCTCTCGCGCCAGTCCTGGACGGTTCCGCATCGGTGCCCTGGCCGGACTGGCTGGAACAGGCGTTTCTGCTAGAGGCGATCGCCAGGGACAGGCTCGGTGACTTCGGCGCCGCCGAGCGCGCCCTCGAACGCGCACTCGATCTGGCCGAATCGGGCGGCGTGTTGATCTGGTTCTTGCTGCAGCCGACGCAGGACCTGCTCAGCAGGCACAGCGCACACCGCACCCGGCACGCTTCCCTCATCACCGAGATCCAGAGCCTGCTCGCCGGAAGAAGCCCCGCCCTCGCGCGGACCGCGCCCCAGCCGCCGCTCGAGCCGCTCAGCGACAGCGAGATCCGTGTGCTGCGCTACCTGCCGACCAATCTGTCGGTACCGGAGATCGCCAACGAACTGTCCCTCTCGCCGAACACCGTCAAGACCCACACGCGCAACCTCTACCGCAAGCTCGGCATCAACCGCCGGGCCGAGGCAGTCGCCCGCGCCCGCGCCCTAGGCCTGCTCGCACCGCTCGCTCACCGCCGCTGACCCGGACAGCTTCTTACGGAGCCGCGGGAGGTGATGCCGGGCTTGTCGAAGATGTTGCGCAGGCGCACGTCATCGATCACGAGCCAGATCCGGTCCGCCAAGGGCGCCAGGTCGGTCAGCAGGCGCTCCACGATTCCCCAGCCGTCCAGATCGGGCGCCGCCGTCAGCGCCCGCACCAGCGCCGAACCGGAATCGTCCCACGAATGCGGCGAGCACCGACAGCCAGAAAGGCCGGTCGCGGCACGAATCCACCCAGGCGAAATGCGGGCGGCGCCGTCGTCGGGTCTCATAGTCCGGATCTAATCACCCTGATGAGGTGACGTTCCCTCACCCTGTCACCCGCCAGGTTGAAGCACGAGGACCGAGACGGCGGTTGAAGAACGGGGGGACGCAACATGTACGCGGTAGTGAACACCGATGACGGAATCCGCACCATCGAGGTCGATGAACCTGGTGGAGCGGGGGTACGGCTCTCGGTCGCCGCCGCCGGGATCTGCGGCACCGACGTCATGTTCGTCAGCTTCGGCGTCACCAGCTTCATCTATGGCCATGAATTCGCCGGAGTGGATGACACCGGCAACGGCTATTTCGTCGAACCGAGCATCTACGGTGGGGAATGCGCGGAATGCCGTGCCGGCAATCCACAGCGGTGCACTGAAGCCGGCCACGGAACTCTCGGGATGTACCGAGATGGCGGCCTTGCCGAAGCGGTCGTGGTGCCGGAATACACATTGCTGGCCCTGCCCGCGCAGCTGGACGTTAAGGACGCATGCTTGATCGAACCTGGCGCCGTCGCCTGGCACGCGGTGCGCCGCGCGCAGGCGCAACCCGGGGAGCGCATTCTCGTGGTCGGCGGGGGGTCGATCGGGCTCCTGGCAGGCGCAGCGGCCCAGCACCAAGGATGGGACGTCGATGTGGACGCCCGGCACAGCCATCAGCTGACCGCCGCCGAGCGACTTGGACTCGGCCGGCCGAGCGGGACCTACGACGTGGTGATCGATGCGGCCGGCAGTGAGTCGAGCCTGGCTCGATCCGCGGACGCCGCACGTCCGGGAGGCCGGATCGTCTCCTTGGGCGTGTACCGGACGACGCTGCCGATCCCGGGGACCCAGAGCCTGGTCAAGGAGCTGACCTACGTCAACAGCATCGCCTACGGCAGGCACGAGGGGGTCCGCGAAGTCGAGGAAGTGGCGTCCATGTTGGCCAAGAAACCCGAAATCGCGGAGACGATCATCACGCATCGGTTCCCGATCCAGGAGGCTCGGGAAGCGTTTCGCGTTGCGGCCGACCGCGGAGCCGGCGCGATCAAGGTGGTCATCGAGCCCTGATCAGGCGCACGGGCTTGGGACGGACTCACCGGGGCGACGTGGGCCGCCGGACTCGGCCAGCCGATCTCACACGAGCCGGTCCAGACCGCCACTGCCGTCACGGGAAGTGGCGGCTGTTCCGGACCGCCCGACCGCGAGCTACCCGTGATGAACGGTCCCTCACTCGGACAGGGTCGCTCGGCGTGCCGCCGCCGACGTCAAGGCCGACCTGGCTCACCGGGGGACAGGGAGTCCAATCAACCGGGCGTCCGCATCGCGAGCCCGGCGTTCATGGGGTGGCGGGAGCAATTTGGTTGTTGCGGATGTGTTCGCCGGCTGACCCAGGTGCCGCAGCCTTCGATGTTGCGCCGCGACGGCGGGCGTATCCGGATGGCGAAGAGGGCCTGGACCGGGCGTCGGATCGCGGCGCAGGTCAATGTCGAGGATCGCGCCGCGGATGATCTTTCGCTGGCGCAGGGCGCGGGTGCGGTCGAGCGCCGTGGTCGGTGAGACGCCCCCACGGCCGCGGCGAGCTCGCGGTTGGTCTTCCGTGCATCTGACTGCAGTTCCCGCTTATCAAGTTCGTCCGTGACCGCCCGTCCGAGAGCTCGGCCCGGGCATTCAACAGCGGTATCGATCGGCTGTTCGGAGAGGGGTTTGGGGTATGTCGTCGGGGAGTGGTCATGGGTCCGGGTTGCTGGGCTGGCGTCTGCAAGCGGCGCGGGAGATGGCGTTTGTGGGGCGGGGGGAAGAGTTGGCGGTTTTCCGTGCGGCGTTGTATGGCGGTGGTTGCGGGGTGGTGAGTGTTGTGTTCGTGCATGGTCCGGGTGGGATCGGGAAGTCGGCTTTGTTGCGGCGGTTCGCTGAGCAGGCGGTGGTGGCGGGG
>NZ_VCKY01000157.1 GCF_005889735.1 Nonomuraea turkmeniaca
CAACAAAGCCGACTTCCCGATCCCACCCGGACCATGCACGAACACAACACTCACCACCCCGCAGCCACCGCCATACAACGCCGCACGGAAAACCGCCAGCTCTTCCCCCCGCCCCACAAACGCCATCTCCCGCGCCGCTTGCAGGCGCCAGCCCAGCAACCCGGACCCATGACCACTCCCCGACGACATACCCCAAACCCCTCTCCGGACAGCCGATCGATACCGCTGTTGAATGCCCGGGCCGAATACTCGGCCGCGCTGGTCGGATTACCGGTTCGGTTCTCGGGCGCAAACCCGTCAACGTCCCCGAATCGCCTACATGGGTGGACCCAGACCTGGGCTACATCTCGCTTACGCAGCCCACGCCGGGGTGGGGTCGTCGTCGTGGTGGCGTGCCGCCGCAGTCCGGGCGGTACTCGAAGTGCCACCACTCGTTGTCGTAGATCCGGTAGAGGTCGTAGCGGGCGCCGTGTTCCTCGAGCCAGCGCGCCCCTTCGTGGGGGCGCACGTCCAGCGCGATGCCCTTGACGTGGTTGGACTCCGCTGGTGGTAGCACGAGCATTCGTGCCGAGGCCGGGGAGCCGGAGCGGCGCACCTCCTCGTCGAACATCCGTTGTTGGACCAGGGGATCGCGGTATCCCGAGGTGAGGCCGATGAGCTGGCCGTGACGCCAGAGCGCCTCGGTGCGCGCCGCGGTGAACGCCGCCATGGCGCCGTCGGTGAGCCCGGTGAGGTCTTCGGCGGGGAATCGCATCCCCAACGCCCAGCGGCAGGCCAGTTCGCGGGCCCGGCCGGGATGGCGAACGAACGCCACGGGCAGCAGGAGCACGGCGAGCACCATCGTGACCGCGGCGAACAGCCGGTCACGGGGCCGAGGTGGGATGGTACGTGGTTCGTTCATGACGAACTACGATTGGCACCGAATGTGCGTGCGTTGTCCGCCGCATGTCACCGTTTGTCGACGGCGGCCACCGTCGGCGCGACCGTGACACAACCATGACACGGCGCTGACGAGGTGGGGACACGGCCGGCCGACAGTGGATGGGGTTGACCGGCGGGCGAGTTACGGAGTGTGCTGTTGATACTCGGCGGCGTGTCGCGAGTGTTGTTGATCGAGGATGACCCGGCCGTGCGGGAGGGCCTTGAGCTGGCCCTGACCCGGCATGGGCACCGGGTGCGCGCGGTGGAGTCCGGCGAGCAGGGGCTGGACCGGCTGCGTACGGACCTTCCCGACGTCGTCGTGCTCGATCTGATGTTGCCTGGCATGGACGGGTTCGAGGTCTGCCGCCGCATCCGGGCCGCCAGGGAGGTACCGATCATCATGCTGACCGCGCGCGGCGACGACATGGACGTGGTGGCCGGGTTGGAGGCGGGCGCCGACGACTACGTGGTCAAGCCGGTGCAGCCCAGGGTGCTCGAGGCACGCATTCGCGCGGTGCTCCGGCGGATCGGCCGCGACCAGGCGGAACTGGAGCGGCACGGGGACCTGACCGTCGATCGGGCCGGGCTGGTGGTCGCCAAGCGCGGCGTGCCGGTCAGCCTCGCGCCGACAGAGCTGCGCCTGCTGCTCGAGCTCTCCGGCACGCCGGGCCGGGTACACAGCCGCCAGCAGCTGCTGGAGTCGGTATGGGAGCACGGGTATTTCGGCGACTCGCGTCTCGTGGACGCGTGCGTGCAGCGGTTGCGCGCGAAGATCGAGGACGACTCGGCGGCGCCCGTCTACGTGCAGACGGTGCGTGGGTTCGGGTACCGGTTCGGGCCGGTGTGAGCCGCCGGTGACACCTCGGCCGAGCCTGGGGCTGCGTGCCCGACTGTTGTTCGCGTTCGCACTGCTGTGTGTGGTCACCGCGGCGGCGGTGGCCGGCGGGATCTACGTCCAGGCCCGCAACGACATCCTGCAGCGAGCCCAGGATGCCGCGGTGCAGGCGATGAGAAGCCGTCTGGAGGCGCTCTTCCCGTTGCAGAGTGCGACGCCGGGCCAGGCCGAGCTCGACGAGATCGCCCGCACCATGACCGACGGTAACAGCTTCGCGGTCGCCGTCTACCACGAGGAGCACTCGCGGCCCGGCCCCCCTGCCGACGGGTCCCCTGGCCCGCCGGCAGGGCTCTGGAAGCCGGGCGGGAACGCGCCGATCCTGGATCCCTGGGCGATTCCCAAGGGGCTGCGGCGGGTGGTGGCCGGCGGCGATATCGCGTGGCAACGTGTGGTGTGGCAGGGCGAGCCCTACCTGATCATCGGCGCGCCGTTGCTGATCGTCGAGCGGGACCGGACGCGGATGTCCGGCATCGAGGTCTACACCGCGCGCAGCCTGCTTGCCGAACAGCGCAGCATCGACGGGCTCGCCGCACTCGCCTGGCTCACCGGCGGGGCGGCCCTGGCGTTCGCGGTCGTCCTGGCGTTGCTGGCCGCCCGTGGCGTGCTGCGCCCGGTGCGCGAGCTCGGTCGGGCGGCACGCCTGCTGGGCGAGGGCGAGCTGCGGACCAGGATCGCGGTGCGCGGCTCCGATGAGCTGGCCGACGTGGCACGCACGTTCAACAACACCGCCGCGGAGCTGGAACGGCACGTCAAGCAGCTGCGCGAGATGGAGGCCGACGCCCGCCGGTTCGTGGCCGACGTGTCCCACGAGCTGCGCACCCCGCTGGCCGCGCTCGCCGCGGTCGCCGACGTCCTCGACGAGGAGGCGGCCGGGCTGCCCGAGCCCGCCGGCAAGGCCGCCAGGCTGGTCAGCCAGGAGACGCTCAACCTCACCGGGCTGGTGAACGACCTCATCGAGATCAGCAGGTTCGACTCCGGCGTCGCGGCCCTCACGCTGAACGAGGTCGACGTGGCCGAGCTGGTGCGCGCGACCCTGCGTGCCCGGGGCTGGTCGGAGGCGGTGCACACCGAGCTTCCACCCGCGGTGACGGCACGGCTGGACCCGCGCCGAGTGGACGTCATCCTCGCGAACCTGGTCGGCAACGCCCTGCGGCACGGCGAGCCACCGGTGTCGGTACGGCTTTCCGCCGAACCTCACTGGATCGCTCTCGAGGTCCGCGACCACGGACCGGGGCTGGACGAAGCGGTGCTGCCGCACGTGTTCGACCGGTTCTACAAGGCCAATGCGGCCAGGGCCAGGTCCGAGGGCAGCGGCCTCGGGCTCGCCATCGCGCGGGAGAACGCGCGCCTGCACCAAGGCGACCTCACCGTCACCAACGCCCCGGACGGCGGCGCCACGTTCACGCTGCGCCTGCCACGCCGGGCACACGATCCGGACGGAGGCCCTGAGTGAGGACCGGGCTCGCCCGCCGCATGCTCGCGGCGGGCCTCGTATCGCTCGTCGCCGTGGCCGGCTGCGGCGTGCAACCCAGCGACGCCATCCGCGCAGGCGAACCGCCGAGCGGACGCGTCGCACCAACCACGACGATCACCCTCTATCTGGTGAAGAACGGCCGACTCAGCACGGTAACGCGGCCCAATGACCGTCCCATGTTCCTGGCGGACACGCTCGCGCTGCTGGCAGACGAACCCACCGCAGGGGAACAGGCGCACGGATTCACCACCGACGTCCCGCCCGAAGCCGGCCCGTTCTCGGTGACCGCCAAGCCGGCCGGCCGCTTGGTGGTGACCCTGTCCACTCCGGCCACCGAACTGTCCACACTGGCCGTTGAGCAGATCGTGTGCACGGCCGCCGCCGCGGCGCCGGAAAGCATTACCCAGGTCACCGTCGTCGGTGCAGGGCATGGAGTCGGCCCCCGGAGCTGCCCGCGGTAACGGTAGCGACCTATCCTCTGCTTTGGACAGTTCGCCGTGGTCTTGTCAGATTGAGTGGAGCGTGCGGCTGGCGGTGGTGGCGACGTCGATGACCGCGGCGACGGGGCGGGTAGCCGCGCGCGGGGCAGCGGGCACTGGCACGCCGGCGGCCATCGCCGCGCCCGCACGCCGGCCGGCGTCCCGTCCGCATGCGCCGACCGCGGCGATGCCGCATTCCGGCTCGGGCGGCTGCGGGCTGTCGGACGGGACGATCTCTTCCGACGTGGTGCACCTGGAGCAGGCGATCAAGACATATCGGAGCGCGCTGCTTGTCGCCACTCCTCGTAGACGGGGCACTGCGGGCAGCTGGCCCGGTCGCACAGCCGGCACAGCGTGGCCACCAGCCGCTCGCTGCGTGCCTCAGGCCCGAGCAGCGCTGCCGCGATCGGCACCAGGTGCTCACGCTGCTCGTCGGTCAGCCGCTCGATCAGCCGCTGCAAGGCGCCCTGCCGGGCCGACAGCGCCGCTGCCGCCACGCGCTCTCCCTCAGGCGTGAGCCACAGCGGGCGCGCGCGGCCCCGACTGCTGCGCTCGAGCCAGCCCTGTTCGGTCAACCGGCGGACCAGATGGGCGGTGCCCGGCTGGGAGATCCGCAACACGCCGCCCAGCCAGTCCGCCGTGCGCCCCGGCTGGTCCTTGATGGCAATCAGTGCTTCTCCCAGCGCGCCACCCGAGCCGACCGCTCCGGTCACCGCTTCGCGGATGATTCCCGTCACGAACAGGGCGGATGCGCCGAGCAGGTTTCCGGCATGCTTGTCTCGTGCATTCATTACTAATGAATGTACGCGTCTCAGGGTTGATTGTCTGCTACAACGCCGCACAACTGCCCGTGGCGATGCGGCCCCTGCTCATCGCCTTGGTGGCCGCCCAGCAGGCGGGCGGCTTCACCGGCGCCGGCCTCGCAGGTGGGGCGGCGGCGACGGGCATGGCGCTGTCAGCGCCCTGGTGGTCCCGCGCGCTGGCGCGGTACGGCGACCGGCGCATTCTGATGACCTCCGGCGCGCTCTTCCTCGTCACCGAGCTCGCGCTCGCGGCCAGTCATGGCCTGCTGCCGGTCATGGGTGCGGCGGCGCTGTGCGGGCTGTGCACGCCGCCGATCTCCAGCAGCCTGCGCTCAATGCTCCCGCGCCTCGTCGCCACCGGCGATCCCAGCAGGGCTTACGCCGTCAACGCCGTCGCCAACGAGACGGTCTACATCGCCTCGCCCTTATGGGTGACCGGCTGGGGGACGCTTGCCGGTCCGGCCGCCGCGCTCGTCGCCAGCGCACTTGCCGGCGCCGCCGCCCTCGGCGCCGGCATCGCGTTCACACCTGCTCTTCCGCGCCCGTCCCGCCGGGCAGGGCCGTCCCTCACGGCCCTGCCCGCCGTGCGCACCCTCGCCGGCGCCTACCTCGCCTACTGGGTCTGCATGGGTGCGATGTGGGTGCTCCTGCCCGCCTTCGCCGCCCACGCCGGCGCCTCCCACCAGGCCGGGCTGCTGGTGGCGCTCTGGTCGGTCGGCAGCCTCGCCGGCGGCCTGGCCCTGGCGGTACGCGGACCACGCGGCGCTTACCGTGATCGCTACCTCTGGCTGCTCGGCACGCTCGCCGCGACCTCGCTGCCGCTGGCCCTGCCGGCCACGGTCGCGACGATGGCCGTCACGATCACCCTGTTCGGTATCGCGCTCGCGCCCTGGCTGGCCACCAGCGACCAGCTCGTCGCCGTGATCGCCGGGCCGCGCAGCAGCGAACTGTACGGCTGGCTGACCACCCTCGGGCAGATCGGCAGCGCCATCGGAGCCGCGCTCGCCGGCCCGCTCGGCGACCGGTACGGCGGCGGCCCGGCCTTCCTCCTGGTAACCGCTGCCCTGGCAGCGGGCCTCGCCATCGCCCTCACCCGTAGGCGCACGCTGCCTCAGGACGGCCGACCGTGAACGCATCCCTTGACGGACAGGTCGCGGCGTTAACTCAACGGTGTTGACTCCAGCCGTAGATCGTGATCTTCATTTCTCCAGGCTGCTTTGTCGCTGGTAGTGGCTGAAGCGTGCGCGGGCTTGGCCCTTGAGTAGGAAACGTCCGGTGAACCGGGGCTACTGTCACATTTGTTGACACGCACCACTCATGTGCCGGTCCCCGAGCCGGAGCCCCGCTGAGGAAGGAGGGCCTTGGCGGCGGCCCAGGCTCGGGGTAGCCCGAACTCGGCCAGGCCGCGGAGCAGATCGCGCAGTGTCTCCTCGGTGGCTCCGGCCGCTTTGGCCAGTTCGGCGTGCAGGCGAAGGGATTCGCCCAACGTCTGGTAGAAGACGTCCACGACCAGACAGGCGATGGCCCGCTCGCGCACACTGAGGTGGGTGCGAGCCCAGCGCTGGGCGAGCTGGTCTTCGGTGAAGACGGCCAGGCCCGGGTCCACGTCCTCGAGGTCGCGTACGGCGCGGGCCAGCGGCCCGGTCAGCGGCACCGGCTTGACCACCTCGGTGTCGGATGCCTCTGGGAGGCCGAGCTCAGCCAGACGCTGGAAGGCCGGGACGAGGATGGGGTAGCCCACGTAGGGGGCCAAGTGGCGGTAGAGCTCCCGGATCGACTCGGGTTCGACCCCATTGGCCAGGGCCATCTGCACGTGCATGGCCAACGGCAGGTCCAGGTGAGGGTGGCACAGGTCGGCGGTCAGGCAGACGAAGGCCTTCTCCCGCATGGTGAGGTGGGTCAGGCCCCACAGGTTGTGGCCCGCACCGACGGCGAGCCTGGCGAAAACGGGGTCGAGCGCGACGAGGGCGTCGGCTCCGGCGAGCTGGGGCATCGGTGTGCTCCGTTCGGGGTTTAGGACAGCCCGAGCGCGCGCAGGCGCAGGCGGTCGAGGGTGTACTGGGGGAGGATGCGGCCGAGCGTGCTCATCAGCCGGGACTTCTTGCCGACCGGATAGCGGGAGCGGGGCTTGCGCGCGGTCAGGGCGTGCAGCACCGCGCGGGCGACCACGTCGGGGCTGGAGCCCGAGCGCTCCTCCTTGAGCCCGGCGGTGGTCATGGTGCGGTAGGCAGTGCCGTACAGCTGCCTGCCCTGCTCGCCGAGGGAGACCAGGCGGGGTTCGACCTCGTCTTCCAGCTTGTCCACCGCGTCTGTGTGAATGGAGCCGGGTTCGATGAGTACCGCGCGGATCCCCCAGGGTTTGACCTCCATGCGCAGCGCGTCGTTCAGCGAGCGGATGGCGTGCTTGGAGGAGCACAGCGGACCGCCGAAGGGCAATGTGATCCAGCTGCCCACCGAGCCGACCGTGACCACGCGCCCGCGCGAGGCGCGCAGCTTCGGCAGCATCGCCTGGGTGACGGCCACCTGGCCGAAGACATTGACCTCGTACTGCCGGCGCAACGCGTCCAGGGGGACGAACTCCAGCGGTCCGGTGACGCCGATCCCGGCGTTGTTGACCAGGGCATCGAGATGGCCCAGGCGCTCGGCGGCCTCCGCGATCTGGCCGGCGTCGGTGACGTCGAGAATGATGGGTGTGACGGTGGGGCCGAGTGCTTGGCCGTCGGACTCCTTGCGCACCCCCGCGTAGACGGTGAAGCCCTCGCGGGCCAGCAGCAGCGCGGTGGCACGCCCAATGCCGGTGGAGGCGCCGGTCACCAGGACGGTCTTCGACATGAGAGGTTCCTTCCAGGTCAGTAGTAGGTGCGCATCAGCTCGGTCGCCCACTCCGGCTGCACCGTCTCGCCCTGCGGGCCGAACTCGGCCATGTAGGGCTTGATGTCCAGGACCGGGCTGCCGTCGATGGCGTCCAGGCCGCGGACATGGAGGTCCAGGCCGTCCACGGCAACCACCCGGCAGCGCGAGACGCCCAGCAGGTTCGGCCGGTTCTTGCCCCGCTGAGCGAAGATGCCGACCTTAGGCCAGTCCGGGTTGCCCCGGGGGTGACGGGCGGAGGTGTTGATCGAGGATGGGTCCACGAGGTGGAACTGGAACACCACCTCCAGGTGCGAGAAGGCGTCCAGTCCGGCGAGCGCCTCCGGCCCGAAACGCGTTCCGTCGAGACGGATCAGCGCCTTCTCGACATTCCAGTCGTCGTCAAACGCCTCAGCGCGCCCACCGATGACCGTTCCTACCGGCTGCACGACGATTCGTTCCATATTTCCTCCAGTCGGTCGAAATCATCGAAATGCTCTCTTGCCCAAGCCCATCAGCGTCGGGGCGACCAATGAGGCGGCGGGCCGTGCGGCTGCGCGAGGTCCTCGGCGCGCGAGTGCTGACGATCGGCGCCTTTACAGGGGAGCGGGCGATGCCCAGAGCGGCGCTGGTGGCCTTCCCACGTGCCGGGGGGGGTGATCGAGTGGCTCGCGCCGGCCATCCTGCGCTACCTGACCAGCGACTGAACCTGCTGCTGCTCCTCCGCCTTGAGCAGGCGGTTCTCTTTGATGAGGGAGTAGATCAGCAGCCCGCTCATGATGAAGTGGCCGCCGGCGGTGTACAGGCCGGGGAAGTAGCCGCCCTTGAGGATCGGGAAGACGAAGTGGGCGATGCCGTTGAGCAGGCCGGCGCCCAGGGCGTACCACCACAGGAAGAAGTTGGCCACGCGGATTCGATAGAGCGCGCCGGCGCCGGCGAAGAAGTAGAGAGCGCCGAACCCGAAGACGAAGACGAGCAGGAATTCGTTCTCCGGCCAGTCACGCGGTGAGTCGAACAGCTCGACGATCTCGTGGGGGAAGCCGCCGGTGTACTCCTCGGCCATGTGGATGAGCTGGAAGCCGACCGCGCACAGGTAGACGGCGATCACCTTCCTGGACTTCACCGGCCGGGCGTAGCTGAAGGCCATCCAACCGCTCCAGGCGAGCACGCTGGCCACCACGAGGACGATGGCGCCTTGGATGGGAAGGGTCAGCAGAGCCCAGGCACAGAACGCGACGGCCAGGATCGCCATAACGGTCGCCGTAGGGCTCAGGTCGTTTGGGCATGGCCCTGACCCTATGAATCTTGAGGTGATCGCCGCCTCCGTCACGTGACTGATGTACGTTCGCGGTCACACCAGTCAAGCGACGGAGGCGAGGCACAGCGGCCTCGGCGCGTCTTCACACACATGAAGTTGATCAACGAACGGTCGCGTTCCTTGCACGTCGCCGATGCTGGGCGGATCTACGGGTGACGCAGACCTTCGGAGCGGGCGAGGTGACGCCCCTCATCGCCCGAGTCTCGTCGGTACCGGCGCCGCTGCAGGTGAGCGCGCACGCCGTTCACCCCACGAGCTTGGAGGTGGGGTGGCGCGCCGACCGGCGGGGAGCAGCTCGACCGGTTCGGCGCGGGTCGGCTAGAGTGCCGCCGCGTTGCCGGCCATACTCGCAAGGACGGGTCTCGACGCTGTCCGCCCGACCCACCACGGGACCGAGAGCATCTGACTCTGCGCCGGGCCGACGGCGCGACCGACCGGTGGACGAGCTCGCCGTCCACCGTGAGGCCCCTGCGCATCTCCTGGCCACCAGCACGACAAAGTACGCGCATGTCTGCCTGCTTGTCGTGGGCGCGTCCGGTCCGCCGTCACGTCACGCCGGCTCGGCGGCGGCACTGACAGTGTGCAGGCGGCGGGCACGCACTACACCGTCACCGTGCTTCCGGGCCTGGGCCCGCTCCGCCTCCGGTGGCCCTGTGCGAGCTGGACGTGGTCGCTTCGTTGCGGAGGAGAGCATGCTCAGCATGGGCGGTGTATGGGAGCTCTCGACCACTCTCTCCAGAGCCCAAGGGAGGGTGATCAGCATGGTGATGCAGTCAAGTGACTGAGGCGGCCGGCGAGAGGTGCGGCCTAGCGTCGGCGGTATGAAACTTATCAATGATCATCTGGCCGTCAAGGCCCGTGCGCTGCCCACGACCGGCGATGGTTTCATCGTGCTGGCCGGCGAGGTGGGCGTCTGGCGCAGCTACTTCCCGTCCGCCCCCACTCGGCTGGCCGCTCACCTCAAGGCCCTGGCCGGGGGCGTCGAGGCTCGTGAGGTCAACGTGTTCCGCGCCCTGTTCCGTACCCCAGGAGAGGGCGACAAGCTGCTGGCCGCCAGGGGGATCCAACCGGCACGCTACGACGTCGTCGTGCTGATCCGCACCGTGTCCGTGGAGGCGGCGCTCGCCGTGCGCGAGAGTGCGGCCTACAAGGAACTGGCGCAGCCGCTGCGCGCGGCGGCTCGCCGTACCCACGAGATCGTCGCGAGCAACGCCGCGCGGCTCGGCGATGTGGACCACAGCCAGGACCACAACTTCCTGTTCAACTACTTCTACGCCGACGACCACGACACCCTGCTGAAGGTGTTCGACTACACCGCCGGCTGGTTCCAGGCCAAGACCGCGCTGCCGAACTCCGCGCTGATGCGGCCCATCGAGGGTGAGAGCGCCGACTACGGGCTCATCAACCACGCCAGCTGGCCGACCCTGCGCGCCTTCCTGCCCAGCCTGATGTTCCGGCCCACTTTCCGCAGTTTTGTGCTGGCCAACTTCAAGGCCAACGGCGTTGCCGCGCAGCCGATCATCTACCGCCGGGTCTGACCTATGCCAGCTCCAGCCTGGCCAGCTCGGCGCGGGAGGCGACGCCCAGCTTGGGGAAGGCCTTGTACAGGTGGGATGCGACGGTGCGGGGACTCAGGAACAGCCGCGCGCCGATCTCGCGGTTGGACGCGCCAGTGGCAGCCAGCCGTACCACCTGCAGCTCCTGCGGTGTCAGCACGGCCAGCGGATCTGCGGCCTGCGAGCGGTCCGGCAGGCTGAGCCCGGTCGCGCGCATCTCGGTGGCGGCGCGAGCAGCCCAAGGAGTGGCGCCCAGTTGGTCGAAGGCCTCCATGGCGGCCTGGAGCTGAGTGCGCGCCTCAGCTCGTCGCCTGTTCCGGCGCAGCCATTCGCCATAGACCAGGCGGGTGCGTGCCTCGTCGAACGGCTGCCGGTCCTGGGCGTGCAGGGCCAGCGCCCGTTCGTACAGCGCCCCGGCCGCGCTGTCGGGGCTCAGCAGCGCACGCGCCCGCTGGAGGAGGGCGAGCGGTGCGGTCCGGCCCGTAGCCTCGGCGGAGGCAGCCAAGCTGTGGAGCAGGTCCTGGGCACGCCGTGGCTTCCCCACCCGGACAGCGGCCTCGATGTAGTCGGGCCAGGAGTACCGCCACAGGAAGGCATGGCTCGTGGGACCGCTCATCGCCCGGTCCACCCGGTCAAGCATCGCTTCGTAGCGGCCCATCCCGAGGTCGAGGATCGCACGGGCGCACTCCCCCCAACCGGCTCCGGGCATCCACTTACGGTGGTCGGCGTCACGGATCGCCTGCTCGGCCATCGCCTCGCACTCCTCCTGCGCCCGGCGACCGCCGACAGCCAGGCGTGGATGCCCGCCAGGTAGCCGCGCCACATCGGCTGGCCGACATCGGAGGCCAGGGCCAGGCCCGTGGTCACCGTGGCCCGCGCGGAGGGATGCCGGCCGCCGAGCACCTCGGCGATGGCCAGGATCACCATGGCCTGGGGCAAGCGCCCCAGGCGTCCCTCCAGCCGGCATTCCTCGACGAGCGCGGTGGGAGCGTCGAGCATGCTGGCGACGTTCTCGCCGACGATGCCCTGGAACACCTGAAGGCAGCGCAGCTCGTAGGGGATGTGGTCGTCCCGTCCCGGCCTGCCGGACAGAAGCGTGGGGGTGGCGTCGCCCTCCAGGACCCGGCGGAAGGAGTGGTTGACGGTGCGCACCGCCTCCACCGGCCCCTCGCCGTCCGGGCACAGTTCCTCGGTACGGCGGGCCAGGGTGAGCTGGTCGGGGTGGGTGGCACTGGCCCAGGTGTAGTAGCCCGCCATGGCCAGCAGCGACAACTTGCTGGGCAGGTCGTCGGTCGCCTCGGCCCCGTCGTGCAGCAGCCGTACTCCATCCAGCGGCCGGCCCGCCTCGACCTCCAGCTTGGCGCGCACGTAGGCGAGTTCAGCCCTGGCCGACCCCGTCAGCGTGACCGTCTTGGCCCGCTGCCGCGCCCTGGCCACCAGCTCGCCCGCGCGCTGCCACAGGCCCGCCTCGATCGCGGCTTGGGCGGCGGCGGTCCACCGGCCCACGGCCCGGCCTGGGTCGGGCGACAGCTCGGCCGCGCGGGCGTAAGCCGCCGACACCGCTGTCTGCCCGCCGCGACGCAGCGCGCGCAGCGCCAGGTTCTCCAGTTCCCCGGCCACTTCCTCGTCCGGTTGCAGAGTGAGGGCGGCCCGGTGCCAGGCGCGCCGGTCGTCGTCGGCGGTCTCGGCCAGCGCCCGGTGGGCGGCCATCCGGTCGCCGATGTCGCAGGCCAGCAGCACCGCCGTACGCACCAGCGGATGATGGAAGGCAACGCCCTCGGGCCCCACCCGGACCAGACCCGCGCGCTCGGCTTCAGCGAAGTCGACCAGCGAGGCGCCGAGCCGGCCGACCGCGCGTGCCAGCACCTCCAACCCGCCGTGGTGGTCCAACGCCGCCACCAACAGGCAGGAGCGGGTCGCGGCGGAAAACGCCGAGACGCGGTCGCGGAACCCCATCAGCACCCGGTCCGTCACCGGCTGCGCCGTACCGGCGAAGAAGGACAGCGGAGCCATGGCACCCTTACGCTGCTCTGGGGTGAGCATGCGGGGCAGCTCGATCAGCGCCAGCGGGTTGCCCCCGGCCTCGGCCACCAGCTGGTCGCGCACGGTAGGCGGCAGATCCGCCGCCTGCTCGGCGAGAAGGTTGCCGGCCGCCTCGGCATCCAGCTCCCGCAGGCGTAACTCGGGCAGCCCCCTGGCGGGGAACTCGCCGTCCCGCACGTCACCGTCCCGCGCGGCGAACAGGACGGCGACGGGCTCGGCATGCAGGCGACGTGCAGCGAACAGCAGCGCATCGGCCGACTCGCCGTCCAGCCATTGCGCGTCGTCGACCAGGCAGACCACCGGACCCGCGGCCGACAGCTCCACCAGCAGGTTGAGCGTCGCGAGCCCGACCAGGAAGCGGTCTCCCCGAGTGGCCCCGCCGAGGCCAAGCGCACCGCGCAACGCCTCCGCTTGCTGGCGCGGCAGCGCCTCGACGTGCTCGAGGACGGGACGGAGCAGCACGTGCAGCGCGGCGAAGGGCAGATCGGCCTCGGACTCGACACCGGACACCCTTAACACCTGCGCCTGCGCTCCAGCCGCAGAACACTCCAGCAGGGCCGACTTGCCGATGCCCGCCTCACCGCGCACGACCAGCGCACCGCACCGGCCTTCCACCAATTCGGCAATGACGGATTGCTCCGCCTGACGTCCGTGCAGCATGGTTCTCCCAAGAATGAAGGTGCGCGATGTTACCCGTGGGGAACGCTCACATTGTCGCAAATGTCCGGCGATAGAAGTCGACCTGGTCGGTGACCACACGGTCCCGGAAGCTGAGGTCGGTGTAGAACGTGAAGTGGCTGCCGGGGTAGACACGCAGCTCGCCTCGCGGCGCACGGTCGGCCAGCACCCGGGTGGTCTCCAGGGGTGTTTCGCGGTCCTCTGCGGCGACGCAGACCAGCAGCGGGCAGGTCAGCCGCGCGGCGGCCTCGGCAGGCCGGTAGCGCATCATCTGCAGCAGCCCTCTCGGCGCGACGCTGTTGCGCCACAGCGTCGCCCCTCCACCGGTCAGAGTCTGGATGTGCCGGTCGGCCTCGGGAGTCGCGGTCACGGCGAGCTCTCCCGGCCGTCCCACCATGGGGATGTAGTACGGCCGCAGGCCCAGCTTGCCCCGGATCGCGTCCCAGACGATCGCGCCCAGCAGTCGCAGCGTCTCACCGGTCGAGCGGCCCTCGACCTTCTTCGGGAACCCGTTGAACGGGATCTGCGCCACCACGGCGGCGATTCGGAGATCGCTCGCGGCCACGGTGATGGCGTGCGCGCCGCCCAGCGAGTTGCCCCACAGCAGCACCTTGTCGGGGTCGATCCGCTCGTGCGCGCGGGCGAAGGCCACGGCGGCGCGGACATCGACCAGCTGGCCGTCGATGTCGGGGGTCTGACGGGGCTCGCCGTCGCTCTCGCCGAAGCTGCGGTAGTCGAACACCAGTGCCGCGAAGCCTTCGGCGGCGAAGCGCTCGGCGTAGTCGAAGAGCCGGTCCATGGTCCCGCTGAAGCCGTGGCAGAGCACCAGGCACGGCACCGGCCCGGAACAGGTGGGCAGGTAGAGGTAGCCGGCGCACCGGACGCCGGCGGCGGCGAAGGACACCTTGGTTCGCATACAGATCATCCCCGCAGCAATAGACTGACTGCCGGTAAGCACTCTAGCGAATGGACTGACCTCAGGTAAGTGAGATCGAATGACATCCGAGCGAATCTTGGAGGCGGCGCGCGCCCTGTTCGCCGCCCGCGGCTACCGCGCCACCTCGATGCAGGCCATCGCCGACGAGGTGGGCATCAGCAAGGCTGCGCTCTACTACCACTTCGATTCCAAGGAGGAGATCCTCCGCCGGCTCACCATTCCGCTGCTGGACGAATTGGAGGCGGTGCTGGCCGAGGCCGAGTCCGGCGACAGCGCCGAGGAGGTGCGGTGGCGGGCGATCGAGGGCTACGTCGATGTGCACCTGCGCCACCGCCAGACACTCACCATGCTGGTCAAGGACATGACACTGCTGGTGCAGGCGCCGATCGCCGACCGCTTCCGCACCGCGATCGCCCTGGCCAACGAGCTGGTTGCTGGTCCAGGCTGCGGGCTCGAGCAGCGGGTGCGAGCCTGTCAGGTGGTCGCCGGGTTGGCTGATCCGGTGGTGCTGTTCCGCGATGCACCGGCCGATCAGCTGCGCAGCATGATCCTGGACGGGGCGCGGGCACTGCTGGGCGCCCCGGTCGCGCCCCGGGCGCATGGGCGCGCCCGGGGACGCAACGGCGGACGACGCGCCATCCTCACCGACGAGCAGGTCACACAGATGCGTGCCCTGTACGCCGAGGGCTGCGGCGGCGAGGAGATCGCCGCCCGTTTCGGGGTCTCCAGGGCCACCGTCTATCGCCATCTCAAAATCTAAAGATTGTGAGATTTGATTTTGAGACGGAGCCTTGCTCGCAGCCTCCATCGCCCGGCCGATCAGTGGGTGCCCGGCCGCCGTGGCGTACGTCAAGAACACGTCGACCGCGCAGGCGCTACGCAATGGCCCGCGGCCCCCGTTCTGGCCCAGCAGCAAGATCACGATCTACGGCTGGAGCACGGACGAGAAGAACAGGTGCTCATTGCGCTCGATCGCCCTGGTCAAGACGTCGCGGCTGAAGCGCGCCCGCTCGGTCCGACCCCTTGTACAGCCGAGCGACCCATAACCAAAGATCTATGCCATCTCGCCACGCCGCTGCGGCATGGTGACCATATGAGACCTGACACACACCCGAACGCCGTGCATACCCGGCGCTTGTACGATCTGATCGGCAGTGGCGATCTCACCGGTTATCTCGGCCTGATCGCCGACGACGCCATTTTCCACATCGGCGGCGACAGTATCGTGGCAGGCGAGCATCGCGGCAAGGACGCCATCATCAGGCTCGGCATGCTCGTGCGCGAAGAGACGGGCGGCACCTTCCAGACCGGGCTGCTCTCTGTACAGGCCAACGACTCTTACTCGGTCACTCTGCACCGCTGGACAGCGGAGCGCCGTGGAGAGCGCGTCGAGATGGACAATTTCAACGTCTACGGCTTCGAGCGAGGGCTGGTCGTGGAGCGCTGGGAATATGTGGCCGACCAGCGCGCCCACGACGCTTTCTGGCGCCGATGACGGCTCGGCCGACGCCTTCAGCGGTCAGGCATTCCGATGGCCTTGGCCGAAGTCCGGCGCCTGCTCAACCGCCTGGCCAGCGCATCCGTGCGCAGCAGCATGCTTGATGCCCTCTCGCATGGTCGATTACGAGCCCTGCCCTGGTCTGTCCTGTTCTTCCCGCCCCTCTTGGTGCGCCGGCATCGGAGACTCGGCCGTTGATGGGAGGGCCGCGGCGATGCAGTCGAGGACGCGCTGGAGCCCGTACCGGAACTGGTCGTCGCGGCTCAGATGCGGCTGGCGCGCCTCCATCACGATCTTGGTGAACATCGGATACTCCCCGCTCTTCACCAGCCGGTCGACGTACGGGTAGCTCCGCGCCATCCACTCCGACTCGCTGAGCCCGCTGCGGCGAAACTCCTTGGCCGAGCTGATCTCCTCGCGGACGGTGCCCTCGATGTAGCTGTTCAGCATGGCCATGAGGCTGAGGTTCTCGTCGATGGAGACGAAGGCGTCGAGCACTCCCATCAGCCGTTCGATCAAGAGCAGCTGGTTGGGGCCGAAGCTGGGGAGTGACCGCTGCACGGTGGCGATCCACGGGTGCCTCAGCCACATGGCCCGCAGCCCGTCGGCGTAGCGGGTCAGGTCGGCGCGCCAATCGCCCGAGGGCATGCCCGTGACGTCGATCTCGCCCATCAGCCGGTCGGCCATGAGCTCGACCAGGTTGTCGCGGCTCGGGACGTACCGGTAGAGGGACATCGCGCCGGCGCCGATCTCGGCGGCGATCCGCCGCATGGTGGCGGCCTCCAGCCCCTCGGCGTCGGCGATCCGGACGGCCGCCTCGGTGATCTGCGCGCGGCTGTAGGCCGGCTTCGGCCCGCGGGAGGGGCGCTCGGGCCGCATCCAGATGTTCACGTACTCGGCGTCGGTCACCGTTCCACCTCCCACTTGCGTACATAGTACCCAGTAACTTAGCCTGGCCGACATAACCGCGTACAACGTACCCAGTGGAGGAGTCATGGCGGATCCGATCGTCTTCGCCGAGGGGCTGCACAAGTCCTTCGGCGACACCCATGCGCTGCGAGGGCTGGACCTGAGCGTTCCGAGGGGAACGGTCTGCGGCGTGCTGGGGCCCAACGGCGCGGGGAAGACGACCGCGGTGCGCATCCTGGCGACCTTGTCCGATCCCGACGCGGGGCACGCCCGCATCGCCGGATACGACGTCGTCCGCGACGCCGGCAAGGTGCGCGCCAGGATCGGGCTCGCCGGCCAGCACGCCGCCGTGGACGAGAAGCTCACCGGCCGCGGCAACCTGCGCATGTTCGGACGCCTCTCCCACCTGTCCCGGCGACAGGCGCACCGGCGGGCCGACGAGCTGCTCGAACGCTTCGGCCTGATGGACGCCGCCGATCGGCAGGTCACCGGCTACTCCGGCGGCATGCGGCGCCGCCTCGACCTGATCACCAGCCTCATCCTGCGCCCCGAAGTGCTCTTCCTGGACGAGCCGACCACCGGCCTGGACCCGCGCAGCCGCGGCGAGATCTGGGACAACGTCCGCGAGCTGGTGGCGGACGGCACCACGGTCCTGCTCACCACGCAGTACCTGGACGAAGCCGACCAGCTGGCCGACGACATCGCCGTCGTCGACCACGGGCAAGTGATCGCCACGGGCACACCCGACGAGCTGAAGGCCACGATCGGCGACCGCCTCGACGTCGTCCTCGAAGACCCCGCCGCCCTGAGTCAGGCGGCGACCGTGCTGAAAGCCCTGGCCGGGACCGATCCCACGATGACCGGCGCCGACCGGCTCAGCGTCGCCCTGCCGGACGGCAGCTTCCGGCTCGCCGACATCGTGCGCGAGCTCGACCGCGCCGAGGTCGCCGCGGCCGACGTGCGGCTGCGCCGCCCCACCCTCGACGAGGTGTTCCTGCGCCTCACCGACCGCAAGGAGTCCGTACGATGACCGCCCTCACCCCACCGCTGAGCCACCGCCTGCGCTGGACGTTCGCCGACGGGCTGACCCTGGTCGGCCGCGAGCTGGGACGGCTGCGACACAATCCCGGCGAACTCGTCGCCGCGCTGATCTTCCCGGCCGTCATGGTGGTGCTGTTCGGGTACGTCTTCGGCAGCGCGATCCAGGTGCCGGACGGCGGCGACTACCGCGAGTACCTCATGCCCGGCCTGTTCGCGATGGTGACCTTTTCCGCGGTGATGGGGGTCATGACGCGGATGGCCACCGACGCCTCTCGCGGTGTGATGGACCGGTTCCGCTCCATGCCGATGGCGCGCGTGGCGGTGCCGTTCGGGCAGACCGGCGCCGACCTGCTGACCGGCCTGCTGATGCTGGCCATCATGGTGGGCGCGGGCCTGCTGGTGGGCTGGCAGCCGCACCGCGGCCTGATCCCCACGGCCCAGGCGTTCCTGCTGATGATCGTGCTGCGGTACGCGCTGAGCTGGGTGGGCGTCTATGTGGGCCTGGCGGTGAAGAACGACCAGGTCGCCGACGCGATGGTGCCGCTGTTCCTGCCGTTCACGATGCTGTCGAACGCGTTCGTCCCGACCGACGGCATGCCGGGCTGGCTGCGTTTCGTGGCCGACTGGAACCCGGTGAGCGCGCTCACCGCCGCCTCGCGGGAGCTGTTCGGCAACCCGGGCGCCCCGTCCGGAAACGTGGCCTGGCCACTCGCGCATCCGGTGACCGCCGTCCTGCTCTGGTCGGCCGCGCTGCTGGCGATCTTCGTCCCGCTGTCGCTCCGGGCCTACATGCGCAGAGGACGCTGAACGCTCGAGGCATCTGCAGACCGTGTGTTCTCTTCCGAAGGGCATCAAAATGGCGCAAAACATCCACGAAGAGGTGCAGCAGATCCTGGACTGGGCTGCCGAGGACAACATTCCCGGTATCGTCGCCGAAGTTCACGACGCCGACGGAACATGGTTCGGCACCGCAGGAGTGGCCGACCTCGCCACCGGGCATCGGCGTCAGCCAGGGGAGTACCTCCACATCGGCAGCTCCGGCAAGGCCTTCACCGCCGCCACCGTGCTGGCCCTGGCAGCCGAAGGCAGGTTGAGCCTCGAGGACCCGGTGAACACATGGCTGCCCGGCGTCATGGAGACGGGCGGCTACGACGGTGACAAGATCACCATCCGACATCTGCTCAACCACACCAGCGGCCTGTTCCTCACCGGCCTCGCACCAGAGCTACAGCACAGCATCGCCACGCAGCCAACCCGCATCTGGACCACCTCCGAACTGGTGAAGCTCGCGGTCTCCCAGCCGCCGGTCGGCGAGCCGGGCGAGCGGTTCATCTACTCCAACGGCGGCTATTACCTGGCCGGCGCGATCATCGAGAAGGCCACCGGCAACACCTACGCCGCCGAAGTCGAACGCACAGTCATCCGGCCGCTCGGCCTGACCCACACCTACGTACGGCCCGCCGACGCCACAAGCTATCTCCACCCGCATCCCACGCCGTACGTTGCCAGCGCCCTCAAGGATGGCGTCGACCCGGCGACGCTCACCGCGGAGAACTGGGCGTCAATGATCGACCATGACAAGCCGCCCATCGACGTCACCGCGCTCAACACCTCATGGGGCTGGGCGGCCGGCGGCATCGTCTCCACTACCGAAGACCTGACCCACTTTCTCAAGGCGATCGCGACCGGCGGCCTGCTGCCACCGGCTCAGCACCACGAGATGTGGACCACGGTCGCCAACGACAGCGTCGTCTGGTTGCCGCACGCCCGCTATGGCCTCGGCGTGATCGAGTTCGACAACGCGGGGATGGGCGGCCTGACCGTGCGTGGCGTCAGCGGCACCCTCCCGGGATCCTTCACCCTCGCGCTGAGCACCGACGACGGCCGGCAGAGCGTCGTCATCCACACCAACATCGAGCCGAAGACCTTGGACATCCCCATCAAGATCATCAAGGCGATGTACGGCGTCGCCCTCGGCTGACTGGCCGGAGCAGTTCGGCCGGAGCAGTTCGGCCGGAGCAGTTCGGCGGGAGCAGTTCGGCCGAGATCGGCTACGCCAAACTGCTGCTGGCCACCCTCGCCGCCCGCGAGAAGGTCCAGGCCAACGGGGACACGCTCATGAAGCCCTCCAGCACGATCGACCAGGCCCTGCCGCTGCTCGGGCTGGAACGCTCGCCCGGGCCATCGACTGGGGGCCTCCGGTCGTGGTCGCCGCCTTCACCGCCGGGCTGGTGAGCCTGGTGCAGCACGGGGAGGCACTGCCCGCGGGCGACGCGCTCGTGCTCATGCGCATCTGTGGCACCCTGCTCGGCGGGGCGGCGGCCTTCGGGCTGGTCGACGCCATGTCCGCCGATCTCGGCGCCGCCGCGGTCCCCCGATGGGTACGGCAGGCGCTGCGCTGCCTGCTGCCCGGTGGCGCCGCGATCGCGATCAGCTACCGATGGGTGCTGGGGACCATCCTGCTGCCGCAGCAGGTCCGGCTCTGGCCACCGACCTGCGGGTTCGGGTACTGGGACCAGGCGCACCTGTTCTGGCCGGCGATGCTCCCCATGCCGTACCCCTGGCTCAGCTTCGCAGAGCGCGACCTGCGAAGCTGACACGTCACGTGGTCATGCTGAAGTTCTTCGCGCCGCGCTTCATGACCCTCCACTCGCCGGGTAGGACCACCCATCGACCCGGATGGTCGTCCTCGGGGTTGAACTGACGACAGGATTTCCCGACTTCCACCCATTCAAGGGTCCGCGGCTGCCAGCCAAGATCGCTATGGCCGCTCTCCGACGTATCTCGGTCGTCCCCCTATATAAACGCACGGACGCCTGCGCCGATCCACCCCGTGGTGCTCTTCCGCCGTCTTCCGGCGCCAGAGCACCACGGCAGATGCTGCTTCCAGCCTTCCGATGGTCAGTCGCTACTGGCCGTTCCGATCCTTCTCACGGGCCTTTCGGTTGCTCAGGCGCAATCAGCTGGCGGGCTTGCCGAACCAGCGGGAGAGGTGGTCGTCCAGGTCCTGCTGATCGTCGCCGATCCAGGCGACGTGGCCGTCGGGGCGTAGCAGGACGCACGGGACATCCAGTTCCGCAGTGGGATCCGCGAGGTAGTCGACCCGGTCTGACCAGCCGCCGGCGGTCAGGCGTTCGGTGCGGTCCAGCAGCAGGCCGCGGCCGCGATGCAGCAGACCGTAGAGATGGCCCTGTTTCACGTCGATGTCGCGCAGGCGGCGGCCGAGCAGGTCGGGGCCTTCGCCGAAGTCGTAGCGGATGCCGATCGCGGTGATCTTCTCGATCAGATAGCGGTTCACCTCGTCGAAGTCCATCAGTTCGGTGAGCAGCCTGCGCACGGCCTGCGGGCCAGGTTCGGTGGACAGCAGTTCCATCTGGGCGCGGGTGTTGTCCAGCACGTCCTCGGCGACCGGATGACGTTCGGCCTGGTAGGTGTCCAGCAGCGTTTCCGGCGCCCAGCCGCGGATCTGTGCGGCCAGTTTCCAGCCGAGGTTGAATGCGTCCTGAACGCCCAGGTTCAGGCCCTGTCCGCCGATGGGTGGATGGATGTGTGCCGCATCGCCGGCCAGCAGCACCCGCCCGACCCGATAACGTTCGGCCAGCCGGGTGGCATCCCCGAAGCGGGACAACCAGCGTGGGGAGTGCACGCCGAAATCGGTTCCGGCGATGCTGCGCAGCTGTTGTTTGAAATCCTCGAGGGTGGGCGGTTCCGCGCGGTCGCTGACTCCCGCGGCGGGGACTACGACGCTGTAGACCCCTTCGCCGAAGGGCCGGAGCCAGAATGGCTGATGGGTCTCGTGGATTTCGGCCACCTTGGCGGTGATCTCCTCCTGCGGCATGCCCACTTCCATCTCGCCCATCAGCGTCTCGGTCCGTGAGGGCTCGCCGGGGAAGCCGACGCCGAGCAGTTTGCGCACCGTACTGCGCCCGCCGTCACAGCCGATGAGATAGCGCGAACGCAGCTGTTCCCCGCCGGCCAGCTCGACGGTCACACCCTCGTCGTCCTGCTCGAAACCGGCGACCGCGCAACCGCGCCGGACCTGCGCACCCAGTACGATCGCATGTTCTTCGAGCAGACGTTCGATGACCGGCTGCGGGATGCCCAGCAGATAGGCGTGCGCGGAATCCAGGCCCTTGGGCGCGGGTTTGGGGATGGCGGCGAAGAAACCGCCGGCCGGACGCTGTCTTCCGTGTTCGAGAATACGATCCAGCAGCCCGCGCATCGCCATCAGCTCGAGACTGCGAATATGCAGACCGACTATGCGGACGAACGACTTGGGCTCGGTTTCCTTCTCCAGAACGAGTACCCGCACATCGTGCAGCCGCAGTTCGGCGGCCAGCATCGCGCCAGTCGGCCCGCACCCGACAATGATCACGTCGAACATGAGGGGCGCGCGATCGGCGCCGGAGGCCGGCGACCTGAGAGCTGCGGCGACGTCGCCCACCGTGAAGTCACGCTCGACCCTGTCGTTCGACGGCGGCTCGGCGGTGACCTGCTGAGAGTGCATAGGTGTTGCCTTTCGGGAGTGCCTGGTTGGCGAGGCGCTCCCGGCGACACCTACGTCAATCGCCCGACCGTGACGGAAGGGGGAGCACCCACATCGATACAGCGTTCATGGGTCTCACCTCCTCGGGCGGTGTCATGGTCGCCTGCAAGCTACAAGCCCGAACATCACCCCGTCCAATCCTTTTCCCAGCCGCGGGATCACGACTCCAAACGGGCCCGTGCGGTTGCAGGGCGAATCTGGCGTGGCGGCCCGGCTGGTCCCGGTCACGGTCGACGGTCTGATCCCGGCCGCCCCTGAGGCCGACCGGATCTCGGAAGGTGCTGCCCTGATGAGGTTCGCTCGTGGCCACTACGCGAACTGGTCGTAGGCGAGCTTGACGACCAGCGCGATGACGACGCACAGCAAGACGCCGAGCACATCATCCCGCCCGCCCGGACGCGATGATCGCGCGAACAGGATGACGGCGGCCTGACCGAACTGGCCTGGCCCGGATGGCTGGACGAGCAGAGTCAACGCCTAGGGCAGCAGCCGTTCTCTCCTCGTCGCTGTATGAGAGCACCGGGCGGTCGGAAGAGGTCTTGGCCGTGAACATCGAGGATCTGGACTTTGCAGGGCAAAGGCGCGCGGACCAAGGCCCGCCGTCGAGCGCCCGGTCTTCTTCATCCACCGCCGCCCGGGTCCCGGCAAGGTCGTCGGTTTCCCGGGACGCGTGCCCCAACACCGGCTTGGCCCGGCTGTCGTCATCGGCGACAGCCTCTACCTCGCCGACGTGGGCACCACGCCAGAATCACCGGCCACGGCCGCGCACCGCTGGGCCGCTGGCAAGCCGACACCACAACGCCGGACCTGCCATGGTTGTCTGGTCACCAGCTCGCCCAGCGCATCGCGGCCAGCGATCTGAACTGGACCGACCTGGAGGTGCACCCGCGGATCCCGGCACTGTGGGAACAACGCGGTGAACTGCTGAAGCGCCTGTCCCAGCTCCCACACGTCCTCGTGCACGGCGACTTCTCCCAGGGCAACCTCAGAGCCTCCGAAGACGGCCTCACCACCCTCGTCCTGGACTGGGCGACCCCTGGGGACCGGCCCGGTCGGCGCCGACCTGGCTTCACTGGCGCTCACCACTCTCGGGCAACATCTCCACCACTACTTGGACGGCCTCAATGGCCGATTCAAGACCACCGACGTGGACCTCGGATACCGGGCAACGCTGGCACTGACGGGAGCCGGCCGCGTCCACTGGATACTCACGCGCGGGATGACACCCCCCGACAGCTACACCGAGTTCATCATCACCGAGACGAACTCCCTATGAGCACCACGGATCCCACTCCGCTCTCGCCCCACACCTGAACTTCAACACACCGGACAAGGTCGTTGCACCACACGTGTTGCCATCACTACCGTGTTTTGCGACAGCCTCTGAGCTGCACAAACGCAAGGAAATGCGCCCAGCGAGCTGGGCGACCCCAGAGAACATGCCGGTCTCGGCCAGGAGCTGGATCAGGAAGGCGTCGCGGGCGTGCCGGGCCAGGCCGAGCAGCACGGCGATCTCCTCATCCGACAGCCACTCATAGCCCGGGACCGCGACCCGGAACGTGATCGTGCGGGCCATCACGGTCCGGTTCTGGCCATCCTCGCCCGCGTCGAACCCGACAGGCAGAAAGCGCAGATACTTCGGCTGGGTCAGCGCGTTGACCACCGTCGGCGGCACCCAGCCCTGCAGGCAGCACCACGACAGAAACTCCCCGACCGTCCCCATGATCGCGTTCGCGGTGCCCTCGCTGCGGTAGCGCGCCGTCGCGGCCGGCCTGCGCGAGCGCGCCGGCATTGGCTCGTCCACCAGCCAGCGCATCATCGCCATCAGCTGCGCCAGGCTAGGGCTCGACCAGTCCACCCCATGGCCCCGGCAGTACGACAAGTACAAGGCGATCCGGCCCGCGTACGTCTTCTCGGTGTTGAACGTCTGGCCCGCCGCACGCAGCCCCGCCAAGTACGCGCACGCCTCGACATGCAGCTCCAATCCTCGTCGACCACCGCCCACGACACCGACTCGTCGGCGGCCACCGCCCGCTCAGGCCGGTAGAACCGAGGCAGCGCACCTGACATGCCTGACATGCCTGAAAGACCCCTAGATATCTGTCTGGCAAGTACGCGCCAACTTTACTTGCCTGACATGGATGACTACCGAGAGTTACTCCAGATAACTCCGCCGCTCTGGCCGCCGTTTCATACAACATTCGCCACAGCGCCCGCTCACGCAGCGGGATGTCACGGCGCGACAGCAGCCGGTGGATCGCGGTCTTGGCCACCCAGCGGCGGAGCCGGACGCCCGCCGGCCCAGGTGGCCATTCCGTGAACCGGTCCTCGCACCGCGGTGGGGAGCCCACGGGGGGTTAGACCCCGTGGGCTCTTCCGCTCTAGTGCCGTATCAGCCAAGGTTCGCCCTGTAGTGCCTCAGGTCGCGGATGGCGCAGGTCTCGGCGAACGCGACGTCTGAAATCCGCCAGCATGCTCACGGTCGGTCGGGCGAGAATCCGCTCGTGA
>NZ_VCKY01000158.1 GCF_005889735.1 Nonomuraea turkmeniaca
CGGGGACGAGCTGCGGGTGCTCGGGGGGTTCGAGACGACCCTGGGTGCGTTGCCGTACTTCATCGAGGAGCGGCTGGACTGGGCACCGCAGCACGATCACGGACACGTGCTGACGGCGCTGCGGGCTCTGGGGGTGGGATTCGGGGCCTGTCACACCGAGTACGTGCTCACTGCCGACGGGCCCCGCATCGTCGAGGTGAACTACCGGGTGATCGGGGATCACTGCGACTTCCTGCTGGGGGACGTGCTCGGGGTGCCCGTGTTCGAGTGGATCCTTCGGGTGCATCTGGGCGAGCGGTTGCCGCAGATGCCTGCTGTGGCCCGGCACGGGTGCACGGTCAGCGTCGTCGCCGACCGGGCCGGAACGATCAAGGCCGCGCCGGAGGGCGAATTCGTTGAGCGCGGTGGGGTGCAACTGTGGCATCGGCCGCTGCGGGACGTGGGCGACGTCGTTTCTCTCACCCATACGAACCGGGATTATCTAGGCGTCATCCGGGCGGTCGGACCGGATCGGGTGCGGGTGGACGCGGCCGTGGAGGAGTACCGGGCCGCGCGGCCGTGGGTGATCGAATGAGCGGCCGGGAGGCTTATCTGGCCGCCCGCGTGCTGGACGCGCTGCTGCGTGAGGACTACGGAGGCCTGGCTTCGCGCGTCACCAGGACCAAGGACGGCGTGGGGATGCTGCTCGCGGACGGGCGGTGGGTGCGGCTGGCGCCGGGGGTGCTGTACCAGGACTTCGTGGTGGCGGAGGACGAGCGGCTGGGCCTGGAGCAGGTGCTGGAGACGCTGGTGGAGGTCGCCGATCCGGCGGACTCCGAGGGGGTCGCGGCCTTCTTCGAGGAGTGCCTGGCGGCGTTGGCCGCTCTGGAGCTGCATGATGCGCATGCGGTCGAGGTGCTTCGGCGGAAGCCGTCTTACGAGGCGCTTGCGGCTTTCGTGGATCACCCGGTCTATCCGACGGCGCGGGCGCGGCTGGGATTGTCGGAGCGCGAACTGCTGGCCTATGCGCCGGAGTTCTCGCCGTCATTCAAGCTGCGGTGGGCGGTGGTGCCGCGCCGTGCACTTGCGCCGGGCTCCGCCGCGCACCTGCCCGCCGACGCGGCGTGGGATGTCGGTCCTGACGAGGTGCTCTTTCCCGTGCATCCGCTCGCCGTCGGCGAGGTGCGGAAGATCGACGGGGTGCGGGTGCTGGACGAGGCGCGGGTCGCGGTGCGGCCCACGCTTTCGATGCGGACCGTTGAGCTCGACGCCCGCACCCACCTCAAGCTGCCGTTGCCCATCAGCACGCTGGGGGTCCGGAATCGGCGGTCGATCAAGGCGGGGACGCTGGGCGACGGGGCGAAGGCCGAGTTGTTGTTGCGGCAGCTGACCGACCCCGACGTGCTGCTCGCCGACGAGCAGACCCATGCGCACGCGGGCGACGAGTATCTCGCGTGGATGGTCAGGCGGCTGCCGGAGGGGAAGATCGTGCCGGTGGCGGCCCTCAACGCGCCCGGCGTGCTCGCGGAGCTCGGCGACGTCATCCCCGCCTACCTGCGGCTGCTGCTGCGCTGGAACGTGCGGCTCTTCGTCCGGTACGGCGTCGCGCTGGAGGCCCACCAGCAGAACCTGGCCCTGGCCTTCCAGGGTGACCGCATGAAGCTGCTGGTCAAGGACAACGACGGGCTGCTGGCGTCCCCGGCGAGGCTGCGGGCGGCCGGGATCGAGCCGCCGGCGTTCAGTGACGAGCGCATGCTCAATGACGACCCGCACGCGCTCGCCGACGTGTTCGTGACCATCACGCTGCACCTGGCCGCCGCGGCCGTGGTGTTCGGAGCGCTGCCGCATGCCCGGGCCGCGGCCCTGCTGCGCGACACGCTCGCCGAAGCCCTCGACGAGTACGGCGACGACCCCATGGCCAGGCTCCTGCGCGCCAGAACCCTGGACGCCGCCCGGCTGACCGGCAAATCCATGGTCACAGCCGGGACGCTCGTGTCCAAGGAACGTTCCGGCGCGCGCGACATCAACAAGTACTACGGCACCAGCGGCCCCAACTACCTGAGGAGAGTCTGAATGCATGGACTAGCCATCGACGCGCCCTCCGCCCTGGCCGAGGAGGCGACGCTGGCGGCCCTGCTGCGCTGCTGCGTACGGGAGGTGGCCGGACCGCGCGGCCTGGTGTGGCCGGCGCCGCCGTACCTGCTGCTGCGGGTGGCGGACAGGCTGCTGCGGGCTCGCACGTACGGCGGTGCCGCGCTGCGCTTCGACGGCCCTCTGGAACGGCTCCAGGACGGCGCCTGGCGGCCGCTGACGACGGACGAGCTGGTCGGGCTGGTCGAGGCCGACCTGCAGGGGCACAACGCCGAGTTCGCCGATCAGGTGGCGGCCAGCAAGGAGGCGGTGGCGGCGATCCTGCGGGCCAGGGCCGCGGCCGAGCCGCCGGCCGATCCGTGGCTGGCGTCGGAGCAGGCCCTCGTGTACGGGCATCCGTTCCACCCGAGCCCCAAGGCCCGCGGCGGGGACGGCTGGCTGCGGTACGCGCCCGAGACCCACGCCGAGTTCCCCGTCCAGCTGCTCGGCGTGCGCGAGGACGTGCTGGCGGAGGAGGGCGACGTGTCGGCACTGGACGGGATGGGCCGGGCGCCGGACGGCTACCGGCTGCTGCCCGCGCATCCGTGGCAGCTCGACCTCCTGCGGCCCGCGTTCGGAGCCGAGCTGATCGATCTGGGGCCCGGGCCGGTGGTGTCGCCGACCTCGTCGGTGAGGACCGTGTACGCCCCGGACTCGGCGGTCTGCCTGAAGTTCTCACTGAACGTGCGGATCACCAACTGCGTGCGCAAGAACGCCTGGTACGAGCTGGCCGGGGCCGTCGAGCTCTCGTCACGCCTCAAGCCCATCTTTGCCGAAATATCGGCCAAACACCCCGCCACTCGCTGGCTCCCCGAGCCCGGCTACCGCTCGGCCGCCCTCGGCACCCACCTCCACGAGGGCCTGGGCGTGATCGTCCGGCAGAGCCCATGGGCCGCCTGCGCCCCCGGCGTGACCCCGGTCCTGGCCGGCGCACTCGCGCTGGACGCCCAGGCGCGGGAGCCGCTGGCGTGGTGGTCGGCGTACGTGTCCGCGGTGGCGCTGCCGGTGGTGGAGCTGTACTTCGCGCACGGCGTCGTACTGGAGCCCCATCTGCAGAACGTCCTGGTCGGCCAGGACGCGGCCGGGCTGCCCGCGCAGGCCGTCTTCCGCGACCTGGAGGGCACCAAGCTCGTCGCAGGACGCCATGATCTCGACGGGCTGCATCCCGAGGTCGCCCGGGCGCTCACCTACGACGCCGAGCGTGGCTGGACCCGCGTCGTGTACTGCCTGCTCGTCAACCACCTCACCGAGATCGCCGCGGCCGTGGCCGGGCACGACGGCGGGCTGCTGCGCGCGTTGTGGCGGATCGCCCGCGACCTGCTCGCCAAGCTCGCCGCCGACCTCGGCTGGCCGTTGCCGCTGTCGGACCTGCTGGCCGGAGCCCCATTGCCCGCCAAGGCCAACCTGGGCGTGCGCTGGGCCAGGGCGGCCGACCGCACGGCCGGCTACGTCCCGATCGCGAACCCGCTCGCATGATCCCCGCCCGCGTCCGTGACGCCGCCCTGGGCCTGAACGACGCCCCCGCCTACCTCTACGACCTCCCCGCGCTGGAGGCGCACGTCGCGGCCGTGCGGCAGGCGCTGCCCGGCATCGAGTTGTACTACGCGGTCAAGGCCAACCCGGACGCCGAGCTGCTGCGTGTGCTCGCGGGGCATGTGGACGGGTTCGAGGTGTCGTCGGCAGGCGAGCACGCCCACGTCACAAGCCTCTTCCCGGGTATGAGGGTGGCGCTCGGCGGCCCCGGCAAGACCGACGCCGAGCTGCGCCTGCCGCACCACCGCCTCCACGTCGAGTCGCCGAACGAGCTCCGCCGCCTGCTCGCCACCGGGCTGGAGGCCGACGTGCTGCTCAGGCTCAACCCCGACCTGCCGGTCGAGGGGGCGGCGCTGGCGATGAGCGGGCCGTTCGGGATGGACGAGGCCGGCGTGGCGGAGTGCCTGCCGCTGTTCGGCCGGCGGGTACGGCTCCGCGGCCTGCACACCCACCTGGCCAGCGGCCTCCAGGCGCCGCAACTGCTGGACCTGGCGCGGACGCTGCTGGACAACTCGTACGAGGAGGTCAACCTCGGGGGCGGCATGGCGGTGTCCTACGCGGCCCCGGACGACAGGTTCGACTGGGCGGCCTATGGCATCGGGCTGGCGGAGCTGCGGCGCGGGCGGCGGTTCCGGATCGAGCCCGGCCGGGCGCTGACCGCGTACTGCGGCTACTACGTGACCAGGGTCGTGGACGTGAAGCGGGTACGCGGCGAGGCGTACGCGATCCTCCTCGGCGGCACCCACCACCTGCGCACGCCGGTGACGAAGGGCCACGACCAGCCCTTCACCATCCTGGAGACGGGCACGGGGCCGGGGCTCGAGGACGAGCCGATCACGCTCGTCGGCCAGCTGTGCACGCCAAAAGACGTTTTTGCCCGAAAAATCAGGACTTCCGCCCGCGTGGGGGACACCGTGGTGTTCGCGATGGCCGGGGCCTATGCCTGGAACATCTCACACCACGACTTCCTCATGCACCCGAAGCCGGCGTTCCACCATCTACGCGCTTGACGCTCTCGATGAGCGTGACCAGCCCGGCCTCGTCGAGCAGGTTCACGGGCCGCACGGTGCGGTTCGCGCGCACGTAGTGGAAGGCCGCCGCGACCTTCTCCAGCGGCACCCCGGCCAGGTGCGACCAGGCCAGCCGGTACGCCGCCAGCTGCACCGACGCCGTCTTGGCCGCCTTGCCCCTGGGCGGCTGCCCGGTCTTCCAGTCCACGACCTCGTAACCGCCGTCGGGCAGCTCGAACACGGCGTCCATCCGCCCCCGCACCAGCCGGTCGCCGATCATGGTCTCGAACGGCACCTCCATGTCGACCGGCCGTCGCTCGGCCCATTCGCTCTGCTCGAACCGCTCCTGCAGCTCGGCCAGGCGCACGTCCGCCTCTTCCAGCTCGTCGTACAGCTCGAGGTCGTCGATCAGCCGCTGCTGGTCCCACCGGCTCTCCAGCCACTTGTGGAACGACGTGCCGCGCCGGGCCAGCGGCGCCGGCTTGACCGGGACGGGGCGGCGGATCCTGCGGGCCAGCTCACGCGCATCGGTGGCCAGCATGACCAGGGACGACACGGTCAGTTTCGCCGGCAGCTCGACGATCGTGGCAGGCCGGCGCATGTGCAGGTCCCGCTCGCGGAGCAGCAACTCCGTGTCGCGTTCCCAGGCCCGAAGCCGCTCCTCCTCGTACGCCCGCAGCGGCTCGTCCTCCTCGTGTTCGTGCTCCCCTGGCTCGGCCAGCGTGCCGGCCAGCGCGTCCTCGACCAGCCGCGCGCCGTCGAGCACGGACTCGTACCGCAGCCCCTCGGGCGTGACCGGCCAGACGGCCTCGGCCGGCTCGGCGAGCAGCGGGTTCGTGGCTCCCTCCGCCACGTTCTCGGCCCAGAACGAGACGCGGTCGGCGGTGTCGCGGATCTCCAGCAAGAAGTCCGACGGCTCCAGCGGCTTCGTGGCGGTGCCCCAGCGGTAGCCGGAGGCGATCAGGTGGTAGTGGGCGCGGGTCACGGCCACGTACGCCAGCCTGCGCTCCTCCATCAGGTCGCGCTCGCGGCAGTGCTCGTCGAAGACGGCCAGCTCCTCCTTGCTGAGCCCGCCCAGCCTGGGCAGGTCGGCGGCGTCACCGCGCAGCGGGTACGGGAGCTTGCGGGGGTTCTCCGTCCACCGGCTGTTCATCACCGGCGTGGCCGGGAAGATGCTGCCTGTCGTGATCGTCCCCTTCGAGCTGAGCAGCTGCGACAGCCCCGGCACGACAACGATCGGCCACTCCAGGCCCTTGGAGGCGTGCACGGTCATCAGCTTGACGCTGTTGCTCTCGCCGACCCGGCCGGCCTCCAGCCCGAACTCCTCGCTCTCGGCCGCCTGCAGGTACGCCAGGAACGCCCCGAGCGTCGGGTCCTCGGCGTCGCCCGCGAACCTGGACGCCGCGTCGAGGAACGCGTCGAGATCCGCCCGCGCCGCGAACACCCCCGCCGTGCCGCTCCGCGCGGCCACCTCGATGTCCAAGCCCAGCTTGCGCTCCACCTCCGTGATCAGGTCGGGCAACGGCTGCGCGGTGTGCGCCCTGAGCTGGCGCAGCTCGTGGGCGAGCGCGACGAGCCGGGTACGGGCCAGCGGCGAGAACGACTCCAGCCACTCGTCCCGGTCCGGCAGCTCGTCCAGGGCGTCCACCAGGCTGCCGCGTTCCTCGGCCAGGTCGGCCACCACCTGGTCGAGCGGGTCTTCGGCGCGGTTGCTCTCGCTCAGCTCGCGGGCCAGCTCTCTGGCGTGCTCGCCGAGCACCCGCAGGTCGGCGGGCCCTATCCGCCATCGCGGCCCGGCCAGCAGCCTGGCCAGCGCGTCGCCGGCGGTCGCGTCGTACAACACGCGCAGGGTGGCGACGATGTCGCTCACTTCGGGCACGGTCAGCAGGCCGCCGAGGCCGACCACCTCGACCGGGATGTCACGGTCCTCCAGGGCCCGGCGCAATGCCGGGAACTGCGAACGTTTCCTGGCCAGGATCGCGACGTCCTGCGGCTGGATGGCGACGGTCTTCTTGCGTTCCTTCTCGCCCCAGGGCAGGCCGTCGGGGGCGACCTCCTGGCCGAGGATCTTGGCGATGCCGTCGGCGATCCACTTGGCCTCGTCTTCGGCGGTCTCGTGGAAGGCGCAGGTCACGCGGCCCCGGTCGACCCGGTTGGGGCCGGGGATGAGGACGGGGACCTCGCGGGCCTCCATGCGGAGCTGGAGCTGGACGCGGGCGGCCACGTCGAGGACACGGTCGCCGTTGCGGAAGCTGACGCTGAGCTGGCGGACGGGAGCTTGATCCCCCGAGCTCGTCCGGAAATCTTGGGAGAAGCGGCGAAGGTTGCCTGCGGAGGCGCCGCGCCAGCCGTAAATCGACTGACAGGGGTCGCCCACGGCGGTGACCGCGTGGCCGCCGCCAAACAGCGAACGCAGGAGGACCAGCTGGGCGTGGCTGGTGTCCTGGTACTCGTCGAGCAGGACCACCGCGTACCGCTCGCGCTCGATCTGCCCGACTTCCTTGTGGTTGGCGGCGATCCTCGCCGCCAGCGCCATCTGGTCGCCGTAGTCGATGACCTCCCGGCTGCGCTTCAGCCGCTCGTACGCCTCCACCAGCGGCAGCAGCTGCTCCCTCGCGGCCTGGACGTCCACCGGCTTGCGCTGGGCGACCGTCTTCCTGCCGGGCAGCGTGTCGTGCCTTTCGTGCAGCCACTCCCCCACCCGCCGCACGTCGGCCGGCGTGCGCAGGTGCTCCGACAATTCGCCGGCCAGCTCCAGCACGGCGGCGGTGACCGACGGCGGGCCCAGCTCGATCTTGTCCATCGGCCCGTCGTACATCGCGACCACCCGTGAGGCCAACTGCCACGACACCGCCGGCGTGACCAGCCGCATGGTCGGCTCCAGGCCCTCGCGCAGCGCGTGGTCGGTGACCAGGCGGGCGGCGTAGGCGTGGTAGGTGGAGACCGTCGGCTCGTTGTCGAGCGCACCCGGCTCGACCAGGCCCGCCTCCGCCAGCCCAGTCAGGCGCTCCCTGACGCGGGTGGCCAGCTCGGCGGCGGCCTTGCGGGTGAAGGTCAAGCCCAAAACGTTCTCCGGCTTGACCAGGCCGTTGGCGACCAGCCAGACCACACGCCCGGCCATGGTCTCGCTCTTGCCGGAGCCCGCGCCGGCCATGACCACCATCGGCTCCAGCGGGGCCTCGATGACCGTGGCCTGCTCGCTGGTAGGGGGAAGGATGCCGAGCTTGCCGGCGAGTTCGGCGGGGGTCAGCACACCTGGCCCCCGTTGTCGTTGACCGGGCAGCTCGCCCTGGCCGCGCAGGTGCGGCAGCCGTCGTTGACCTTGGCCTGGAAGAACGGGCCCGACATGCCGGTGGCCACGGTGTCCACCAGGTCGGCGGCCCACTCCGGGTTCTTGTCGTCGCTCAGCGGCTGCTGCCGCTGCTCCAGGGCGTCGTTCTTGCCGCCGGCCTTGCCCAGCTGCACCAGCGCGGCGCCGCCCGGCTCGGTCATGCCGTGCCGGGCGAACGCGCCCAGCAGCGCGGCCAGCTGGTAGACGCCGAGCTGCGGATGGCGGTCGATCTCGCCGGCCTTCGGCTTGGACCCGCCGGTCTTGAGGTCGATGATCACGGCGCGGCCGTGGTCGTCGCTCTCCACCCGGTCGACCCGGCCCTTGATCTGCACACCTTCCGACACCATGGCGGTGAACGACTCCTCCATGGCCTTCAGCTCGCGCGGGTTGTCCTTCTGCCAGCGCAGGAACTTGCCGATCATCCGCTCGGCGACCTGGCGCTGTTTGCGGTTGTACCAGGCGCCGCCGAAGTCGAGCTCGTGCCAGACCTGGTCGAGGCGCTCGCCCAGGAGGTCCTCGCTGGGCAGGTCGGTGTTCGCCAGCACGGCCAGGGCATGGATGACGTTGCCCAGGCCCTGCGCGCTGCTGGTGCCGGCCGCGCCGACGGCGGTCTCCAGAAGCCAGCGCAGGCCGCACTTGGTGAAGCTCTCGACGGCCGACGGCGAGATGCTCACGATGTCGTCGGGCCAGCTCAGGGCGCGGTCGTCGGACATGGGCGTGAGGGCGTACCAGTCGTTGGGATGGGCGCCCTGCACGCCGGCGGCCGCCAGGCGAGCGAGTTGCTGGGCCGCTCTCTGCCGGAGTTTCCTGGGCTTGGTGGGGTCGGTCACGGCGCTGCGGAGGTCCGCCACCAGGGCCGGCATGTTCAGCCAGCGGGCGCGGTCGTCCACCGTGGCGGTCTCCACCGCGCCCGGCAGCAGCTCCGACAGGAACCTGGACGCGCGCTCGTCGGTGTCCTCGCCGCCCACGGCCGTCACCACCAGCCTGCGCCTGGCCCTGGTGACGGCCACGTAGAACAGCCTGCGCTCCTCGGCGAGCAGCTTGGAGGCCAGCGAGGCGGCGTTCGGGCGGGTGCCCTCGACCACCTCGACGAGGTCCTCCACGCCCAGCATCGACCCGCGCAGCCGCAGGTCCGGCCAGACCCCCTCCTGCACGCCCGCCGCCACCACGACGTCCCATTCCAGGCCCTTGGAGCGGTGAGCGGTCAGCACGCGTACGGCGTCGCCGTCGGGGGCCCGGTCGGCCAGCGTGTCGCCGGGGATCTCCTGGGCGGCCAGGTCGTCGATGAACACCTCGGGACCCGCCTTCGGCATCCGGTCCACGAACCGGGCCGCGTGGTCGAACAACGCCACGACCGCGTCCAGATCGCGGTCGGCCTGCGCCCCCCTGGGGCCGCCCGACATGCTCTGCTCGGTCCAGCGCTCGGCCAGCCCGCTGGCGTGCCACACGGCCCACAGGAGGTCCTCCGCCGTCCCCTGGGTCTCCTTGGCCACCGCCAGCAACTTGGCCACCCGCTCGGCCGGCACGGCGACGTGCGGCTCGATCCTGGTGAGCTCCCGGGCGTCCTGCACGGCCGCGACGAGCAACTCGCCGGACGAACGTGCCTCGCCGACCTCCGACGCCTCGTTCTCGGCGATCTTGAGTGCCCGGCGCAGGCGGCGCACGCCGATCATGTCGGTGCCGCCGAGCGGACCCGTCAGCAGCTCCTCGGCCACCCCTTCGTCGAGCTGGGCGGCGTCGAGCGCCACCTTCATCAGCGTGAGCAGCGGTCGCACCCCGGGCTCCTGGGCGATCGGCACCTCATCGCCGGCGATCATCGTCGGCACCCCGGCGTTGGTCAGCGCCCGGCGCAGCAACGGCACCTGCCTCCTGGCCGAGCGCACCAGCACCGCCATCCGGTGCCACGGCACCCCGTCGATCAGGTGAGCCCGCCGCAGCGTGTCCGCGACGATCGCGGCCTCCTGGCTGGTGCTGTCGGCCAGCAGCACGCGTACGTCGCCGTCCGGCGTGTCCGGCAGCGGGACCAGGTCGCGGTGGCCGGCTCCCGGTCCCGCGGGAAGCCGGGTGGCGACCCGGCGCGAGGCCTCCAGCAGGCCGGCCCCGCTCCTGCGGCACACGTGAAGCGCCAGCACCGGCGCGTCACGGCCGTCGCGGGTCCTGAACCGCTCGGGGAACTTCATGATCCCCTGGACGTCCGCGCCCCTGAACCCGTAGATCGACTGGTCGGGGTCTCCCACCGCCACCAGGTCGCGCCCGTCGCCCGCGAGCTGGGCCAGCAGCAGCTCCTGCGCCGGGTCGGTGTCCTGGTATTCGTCCACGAACACCACGTCGTGCGCCGCGCGCTCCCGCTCGCGCACGTCCGGCCGGGCCAGCAGCGCGGAGGCGGCGCCGATCAGCTCCGCGTAGTCGTAGGTCTCCTCCGGGTCGAGGTCGAACCTGTCCTGGTACCGCTCGGCGAACCGGCCGGCCGCCACCCAGTCGCCCCTGCCGTGCCGCCGGCCGAGCTCGACCAGCCGCTCGGCGTCGAGCCCGCGTTCGTTGGCCCGCGACAGGAAGTCGCGCAGCTCCTCGGCGAACCCGCGGGTCTTGAGCGGCTCGCGCAGCGACACGGGCCAGTCGAGCGCGCCGTTCTCCAGCTCGCCGTGGAGCAGCCGCCTGATCTCCAGCAACTGCTCGGGGCCGGTGAGCAGGCGCGGCGGGGCTTTCCCCGCCTGGATCGACTCGCGGCGCAGGAGGGCGTACGCGTAGGAGTGGAAGGTCAGCGCGAGCGGGGTGCGCGTGGTGCGGCGCAGCCGCGCCGTGACGCGCTGGCGCAGCTCCTCGGCGGCCTTGCGGCTGAAGGTGAGGATGAGCACGCGCTCGGGGTCCAGGCCGCGGCGCTCGATCCTGTCCACCACGCTCTCCACGATCGTGGTGGTCTTGCCGGTGCCCGGACCTGCGAGGACGAGAAGGGGCCCGCTCTGGTGTTCGACCACGGCACGCTGGTGCTCGTCCAGCACAGGGGGCACAACAGGGTCGCCGTTGCCGCGCCGCACCAACCGCCAGGTCTGACCACTCACAACCCTAGATTCCACCAGACCACAGGGGTAGATCGTGCCGACTTGCCCGGTCTCCCCACGCGATCCGCCTACCGTACCTAGGGCAATCTCCACTTTTTGGACGACACGCCGCCTGGCCTTCCCTACAAATAGCGCGATATATCTTGACTTGAAAAGGACGCGACATATCGTGTTCGTCATGAGCAGAACCGGCAAGGGATACAAGGGCATCGGCATGGAAGGCCCGATCGCCCGCTGGTACACCACCGCCAACGGCAAGTCGCGGCAGCGCTACGACCAGCAGGTGGAGGCGGTCCGACAGCGGGCAGGCAAGGGCAGCTCGATATTGGAAGTGGCCCCCGGCCCGGGCTACCTGTCGATCGCGCTGGCCAGGTCCGGCGACTACACCGTCACGGGACTCGACGTCAGCGAGACCTTCGTCCAGATCGCCCGCGCCAAGGCCGCCGAGGCGGGGGCCGACGTCGACTTCCGGCTGGGGAACGCCTCGTCGATGCCGTTCGAGGAGGAGAGTTTCGACTTCATCGTCTGCTGCGCCGCGTTCAAGAACTTCTCCGATCCGGTCGGCGCCCTGCGGGAGATGCACAGGGTGCTACGGCCCGGCGGCGGCGCCCTCATCATCGACCTACGGCGGGACGTGTCCAAGGAGGCGGTGGACGAGGACGTGGCGCGGATGGGAATGGGCCGGCTCTCCAAGATGCTCACCCGGTTCACGCTGCGCTCGCTCCTGCCGCGGCGGGCCTACACGAAGGACGAGTTCGAGGCGTTCATCGGGCGGACCGGCTTCCCCACGCACGAGATCCGGCTGTCGCCGCTCACTTTGGAGGCGGACCTGCGAAAGTGAGGTGCGCACGGAGCGTGTGCCCTTGTAACGTAGGGTCATGTTCTGGCAGGTCCACTCCGAGAAGACCCTGTACACCGCCCCGCGGGTGGCCGTGCGGATCGCGGACGTGGAGCTGCCCGACGGGCGGCATCTGGATCACCACCTCGTCCGCACCGCACCCGCGGCCGGGGCGGTCGTCACCGACGAGCAGGACAGGGTCCTGCTGATCTGGCGGCACCGATTCATCACCGACAGCTGGGGGTGGGAGATCCCGCTGGGGGAGGTCGACGAGGGCGAGATGCCGCAGGCAGCCGCGGCGCGGGAGGTCGAGCAGAAGACCGGCTGGCGTCCGGGCCTCCTGCGCCCGCTGCTCGCCGTCCAGCCCGTCAACGGCTTCTCCGACGCCCTGCATCACGTCTACCGTGCCGAGTCGGCGACGCCCGCCGGCCCGCCCGCGGATCCCTGGGAGGCCGACCGTATCGACTGGCTCCCCTTGTCCGGGATCCGCAAGCTGATCGACAACGGCGACATCGTCTGTGGCACCACGTTGTCGTCGCTGCTCTATATCCTGCTCGACCACCTGCCGGACACGGGCCACGAGCCGACGTTCGACCCCACCCGGCCGATCCTCCTGCGCGACATCCCCGGCCTCCAGCTCTGACCACGGAGCCGGTCAACAAGACGCTCCGTCACGGCGAGCGACCCGTGAGCCTTCACGACCGGCCATGACAGGGGGCCAGGGTCTACGGCGCGTGCGGTGACCCTGGGCGACCGTAAAGGATGGTCGGATTTCACGAAAACAGGTGATCAACCACACGAGCGGTAGACTTCCCGTCGTCGCGGGGGGCGAACGTCGCGCGGAAAGCGTCGTAGCGGTCGGCATGCGCTGCGGCCACCGAGTCGATCGAGCGGATGGCCTCGATCACCTCGGCCGACGTGGACAACACCGGGCCCGGCGCCTGCTCGGCCAGGTCCAGGTAGAGGCCCCGCTTGGACTTGTACTTTGCCATGTCGTAGCCGTAGATCACGATCGGGCGGCCGGTGCAGGCGAAGTCGAACATCACCGACGAATAATCCGTCACCAGGACGTCCGCCACCAGCAGCAGATCCGCCATGTCGGGATAAGTGGTGACGTCGTGGGCGATGTCGGGAACGGCCGGGATCGCCTGCATGGGATGGGCACGGACCAGGATCTCGTGGTCGGCGCCCAGCGCCTCGCGGGCCTTGGCCAGGTCCAGCTTCACCATGGCGTTCTTGCGGTCGTAGTCACGCCACGTCGGCGCGTACAGGATCACCCGCTTGCCCTCCGCCAGCCCGAGCCGCTCGCGCACCGCGGCCGCCAGGGCGTCGCGGTCCGGTGAGTTGAGCACGTCGTTGCGGGGCAGGCCGCTCTCCAGGATCTCGCCCTTGTAGCCGAACGCCTTGCGCAGCACGGGCGTCGCCCACGGCGACTGCGACAGCAGCAGGTCCCAGCCGCGTACCTCCGCCGCCTGGCGGTGCCAGATCGGCGGCTTGGGGTCGCGGTTCATGTGGGGCTGGTCGTTGCCGATGATCTTGGCCGGAGTGCCGTGCCAGGTCTGCACCACCACCTGGTCCTCGCGGGCGCGGAACCAGGCGGGCAGGAACGAGTTCGTGACGATGTGGCGGGACCTGGCCAGGGCGGCGTGGTGCTCGCGGCTGCCGGCGCGCACGACGGTGGCGTTGCCCGGCGGCACGAACGCGCCGTCCTTGACGATCCAGATGTGCTCGCGGTCGTCGCCGCGCCGCAGCCGCTCCTCGTAGATGGCGCGGACGCTGTCGGCGTAGAGCCGCCCGTCGTTGACGACGTAGACGGTCGCGTCCGTCAGCGGCTCCGTGCGCTGCGCCGGGTAGAAGACCCGCCGCAGCACGTGGGTGCCCGCGACGCCGCGCTCGTCCGCCGGACGCGCCTCCTCGACGCTCACGACAGGCACGTCGAAACGCGTCGAGATCATCCGGTACGTGCGCCCGTCGAACGTGCGCGGGGCCTCGTCGAGCCCCTGCAGGGCGGCGTGGTCCATGCGCAGCGGGACGATCTCGCCGGACGGGTGGCGCACCGACATGTTCCAGGTGCCCGACGCCAGCGGCACCGGCTCGCCGAAACGGTCCATGGCGGCGGGCTCGACGCGTACGGAGAAGTCCTCGCCGGAGCGCTCCATCGGAAGCTGGTAGGACAGCCCGGACCGGTGCCGCAACGTGAGCACACGGGGGCCCTCCGCGTCCGGGTAGTGGCCGCGCAGCACGAGCACGGACCCTTCCCAGACCGCCGAGGTGATCACCGGGCGGATGCGGTGGGCGGAGACCACGACGCGGTCACGGCGGTCGCCGAGCACGGTGATCTCACGGTCCGACACGACCGTGCGGGTCTCCACGAGGTCGGCGAGCATGACCGAGGCCGCCGGGTCGCCCTTGGGCTCGACCCAGAGCCGCCGCCCGTCCTTCTCCTGCAGCAGGGACGGCACGGCCAGCGCGACCACCACCTGCGTGCCACCGCCCGACGGCGTGAAGTCGGCGGCGATGCGGTGGCCGCCCAGCCTGGCGTGGCCCTTGGTGACCGTGCGCCCGGGCAAGGAGATCTTGAGCTCGAGGCGGTCGCCGTCGAGGGAGACGCCGGTCAGCTCGGCCCGGTTGGGCTGGAGCACGACCTGCAGCGCCCGGTCGGACGTCCAGACCGGCCTGATCCACCAGCCGGACGTCAGCCTGCGGCCGGCCGGGCGCTCGGGCCGGCCGAGCGAGGAGCCGCGCAGCAGGCCGGTGGCCCGCGCGCCACGGCTCCAGAACACGATCTCGGCCCGCCACGTCGTGGTGTCGGGCACCGACGGCCGGTGCCGCATCCTGCGGCGCACGGCGGAGACCAGGCCGCGCACCGCGCCGCGCCAGCGCAACGGCCACGGGCTGAGCTCGGCGGTGAAGCCGGACCAGTCGTAGTTGCAGCCGGGCTCGCGTGCCCCGTGCGTGGCCTCGGGCTCCAGCACGCGACGGGTGCGCATGCGGATGGGCGGCAGCCAGCGCGGCCCGCGCAGCACCACGGTCGCCCAGTTGAACCTGCGGCTGCGGACCGACAGACCGGCCAGGTAGGCGAAGCCGGTGACGCGCAGCTTGCCGTCGACCCAGTTGATGTCGTCGATGTGGGTCACCGGCACCATGTCGGCCCGGCGCAGGCGGTAGAGGTCGGACGGCAACTCGTCCTGGAAGGGCAGGTCGGCGTACCAGCGCAGGCCCTTGCGGATGCGCTTGGACGGCTCGGCCGCCGCGGCCACGACCTTGGTGAGCGTCTCGCCGTCGACGAGCTCCGCCTCGGGGCGGTGCTCGATCAGGTGCACGATGACCCGCCTGGCGACCGGCAGGTCGCGTTTGACGCCCGCCTGCACGCCCGCCAGGTATGGGCGCACGAGCGTGAGCATCTCGCGCCGCCGCGCCGGGCCGCGCTTGACCGCGAGATCGATGCGGGCCCCCAGGGGACCGCTGAGCACCTCGGTGTCGAACGCCGCGTCGCGTCCGCCGGGGCCGACCGCTCGCATGACCGCTTCGAGAGGCTCGCCACGATCGCAAAGATCTTGGACAGCCTTCAGGCGGTCGGCGAGCGACTCACCGCCCTGGCTTTGGGCTGTGACGCCGGTGGCCATAGGGAGGCACCGCCTTTCGGGCCGCCATCAGTGTTTTGCCCATGGTAATGGGAGTCCCATGTCACCGAATCGCCCGTTCGGCGAAACCGCAGGTCAACCAGCTTACTGAAAATCCCCTGAACGCCCGTCCCAGCGGGCCAGGCGCATATCGACGCGTTCGCCGGAGCCCGCACGCAGCGGAGTGCCTTCCTCGCGCCAGTGCGCCAGGCAACGTTGCAGGTGGTCAGGGGCGGCGCCGCTGCCGTCGGCGTGGACGACGCGCCACCAGGGCACGCCGCCTCCCCACGTGGACATCACCTTGCCCACCTGGCGCGGGCCGCCTTCGCCCAGGTATTCGGCGATGTCCCCGTACGCCATGACCTTGCCGGGCGGGATGCGCTCGACGAGGTCGAGCACCCGCTCGGCGAAGGGACTCAGGGGCTCCATGCCGCGGGCCCGGCGTCGACGATCTCGTCGAACTTGCCGATCTGGACCACGTCGCCGCCGGTCTCGACCTCCATGACGCCGTCGCGCAGCGAGTAGACCTCGCCGTCCTCGCCCACGAGCCGGGCGCCGAGCGCGGTCGACAACCTCAGGAGTTGCGCCACCTGCCAGTCGGAGCCGGGCTCGCCGACCAGTTGGCCGGCCCAGCGGGCCACCGCGTGCCTGCCGCCCGCGTGGCCGGTCACGATCTCGTCAGATCCGCGCAGCTCGAAGCCGGCCGGCGCGATGGCCCGCGCCAACTCGGCGTAGGCGAGTGGCGTCTCGCGCACCACCCGCAGCTCGTATCCCATGACGCGGGACCCTAGCGGATCTCTTTGCCAACGAGAAACCCGCTCTCGTGCCTGGTGGTGGGCGTTATCACTGTTCTTTTCGCTGGTTGAGCACGATGATGGCGCCGCAGAACGTGATGAGCGCCACCAGCACCCCGCCCCCGTAGACCCACATGTGCCATGGGTCGGGTCCTGGCCGGGTCGGCACGGGCGAGTCCTCGCCCTGGCCGAAGTGTTCCTTGCCGGACGCGGCCACGCTGCGTTGCACGCCGGTCAGCAGCTCGGCGGCGTTGAGCGCGGCGGCCGCGTCGACCACGCCGAAGCCGGTCCGGTCGTCGTACCCGGCGGCGGGCCGGCCTCTCGCGCTCATGGCCAGCGCCTGGGCGACCTGCTCGGGCGGCAGGGCCGGGTAGCGGGATTTGATGAGCGCGGCCACCCCGGCCACGAGGGCGGCGGCCGAGCTGGTGCCCTCCGACAGCTCGTAGCCGCTCTTGCGCTTGACCACCGGTACGTCCACGCCGGGCGCGGCGACGAGCACCGACAGGTTGTCGCTGCTGAACGGCGCCTTCCTGCCCTGCTTGTCGGTGGCCGCGACGCCGATCACCCCGGGATAGCCGGCGGGGAAACTCCAGTAGGAGGTGCCCTTGTCCCTGGCATAGCCGGTCTGGCCGTCGTTGCCCACGGCGGCGATCAGCACGACGCCCTTGCCGAGCGCGTACGAAACGGCCTCGCGCTCGGACTTGAGCGGCCCGTACGAGCCGATCGACATGCTGACGACCTGGGCGCCGTGGTTGGCCGCGTACCGCAGAGCGCGGGCGAGCGGGCTCTCGGAGGCCAGCTCCTCGTCCTCCAGGGGCGGGACGCCGAACTCCATCTCCGGATCCTCGTCCGTGATCATGGGTAGCGACAGGATGCGGGACTCCGGCGCGACGCCGATCAGCCCGTCGTCCTCGCCGGACCCGGCGATCAGACCGGCCATGGCGGTGCCGTGCTTGCCGGGCGGCATGCCCCGGACGCTCGTGCCCGAGGTCATGTCGGGACCGGCGCTGACGCGTCCCTTCAGCTCCTTGACCTCGGTGTCCACCCCGCTGTCCACGACGGCGACGGTGACGCCCGCGCCTTTGGTGACGGTCCACGCCTGCTCGACGTTGAGCGCGTCGAGCACCCACTGTTGCTGCTCCCTGACCGGGTCGGCGCTCGTTCCCGTGAAGACCAGCAGCGCGGCCGCGATGGCGCGTACGGCGGTCAGCACACGTTCCCCTGCGTGCAGGGCGGCACCTTCGGGGGGTCCGCGAGGAAGTAGGCGATCTGATGGCCGATCGACTTGGCCGCCGGCCACAACTCGGGGTGCAGGATCTCCTCCGGCGGGATCGCGGCCCTGGTCCGCCCATCGGCGTAGCCCGCGGTCGAGAACACGATGTACGGCCCCGCGCCGACCCAGCTCGTACGCTGCCGCTGGTCGGGCCCGAACCGCTCGCTCACGGTGCCGGGGAAGGCCACGGGCAGCACGCCCACCCGGTCGTCCTGGGTGAGCTCCTCGGTGGCCGACACCCTGGACGCCTCGTCCTTGAGCACGGCCACGCCGACCGTGAAGACGAACGACGCCGTCTGGTCGATGTACGTGGCCCGCAGCATGGTGACGCAGCCGTGGCTGTCGAGCACACCGGCCACGGAGGCGTCCACGCCCTTGCCGCACTCGGTCTCGGGGGCGATGCCGACGCGCCTGGCGTACTGCTGGGCGCGGTCGAGCCCGAGGTACTTCACCTCTTCGGGAAAGACGCCCGTCGCCGGCCACGCCTGCCAGCGCCTGGCGATCTCCTCCTGCTTGTACTTGTTCTGCTCGGCGGGGGTCAGCGGGCGCGCGCGCGTCTCGTTGAGCAGCCCGATCGTGCCGAGCAGGACGACGGCGGCAGCCATGGTGACGATGACGCCCAGCAACGCCACGAAGATCCGCCGGTAGCGGATCCCCTGCTGGAGCGCGTCGAGTTCGGCGCGCTGCTTGGCGGCCGTGCGCCTGGTGGAGTTCGCGCCCGGCCAGGCACGCACGCGTGACCGGCGGCCGGTGGTGGCGCCGAGCGGGTTCCTCCGTGCCGGTGTGGATTCACCCCCGGCGCGCGGCAGCCCTGAGATCGACCTACGTGCCCTCACCACCGCCTCTTCCTGCGTTCATGGGCCTGTCTATTTCGTCCCCTTTAGCGGAGAGATCATGCGTCTTGCGAGATGTGCGCCCGGCGTACGCGCCTGACCAGGGTGAATATGACGGTCAGCGACGCGAGCGCGCCGACGGCAGCGGCGGCGGCGATGGCCGCGTAGACCGTGACGCGCTTGTCGTCCCTGACGATGACCTTGATCGGGCCCGCCTTCCCACCGGCCAGCGGCTCCGCGGGATCCTGCGCCTCGGGGCCCGTCGCGGTCTCGGTGTGCCCCGCCAGCCGGCCGGCCTCGGCCAGGGCACGGGCGGCGTGCACGACGCCGAAACCGGTCCCCGTGTCGTAGCCGCCGGGCGGGCGGTCGGTGGCGCTGGCGGTGAGGGCCTGGGCGACGAGCGGCGGCGACATGTCCGGATATTTCGCCTTAATGAGGGCGGCGACGCCGGACACGAGCGCGGTCGCCTGTGAGGTGCCCCTGCCGACCCAGTACTCGTCACCAGGGCCCGCGCCCATGATGTCCACGCCGGGCGCGGCCACCTGCACCGAGGAGTTCCAGTTGGAGAACGTGGCCCGCCGCAATCGCCGGTCCGTCGCCCCCACGGAGACCACCCCCGGGAACGCGGCCGGGTAGGAATAGGGCGCGAAGTCGCCGTCGACCTTCCGGTCGCCGTCGTTGCCCGCGGCGGCGACGAGCACGACGCCCTTGGAGATCGCGTAGCGGATGGCCGCCCGCTCCTCCCGGGTCGCCAGCTCCTTGGAGATCGACATGTTGATCACGTCCGCCCCCCCGTCGACCGCGTACCTGATGCCTCGGGCCACGACGTTCTCGAAGCGTTCTGCCGAGTTGAACTCTCGGAAGCCCAGCTCCTCGTCCTCGAGAATGACCCTCACTGACAGTACGTCCGCTTCGGGCGCGACGCCGATGATCCCCAGCTTTCCTTCGCGGCCGTGACCGTGCCCGGCGATCAGCGAGGCCATGTACGTGCCGTGCAACCTGCGCGGAGCCACGCCGGGCGGGTTCGCGCCCGCGGTGAAATCCTTGCCCACCCGGACCGAGCCGATGAGATCGCGATGGCGCGGGTCCACACCGGAGTCGAGCACCGCCACGGTGACCCCGGCGCCCTTGCTGACGCGCCACGCCTGGGTCAGCTCCAGCGTCTTGATCACCTGCCGCTGCCCCCCGCGCACGTCGTCCGCCTGCGCGGGCGGGGCCACGAACAGCAGCATCCCGGCCGCCGCCACCGACATCCCACGTCTCAGCACGCCTGCTGAAGTGCCCTGAGTCAGCACTGCCATTCCTCGGCGGTGCAATCGGGCATCCTGGGCGTGCTGAGCCCGGTCAGCACGTGCTCGGAGATCTCAGTGGCGAAGGAGAAGATGGCCGGGCGCGGCTCGCCGACCGCGCTACCAGGCCGGCCGTCCACCTCTCCGGCCGTGGTCAGCACCAGGTATGGCCCCGCCTGCCGGACCGAGCCGGCCTGGCGTACGGCGGGGGTGAAGCGGTGGGCGATCGTGTTGCCGAAGGCCAGCGGGCGCAGCCCGGGCACGGGTTTACCACTGTCGTTGAACGCGGACTTGGCCCGTGCGGCGCCCAGCTCGTCGCGCAGGGCCGCCACGCCGACGGTGACGAGCACGCCGCGCAGCGCGTCGATGTAGGTGGCACGCAGCAGGCCACGGCAGCCGGCCTTGCGCAGGGCCTTGGCGGCCTTGGCGTCCACGGAGTCGCAGGACGTGTGCGGCGAGATGCCGATCCTGCTGGCCCGCTCCTGCCCGCCCTGCTCGGCGGAGTACGGCAATGTGGCGGGGAAGATACGTCCCGCCGGCCAGGCGCGCCAGCGTTCGGCGACCTCTCGCTTGGCCGCAGCGTGCAATTCGGCGGTGCTCGGGCCGCGCGTGAGCTCGGTGCCCGCCGCGCTGCCCGCCACGCCGGCGGCCACCGCGCAGACCAGGGTCAGCGCGGAGGCCACCACCAGGGTCGGCCAGGGACGGGCTGAGTTCACGCCATCGACCTTAACCGGGGCGTCCGGCAGGACACCGCCAGAAAGTGCTTAATAGCTGGGCAGGCTGGGGTCGACCGTCTTGACCCAGCTGAGCACGCCGCCGCCCACGTGGACGGCGTCGGCGAACCCGGCGTTCTTGACGACCGCCAGCGCCTCCGCCGAGCGTGCCCCTGACTTGCAGTGCAGGACGATGCGCTTGTCCTGCGGCAACTTCTCCAGGGCCGAGCCGTTGAGGAACTCCCCCTTGGGGATCAGCGTGGCGCCGGGGATCGAGACGATCTCGTACTCGTTCGGCTCACGCACGTCCACGAGGAAGATGTTGTCGCCGCGGTCCTGCATGTCCTTGAGCTCCAGCGCGGTGATCGTGGAGCCGCTGGCGGCCTCGGCCGCCTCGTCGGAGATCGCGCCGCAGAACGCCTCGTAGTCCTCGAGCAGCTCGGTGACCGTCGGGTTCTTGCCGCACAACACGCACTCGGGGTCCTTGCGGACCTTGACGTCGCGGTACTTCATCTCCAGGGCGTCATAGATCATCAGCCGCCCGACCAGCGGGTCCCCGATGCCGGTCAGCAGCTTGATGGCCTCGTTGACCTGGATGGAGCCGATCGACGCGCAGAGCACGCCGAGCACGCCGCCCTCGGCGCACGACGGCACCATGCCGGGAGGCGGGGGCTCCGGGTAGAGGCAGCGGTAGCAGGGGCCGTGCTCGGCCCAGAACACGCTGGCCTGGCCGTCGAAGCGGTAGATCGAGCCCCAGACGTACGGCTTGCCGAGCAGCACCGCGGCGTCGTTCACCATGTAGCGCGTGGCGAAGTTGTCGGTGCCGTCGACGATGAGGTCGTAGCCGGAGAAGATCTCCATGACGTTCTCTGTGGTCAGCGCCGTGTTGTGGATGACGACGTCGACCAGCGGGTTGATCTCGCGGACCGACGCCGCGGCGCTCTCGGCCTTCAGCCTGCCCACGTCGGACTGGCCGTGGATGATCTGGCGCTGCAGGTTGGACTCATCGACCACGTCGAAGTCGATGATGCCGAGGGTGCCGACACCCGCCGCCGCCAGGTACATCAGCGCGGGCGAGCCCAGGCCCCCGGCGCCCACACACAGCACCTTGGCGTTCTTCAGCCGCTTCTGCCCCGCCATGCCCACGTCGGGAATGATCAGGTGACGCGAGTAGCGGCGCACTTCGTCGACGGTCAGCTCTGCGGCCGGCTCGACCAGCGGTGGCAACGACACTTTCTACGCTCCCGTTATCCAGGGGATCCCTGTCCTCACCTTGAAACCTAGCTGGCGAGTGGGGCATTCCCCAATCGAGTCTCACCGATCAGACGCCGTGCTTCGGCCGCCACGACCTGCGGCACCTCCATCATGGCCACGTGACCCGCCGTGGGCAGCAGCACCAGCCGGACCTGACGGAACGTACGCCAGGCCTTCGCCGCCATGGCGGGCCGGACGAGGCGGTCGTGCCGGCCGTGCATGATCAGCGTCGGCGCCTGGACCTTGGCCGCCTGGCGCCAGAGGTTGTCCTCGCCACGGCGGAAGTATTCGGCCACGATGCCCCGGGTCGAGCCGATCATGGCCTCGCCGGCGTACGGGAGGTCGTCCCGCCTGCGGAGCTCGTCGACGGCGTCGCGCAGGCGTACCGGGTGCACGGCGGCGGCATCGGCCCAGACCATGGACAGGGAGGCGTTGATGCGCTGCTCGGCCGGGAGCAGGCGCATGGTGCTCGCCACCCATTCGCCCAGCCTGGGCAGCGCGGCGGCGGCCACGCGGACGGGGCCGTACCTGGGAAGCAGGTCGGGCAGGGCGGGCGAGACGAGCATGAGCGTGCGGATCAGGTCCGGGCGGGCAGCGGCCACCCTGACGGCGACCGCGCCGCCCAGGGAGTTGCCGAACAGGTGCGCCGGGCCCGTCTCCTCCAGCAGGCCGATCACGGCCTTGGCGTGGCCGGCGACGGTGTAGTCGCCGTCGGCGGGGGCGGGCGAGTATCCGGCGCCGGGCAGGTCGAGCGCGTGGCCGGTGACCGTGTCTTTGAGCTCGCCCATGAGGTCGGTCCAGTTCGTGGCCGAGCCGGCCAGGCCGTGCACGAACACCGCCTGCTCGGACGGGCCTTCGGGGGTGGACCGGACGTATACCGAGCCGATCATGCGTCCCGGCCAGTGCGGGATCGGCGCCGCCATCATGCGTCCTCCTTGTCGTTCCTGGAACGCTTCTTCCCGTTCCTTCAACGATAACCATCGCCTCTAGCTGGGGCCTGAATTCCGTACAGACGGGTGACTTATCCGACTTTCTAGGACATCAGGCTCCATATGCCCTTAAGTGCTGACGGAGGAGAACGGCATGCTCACCAAGCGTATTGCCGCGACCGCGACCGCGGCCGCGGCTGCGGTCGCCGTCGTCATCGGCTGCGGAATCGTCGCGACCAGCGTCACGGCCGCCCCCGCCGGCGCGGCCACCGTCCCGGACCGCCCGGCTGCAGGTACCGGGTGAAGCTCGTCAAGACCTGGCTCAATGTCCGGTCCGCGCCGCGCGGGCGGGTCATCGACAAGCTCTATCCCGGAGATCGCACGTGGGGGAGCTGCAAGAAGTTCGGGAAGTGGCGGCGGATCCATGGGACGGAGATCGGCCGCCGGGGCCACTCCTTCGGCCACTACCTGAAGAAGATCGGCAAGCGCTAACGCTCTGTCACGCCCGCTTGCGGTCGCGGGGCGGCGGTTACCCCCGCACCTTCGCGTACCTGGCCGTCGCAGATTCGGACATATCACCATATTTCACTACATAGATGTCTAATCGATCTCATGACTGCTCAACAATGCGGCAAAAGCCGCCGTTCGCCGTTTATGGCAACCGGAGCGGGAAAGCATCACACCAGCGATACCCAGCGTGACGCTCGCGGCACTGACCGTTAAGTACGGGAAGATCCGCGGAATGCCGTCACGCTTGATAACGCATTCCGCCGGGCGACACCGGCGAGCATATACACGCCCACCATCACGGCCAACGGTGGACGCGAGCATTACCACTGACGCGATCGTCATATGTTCGCGGAATTTCGCTGCCTTTGAAGGCGACACCTCGGGCCAGCGCATCACCTTTCTCGCACCTCCGGCACGGCCATATCGGAAGGCCGGTCGGCGGGATGACCTATTTTTTTTGTCGTCGCTCAGCCAGTCCCGACGCAATTCGGACATTTCCTGCCATTTCATGGGATAAAAGTCCAAGGTGGGCAATAGGACTGTTAATACATAGCAAAATAGGGTCATTCCTGTTTGCTGGCATCTCGCCCCGGAAAGGACATTCCATGGATGACTCTTCAGCGGCCATCCAAACCCGGAAACGTCGAGAACGGGGCAATCGATCCTTTAGGGGGAATACGCAATGCCCAAGCTCAAGAGTCTTTTCGCAGGCCTCGCCATCAGCACGGCGATGACCGGCGGCGTGGTCGGCATGGGCGCGGCCACGACCTCGGCCAGCGCCACCCCGACCACCACCGGCACGTCCGTCCTCGCGAATGACGGCCACGGCTGGGGCTGGGGCTGGGGCCACCGCCGCCACGACCGCCACAAGCAGCGCTGCGGCCGCGGCCACCACGGTGGCGGTGGCTGGGGC
>NZ_VCKY01000159.1 GCF_005889735.1 Nonomuraea turkmeniaca
GGGTCCCGGCAGGGGGCGGGCGGTGGCGTCGTACGCTTGCGCTCGTGCTTGCCGCCGCGGCCGTCTGCCCGCCCACTCCGCTGATCGTGACCCAGCTGCCCGATCTCCGCTCCGCCTGCGACACCGCGATCGCCGGCCTCCTCGCAACCCGTCCCGACACCCTGATCGTCGTGGGCGGCGCGGGCCGCACCGCCTCGTACGGCGGCCACACCGCGGGCACCCTGCGCCCGTGGGGCTTGGACGTCACGGCCGGCAGCGGGGAGCCCGTTCTGCCGCTGTCCCTCACCGTCGGCCGTTGCCTCCTGCGCGATCACGCCCCCGACGCCTTCCATTCGGTGGCCTTCGACGCCGCCACCGGGGAATGCCTTTCCCTGGGCGCCAAGCTGGCGGCGGCCGGGGAGCGGGTGGCGCTGCTCGTCATGGCAGACGGCTCGGCCTGCCTCTCCCCCGCGGCCCCCGGCAGGTACGACGACGCCGCGCAGCCGTACGACGACCTGATCGCGGACGCCGTCGCCACCGCGACGCACAGAGCACTCGCCGCGCTGGACCCCGGGGAGGCCGACCGGTTGTGGGTGAGCGGCCGGGCCGCCCTGCAGGTGCTGGCCGGAGCCGCGGAGACCGCGGGTCTTCACGGCGGCCCGCTCACGCGCGCGGCCCCCTACGGCGTCGGTTACCTCACCGGGCTGTGGACCTGACGGCGCGGCACCGGGATCGTCATCAGGTCGCGTGCGAGCACGACCTCCCCGTCGAAGTGACGCCGCACCTCGGCCACGAACGCCGGCTCGTCGGCGAACCCGTACCGCTCCGAGAAGTGTGTGAGCACCAGCCTGCGCACGCCCGCGTCCGCCGCCACCAGCCCCGCCTCGAACGCGGTCAGGTGCCCGTACTCCTTGGCCAGCGCGCTCTCCGGCGACAGGAACGTGGACTCGATGACCAGCAGGTCCACCCCGGAGGCCAGCTCGAAGACCGTGTCGCAGAGCCGGGTGTCCATGACGAACGCCACGCTCTGCCCCGGCTTGGGGACGCTGCACTCCTCGAGGGTGACGCCGCGCACGGAGCCGGTGCGCTGCAGCTCGCCCACCTCCGGGCCGCGGATGCCGTAGGCGGCCAGCTTCTCGGGCACCATGCGGCGGCCCGGCGGCTCCTGGACGCGGTAGCCGTACGACTCGACGGGGTGCGACAGGCGGCGCGCGATGATCGGCCCGACACCGGCCAGGTCGCCGGAGACGGGATGCTCGCTGACGACGGATGTGTCGGCGAAGGCTGCGGCATGCCGCAGCCTTCGCCAGTACGTCTCGCCGGACGCGGGGAAGACGGCCTTCACCGGATGCCGCACCTTGTCCCGGGCGATGCGCTGGATGACCCCCGGCACGCCCAGGCAGTGGTCGCCGTGGAAGTGCGTCACGCACACCCAGTGCACGTCGTTCGCGCTCAGCCCGGCGTGCACCATTTGCCGCTGGGTGCCCTCTCCCGGGTCGAAAAGGAAGCCCTGGCCGTCCCAGCGCAGAAGGTAGCCATTGTGGTTACGGTGTCGGGTAGGAACCGCGCTGGAGGTGCCGAGCACCACGAGCTCACGTGAGGACATGATGGCCCCGCAAACAGACAGCGTCGCCTTCGCCGACGTGCCGACGCCGGTGGGCACGTTCGTGCTGGCCGTCACCGAGGTGGGTCTCGTCGCGTCGGGCTGGGGCTCCCATGCGCGGCTGGCCGACCGGCTCGGGCTCGCGGAGGTCCATGATTCGGATCGTACGGCCTCCGTGGTCGCGGAGCTCAACCGTTATTTCGCCGGCGAGCTGAAGGAGTTCGCGACGCCCGTGGACTGGCGGCTCATGTCCGGCGCGCGGCTCCAGGTCCTCCAGGCCCTGCACAAGGTCCCGTACGGCACCGCCGTCACCTACGGCGAGCTGGCCGAGCGCAGCGGCTCGAAGGTGCCGGCCCGCGGGATCGGCTCGATCATGGGCTCCAACCCGATCCCCATCGTCGTCCCGTGCCACCGCGTGATCGCGGCGGGCAACGGGCTGGGCGGGTTCAGCGGCGGCGAGGGCGTGGAGACCAAGCGCTGGCTCCTGACCCACGAGGGTTATCTGCAGCCGACACTGCTCGACCTCTAGCAAACTTGTGGACGTGCGCCAGCAGCCAGTCATCGCCGTCGTCGGCCCCACCGCGGCCGGCAAGTCGGACCTCGCCGTGGACATCGCGCTCCACCTCGGGGGCGAATGCGTCAACGCCGACTCCATGCAGCTCTACCGCGGGATGGACATCGGCACCGCCAAGCTGAGCCCGGCCGAGATGCGCGGCGTCCCCCACCACCTGCTGGACATCTGGGATCTCACGGTCACCGCCAGCGTGGCCGAGTACCAGCGGCTGGCCAGGAAGGTCATCGACGCGGTCGAGGTGCCCGTGCTGGTGGGCGGCAGCGGCCTGTACGTGCGGGCGGCCATCGACGACCTGGAGTTCCCCGGCACCGACCCGGACATCAGGGCGCGGCTGGAGGCGGAGCTGGCCGAGCGCGGGCCGGCCCCGCTGTACGAGCGGCTGCGCGAGCAGGACCCGCCGGCCGCGGCGGCCATCCTGCCGAGCAACGGCCGGCGCATCGTGCGGGCGCTGGAGGTGATCGAGCACTCGGGCCGCCCCTTCTCGGCCACGATGCCGTCGTACGACGCCGTCTACCCGAGCGTCCAGATCGGCCTCGACGTGCCCCGGCCGGAGCTGGACGAGCGGATCGCGCTCAGGGTCGAGCGGATGTGGCAGGCAGGGCTGGTGGACGAGGTGCGCACCCTGCTCGGCCGGGGACTGGCTGAGGGCCGCACGGCGAGCCGGGCCCTCGGGTACGCCCAGGTCATCCGCTTCCTCGGGGGCGAGTGGAGCGAGGAGCAGGCCATCGCGGAGACGATCAGGGCCACCAGGCGCTTCGCCCGCCGCCAGGAGTCATGGTTCCGGCGGGATCCACGCGTGTGCTGGCTGCCGTACGACGCGCCGGATCTCCTCCAACGATCCCTCGCGCGAATCGCCGAACACCCTTGCGCATAAACTTCTAGAATGCGTTTTCTCAAGGGGCACGGCACCGAGAACGATTTCGTCATCCTCCCCGATCCCGACGGCGAGATCGATCTGTCGGCCGCACTCGTCGCCAAGATCTGCGACAGGAGGGCCGGCATCGGCGCCGACGGCGTGCTCCGGGTGGTGCGCACGAAGCAGTGCCCTGAGGTGATCGAGCAAGCGGCCGCGGCCGAGTGGTTCATGGACTACCGCAACGCCGACGGCAGCATGGCCGAGATGTGCGGCAATGGTGTGCGCGTGTTCGCCCGCCACCTGATCGACGCCGGGCTGGCCGATCCGCAGGAGTTCTCGGTGGCCACGCGGGGCGGCGTACGCAGGGTCCACGTCGAGCCGAACGGCGACATCACCGTCGACATGGGCAAGCCCACCGTGTACGGCGAGAGCGTGGCCAGCGTCGGTGGCCACGAATACCGCGGCGTCCACGTCGACATGGGCAACCCGCACCTGGCCTGCCCGATCGGCGACCCGGTCACCCAGCTCGACCTCACCCACCAGCCCGGCTTCGACACCGGCGTCTTCCCCCACGGGGTCAACATCGAGCTGTTCAACCCGGTGGGCGTCAGTCGCGTGGTCATGCGCGTCTTCGAGCGCGGCTCCGGTGAGACCCGCTCCTGCGGCACCGGTACGGTGGCCACGGCGGTCGCCGCCGCGGGCCTGTCGGGCGACACCACCGGCACCTGGACCGTCGAGGTGCCCGGCGGCACGGTCACCGTGATCCTCGATGAGGACACGAGCTACCTTTCCGGTCCTGCCGTCCTCGTGGCAAGCGGGGACCTGTTGCTTGCAGAATGATGTTCTCCTGAGGGATGCTGGGTCTACGTCACGAACTGAGGGGTGGACATGGCAGACCCACGCACCACCGCCGCCCAGGTGAAGGCGCCCATCGGCCAGTTCGGCGGCGGATGGATGATCTCCCGGGAAGTCAAGGCGATCTGCGACGAGCACGGTCTCGGCGCCCGCGAGCTCTACTTCAGGGGCCGCTGCGGCGTGCTCGGCGAGTGCGACGCCGACGTCGTCACGTCGGTCGCCGTCTTCTTCCCGCCCGAGCACGTCGAAGAGAGCTGGTACGCCGGCCGCAAACTCCCCGTCGACCAGGCCGTCGAGCTGTACGCCGAGGCGTGCCGCGCCTGGGGCAGGCGCAAGCTCGGCGGCCACCACGGCTGCGCCAGGCTCGCCGAGCTGCTCGAACGCGTCGTCGAGCGGGCCCCGTCCATCGGCGCCCCGCTGTTCGCGGGATGGCGGAAGGTGCCGCTGGCCGACGACCCGCCCGCTCGCGCCGTCCAGCTCATGCACTGCGTACGCGAGCTGCGCGGCGGCCTGCACGCCAACGCCGTGATCGCGGCCGGGCTGCATCCGCTGGAGGCGACGCTCGCCGCCGCCCACGACGCCACCCCTTTCGGGCTCGTGACCGGCGAGATGATCGCCAAGTTCTTCACCTGGCCCCAGCCGTACGCCACGCCGTCGCCTGAGGTGGTGACGCGCCGTGCGGAGGTCGAGGAGCGTACCGACGATCTCATGGCGCCCGCGTTTTCGGCCCTGGACGACGGAGAAACGGACGAGCTGATAGAGCTCCTGCGTTTTGGGCACGCTCGTTGACCTGGCAGACTGACTGCCCATGGACGTGGACATCTGGGCCTGGGTCGGCGACACCCAGCAGCAGCTTTCCGAGGCGGGCAACGTTGGCCTCGCCATGGCGCTGGGAGACCTCCCCGCACAGGCCTATGAGGGCCGATATCCGCAGCTCGACGTGATGGCCCCGGCCATCGCGCAACAGGCCGAGGCCCTGGAGCTGCCCTGGCTCGAGTTCTACGCCCGCTACTGGCACCTGATCGGCCGCATCGGCGACCGGGCGCAGGGCGCGGTCGCCATCGACGATTCGCAGCAGTTGCTGACGTTCGCCCAGCGCGAAGACGTGCGCGAGTGCCCGTCCGCCCCGGCGGCCGTGGAAGCGCTTGCCGTCACGTGGGCCAACACCGACGGCCCCGGTTACGCGAGCGAGCGCCTGGAGACGCTGGGGTCATACCTCGAGGGCATGAGCCCGGAGACGTCCGCCTTCGCCGGACTCGTGACCCAATACGTCGCCGCGCTGATCGACGCGGGCAAGCCGGGCGAGGCCGTCACCTACGCCGAGTCCGCCGTCGAGCGGCTGCGCGTGGCCGGGCGCGAGGCCAGCTGGGAGCTCGGCGCCGAGAGCGCCCGCGCGCTGCTGGCGGCCGGTCGCCCCGAGGACGCGCTCGACGCGCTGCAGGCGGCGTCCGGGTTCCAGCCGGACGACCCGGTGGCCAAGGAGCACCGCGACGGCGTGCGGCGAGCGCTGATCCTGGCCAACCTCGGCCGCACCGCCGAGGCCGTGGAGGCGCTGCCCGACCTCGACGTGGTGGGCGAGCACCCGCGCGTGTTCGTGGAGTGGTCGCGGGCGGTCGGCCTGCTGGCCGGTTCCTCGCAGATCACCAACACCTGGCAGCTCGGCCGCGTGCTGCGCCAGTGGATCGACTACTTCGGCATGATGGGCGGCTATCGCGCCCGCGTCGAGCTCGCGCTGATCGCCGGTGACCTGGCCGTCGCCCGGCAGGGCGTGTGGCAGGCCAAGCTGCTCGCCGACCTGGCCGAGTCCGGCACCGCCGAGCTGCGTGACACCGAGGGCCTGGCCGAGCGCATCGCCGCGCTGCGTGCCGCCGCCGACGCCGTCACCGAGCCCGAGGCCCCGGGGTCTCCCGAGGAGCGGGTGGGCCGGTTCGACGCGGCCGACGGCTTCAACGCCGACCCGGAGAAGTGGGTCGGCTGGCTGGCGCCGCTGTCCGGCGAGGACCTCGAGGCCACCCGCCGCCACACCACCACGCTCGGCTTCCTCGGCTACCCGGCCACCGGCGCCGACATCTACTGGAGCGTGCTCGTCGACTCCGGCAAGATCGGCGAGGCCGACGAGGACGACGTGGCCTACCTGACCACGCTGCTCATCGAGGCCCGCCAGGACGAGCGGCTGGAGCAGATGGCCGCGCTGTTGCCGCACGCCGCCCAGCAGGTGGCGCTCGCCCGCCTGCACAGCGCGCGGGAGCGGTGGGAGGAGACGCTCGACGCCGCCGTGCACGCCGTGGCGGCCGGGGCCGGCATCGAGGCCCGCCGCCTGCTGTCCGGCGCCGCCCAGCAGCTCGACCAGAACGCCAAGGCCGCCCAGACGCTGCTCGAAGTGATCGACGAGCTCGGCGACGAGGACGTCTGGCGCATGATCGTCATGGCCACCTCGGCGGAGGACTGGGACACCGTACGCAGGGGTGCGGCCAAGATCGGCATGCCGATCAAGTCCAAGGAGGGGCCGATCGAGGAGGAGATGGGCCTCATCCGGGTCATCCTCCCCGCCCCCGACGGCGGCCAGCGGCAGGTGCTGTCCATCCGCACCGGTCCCGCGACCGCCAGGCTCGCCCTGCCACAGCCACGCGGCATGGACTACAACGCCGGCGACCTGGTGGTCTTCGACCCGCAGCTGCTGGAGCCCGTGCCGGAGGACCCCCAGGAGCAGCAGAACTTCGTGCCGCCGTTCGCCGCCGTCCGCATTCTGCGGCCCGGTGGCTACACCAGCTACTTCTTCGACGGCGCCGCGCCGAGCGAGGAGGACTGGGCGGAGTTCACCGAGGTCATGGCCGAGCGTGGCTGGCCGATGTGGGTCTACAGCGACGAAAACTACAAGATCACCCACCCGACCAGCGGGGAGCCGCTGCCGGGCGTGTTCGGCTGGGTCGCGGTGCCGCCGGACGTGCCGCCCACCGAGGTCGACGCGCTGCTCGACGACGCCACCGAGCGGTGGGTGCATCCGCTGGCGTGGCTGGACCTGGCGCGGGAGATCGACGTCGAGGTCGAGCGGCACGAGCGGATCGTCAAGGAATACGGCCTCTAGCCGGTCAGGGCGCTCCGTGTCCGCCGGCGTCTGCGGCCTTTCGGCCTCGACGCCGGCGCAGGCCGGGACGTTTCCGTCTCGGCCCCGCACGGGGGCGTCCTCCTCGTCTCGGCCCCGCACGTGGCCCCGCACGGGGGCGCCTGCCCATCTCGACAGCACCAGTGGTGAGATCTGTCCCTCCCCGAAGAGAAGCACGCAGTGTGGCACTCTCGTCCTAACCAAGGTGCGTGCGGACGGGAGCGGGTCTCTCGACCGGGAGGGCGGGGTCTGACGTGTTGGAACGGTTCCGGCTCGATGGGAAGGTGGCGATCGTCACCGGGGCTTCGTCGGGCTTGGGCGTGGCCTTCGCCCGCGGGCTTGCCGAGGCGGGCGCCGACATCGTGATCGGCGCGCGGCGCGCGGACCGTCTGGACGAGACGCGGCGGCTGGTGGAGGAGACCGGCCGCCGGTGCGTGGCCGTGCCGACGGACGTCGCAAGCCCGGAGGACTGCGAGGCGCTCGTCGCCGCCGCCGTCGAACGACTGGGCACCGTCCACGTCCTGATCAACAACGCCGGGATCGGCACCGCCGTGCCCGCCCTGCGCGAGACACCCGAGGAGTTCCGGCAGGTCATCGACATCAACCTGCACGGGACGTACTGGATGGCGCAGGCCTGCGCCCGGATCATGTCACCGGGTTCGTCGATCGTGAACATCGGCAGCGTCCTCGGTGAGACCACGGCCGGCCTGCCGCAGGCCGCCTACAGCGCATCCAAGGCGGCGGTGATCGGCCTCACGCGCGACCTGGCCCAGCAGTGGACGGGGCGGCGCGGGATCAGGGTCAACTGCCTGGAGCCGGGGTTCTTCGTCTCTGAGATGACCGAGCAGTACCAACCCGGCTATCTGGCGCGGATGATGGAGTCGCGGGTGGTCATGGGCCGGCCCGGCGACCCGGCGGAGCTGGTGGCCGCCGCGATCTTCCTGGCGAGCGACGCGTCCTCGTACATCACCGGGGCGACGCTCCCAGTGGACGGGGGAATGCTCATCACGTAGCCGCCGGACACAAGGAAGGTTCTATGCCTCGTCCCACCGATGCCATCGTCTGGATCCCGGTCGTGGTGATCGCGGGAGTCGCCGCCGCGGGAGTTTGTCACCTGACCTCGCCGGTCGTCTCACCTGGAGCACCGCGGGACTTCTTCGACTCGCCCCTCCTGCTCCCGGCCTTCCTCGGCCTGTCCGCGCTCTCCGGGGCGGCGGCGTGGTTCGTCCCGCAGGGCGGCCTCTGGTGGGGCCTGCTGGCCGCGAGTCCGTTCTATGTTCTCCTTTTCGTCAACGTCGTCCGGGAGGGCGGAGGCGGTCAGGGGTTGTGGCCGGTGGGCCTGCTCTTCTTGATCTTCTATACCGTCATGCCGGTGATCGCGGCGCTGGCGGCGTCATTCGCCGCGGCCCGGATTCGTTCTTAGCGGCGTCTGTCTCACTTGGGCAGCAGGTCGTTCTGGGCGGCGAGGAAGCCGGCGTGGAAGCGGGTCCGGGCGCCCAGGCGTTCGCTCAGCACCTGGACGCGGCGCTGCACCGTACGCGGGCTCAGGCCCAGTTGCCTGGCGATGGCGTCGTCCTTCATGCCGGCTGCCAGCAGGGCCAGCACCTCGGCATCCGGGGTCTCCTCCTCCCGTTCCAGGCCCGCCGTGGCCAGGCGGAGCGGGACTGCGGCGCGCCAGAGCGTCTCGAACAGGCCTACCAGGGCGTCGAGGAGTGCGGATGGGTGGACGACGAGGGCACTTTCGACGGCTCGGTCCTCGTCGGAGACCAACGGCAGGATGGCGGTGCGGGCGTCGGCGATGGCCAGTTTGACGGGCACCTGGCCGAGTCTGGCCTGCTCGCCGTCGGCGATGGCGCGGCGGGTGTGGGTCAGCATGCCGGGGTGTTCGAAGGCCTGAGGGCTGTAGATGCCGCGGGTGACGGGGGCTCCCCTGCGGGCCGCTCGTTGCTGGTTCTCGCGGTCGTCGCTGATGTCCACCGCGTACGGCGGATGCACCAGCACGAGCATTTCCCGTGTGGCGTTGCGTTCCAACTGGAGGTAGCGGCGGGCCACGGCGTCGTGGCCGGACACCACCTCCAGCACCTCCTCCGGCTGCGGCCCGCTGCGGGTGGCGACTTCCGTGGCCAGGAGGGCGGCGGCGGCTCGGCTGTGGGTGAGCTCTTCCTGGCGGCGGGCCACGAGGATGTCGATGGCGATGGTGGGCGGGGTGGCGATCAGGCGCAGCGGGCGGCCGGCCACACGGGAGATCAGGCCGAGGTCCTCCAGCCGGGGCAACATGCGACGGATGGCGGCCGCGGACGAGCCCGTCTCGGCGGCCAGCTCGCTCAGCGTCGTGGGACCGTGTCTGAGCAGGGCCCGGTACGCCGTCTCCTCGGCGACCGTGACCCCGAGCCCCTCCAGTAAGCGCCGCTGCGCCATGCCGCCTCTTCCTGACGTGCCATGATCCCCGATCAGCGTATGGTGGGCCGCGGCCGGCGGTCCACCATGGGTAGCAGCACCCGCACCTCCGACAAGGGTTGTTCGAGGGTGCCCGTCGATCTATGGTCGTTGCGTCGCGCGTCAAGGAACAACCGGAGGCGCCATGAGCCGGCCCCGTTTGGTGATCGTAGGAGCCGGGATCGTGGGGTGCGCCCTGGCCGACGAGCTCACCGGGCGGGGGTGGACGGACGTCACCGTGCTCGACCAGGGGCCGCTCTTCGCCGCCGGCGGGTCCAGCTCGCACGCGCCCGGCCTGGTCTTCCAGACGAACCCGTCGAAGACGATGACCGAGTTCGCCGCCTACACCGTGCGGAAGTACACCGCCCTTGGGGAGAGCTGCTTCCGGCAGGCCGGCGGGTTGGAGGTGGCGACCACCCCGGAGCGCTGGACCGATCTGCATCGCAGGCAGGGGTGGGCCGAGTCGTGGGGGGTCGAGGGCCACCTGCTCGACGCTGAGCGGTGTGTGGAGTTGTGGCCGTTGATCGACCGGGACAAGGTGCTCGGCGGCTATCACGTGCCGACGGACGGGCTGGCCGCGGCGGTCGCTTGCGGTGCGGCGCAGGCGGAGCGGGCGATCGAGCGGGGCGCCCGGTTCCTGGCGCACCACACGGTGGTGGGCGTCGAGCAGCGCGGTGGCCGGGTGACCGGGGTCGCGGCTCTGACCGCCGGCGAATACCGTACGATCCCGGCGGACGTGGTGGTGTGCGCGGCCGGGTTCTGGGGGCCGTCGATCGGGAAGATGGCGGAGCTGACGGTGCCGCTGCTGCCGCTGGCCCACCAGTACGCCAAGTCCGGTCCTCTGGCTCCGCGACCGGACGGTCCCATCCTCCGCCACCAGGACCGGGACCTGTACTTCCGGCACTACGGCGACCGCATCGGCGTCGGCTCGTACGCGCACCGCCCCATGCCCGTCACCCAGGACGAGATCGGCCCCAAGGGCACCACCATGCCATCGGTGCAGGCGTTCACCGAGGAGGACTTCGACCCGGCCTGGCGGGACGCGGTCGAGCTGCTGCCTGCGCTCGGCGAGTCCACGTACGAGGACGGCATCAACGGGATCTTCTCCTTCACGCCCGACGGGTTCCCGCTGATCGGCGAGGCCCCGCACCTCGACGGGTTCTGGCTGGCCGAGGCCGTCTGGGTGACGCACTCGGCGGGGGTCGCGAAGGCCGTCGCCGAGCTGGTGGTGGACGGGACGTCCGGGTTCGACCTGCACGAGTGTGAGCTGAGCAGGTTCGAGCCGGCGCAGCTGGCGCCCGCGTTCATCGAGGAGCGCGGCAAGCAGAACTTCGTCGAGGTCTACGACATCATCCATCCGCTGCAGCCGATGGAGTCGCCGCGGCCGCTGCGGACGAGCCCGTTCCATGTCCGGCAACGGGAGCTGGGAGCGTACTTCCTGGAGGCGGCCGGATGGGAGCGGCCGCACTGGTTCGAGGCGAATGTCCCGCTTCTGGAGGACCTCGTACGGCGCCGCAGAACCGAGACGGCCGACCTTCCCGAGGAGGCGCGGGGAATGGCCGTCGAGCCGCTGCTCGGCGCCGCACAGCGGGATCAGTGGGCGAGCCGCTACTGGTCCCCCATCGCCGCCGCCGAGTCGCACGCCACCAGGGAGGCGGTCGCGCTCTACGACATGACCCCGCTCAAACGGATCGAGGTCAGAGGAGCGGGGTCGGCGGCGTTCCTGCAGCGCATGACCACGAACAACGTGGACAAGATGCCCGGCTCCGTCACGTACAGCCTGTTGCTGGACATGACGGGCGGCGTCCGGTCCGATCTCACGGTGGCGCGGCTGGCGGAGGACAGGTTCCAGATCGGCGCCAACGGCAACCTGGACCTGGAGTGGCTGGCCCGGCACGCGCCCGGCGGGGTGCAGGTGCGCGACATCACGCCGGGCACGTGTTGTGTCGGCGTGTGGGGGCCGCTGGCGAGGGATCTGGTCCAGCCGCTGACCGACATCGACCTGTCGCACGAGAAGTTCCGCTACTTCAGCTGCCAGACGGGATATGTCGGCCATGTCCCGGTGCTCGCGATGCGTGTCTCCTATGTGGGCGAGCTGGGCTGGGAGCTTTACACCACCGCCGACATGGGGCTCAAGTTGTGGGACACGCTCTGGGCGCGCGGGATGGCGGTCGCGGGCGGGCGGGCCGCGTTCAACAGCCTGCGGCTGGAGAAGGGCTACCGGCTCTGGGGCGTCGACATGACGATCGAGCACAATCCGTACGAGGCCGGGCTGGGGTTCGCGGTCAGAGGCGACAAGGATTTCATCGGACGGGACGCCCTGGCCTCCAGCGAGATCACGCGGAAGTTGGCGCCGCTGCTCAGCACCGAGGTGGTCATGGGCAAGGAGCCGGTACGGCACGGGGGCCGCACGGTCGGGTACGTCACGAGCGCCGCGTACGGCCACACCATTCAGCGGCCCATCGCCTACGCCTGGCTGCCGACGGAGCTCGCCGAACCCGGGACACACGTGGATATTTCCTACTTCGGCCGCCGCGTCCCCGCCGAGGTCGCCGCCGAGCCCCTCTTCGACCCCGGGATGGAGAAGATCAAGCGTTGACCGGCCCCCTCACTCTGGCGTTATAAGACCATTTATGGGCACTTGCTATACCTAGACTTTACGAATTCCGAAGTCTGGGGGAACGAGTGCGCGTTCGGACGTTCTTGGCCGGTCTGGCCACGATGGCGGTATTGACCGGCTGCGGCGGCTTAGAGGCGCAGTCCAGCAACCCCGACACCCCCGGCAAACCCGACTCGGCCTCCGTCTCGGACGCCCGCAAGAAGCTGGCCAAGCTGGCCGTCAAGGGCCGGGCGCCCAAGACCGGCTTCGACCGCGACGAGTTCGGCCCGACGTGGGCGGACGTGGACCGCAACGGCTGCGACACCCGCAACGACATCCTGAAACGGGACCTGGACGACGAGACCTTCAAACGCGGCACCCACGACTGCATCGTCCTGACCGGCACGCTGAAGGACCCCTACGGCGGCAAGACGATCGAGTTCAAGCGCGGCCAGGACACCAGCATGGACGTCCAGATCGACCACGTGATCCCGCTGTCGGACGCGTGGCAGAAGGGCGCCCAGCAGTGGTCGGAGACCAAACGCAAGGAGTTCGCCAACGACCCCCTGAACCTGCTGGCCGTGGACGGTCCCCTGAACAACCAGAAGAGCGACTCGGACGCCGCGACCTGGCTCCCGCCGCGCAAGTCGTACCGCTGCACGTACATCGCCCGTCAGATCGACGTGAAGGCGAAGTACGACGTCTGGGTCACGTCGGCCGAGAAGACCGCCATGGAGACCATCCTCTCGGACTGCTGATCCGGTCGGATTTGTCCAAGAGATCGCGTTCGGGCTTCCGTACGGCGGCGCCATGGACATCGGCCATCTGATCGCCGGAGCGGGGCCCGCGGGCTGTGTGCCGGCCGCCCGGCGACCCGTCGGCCGTCGTCGGCGAGGACCGCCGCGTTCGCGGCGTCGACGGGCTCCGGGTCGCCGACCCGTCCATCGCCCCCGTGGCACTCCGCGCGCCGACGGCGCTGGACGCCATGATGATCGGCGAACCCGCCACCGCCTTGATCATCGGTGACGGTACCTGAGCACCACCGGACGTGTGACGCGGCCTTCCGCTGTCAGGGCCGGTCCGATTGGGTGAGGCGTTCAGCGAGAACCCAGGTGCCAGGCCCGACGCGGCCTCCGGGGCCGGGGTGGACCTTGACGTCGTCGGCGGTGACCTGCTCCCCGCAGTGCGGGCAGACGATCAGCGGGGTGAAGAGATGGCCGCACGGCCGGTGTTCGAGGAGGGCCGGGGGACCGTCGGTCAGACCGGCCCACCGGTTGCCCCATGCCATCAGGGCCATCAGCACGGGGACGAGATCGCGGCCCGCTTCGGTGAGGCCGTACTCGTGACGTGGCGGACGCTCCTGGTAGCGGTGCCGCTCGAGGATCTGCTGGTCGACCAGGTGGTCGAGGCGGGCGGTAAGGAGATTGCGAGAGATCCCGAGATCGGCGACCAGGTCGTCGAAGCGGCTGACGCCCAGGTAGACGTCACGGACGATCAGCGGGGTCCACCAGTCCCCCACGATCTCCAGGCTGCGGGCGATGGCGCAGCTCATGTCGGCGAAGCTCGTGCGGCGCATGTTGTTCAGCTTAGAGGGTTGTCTTATTGAACGCACTCGAGGTAGCTTCCGAGGTAAGTTCAATAAGACAACCCTCAAGGGGGGACGACATGCCGTTCGTCGAGGTGTTCGCTCCACACGGTGCGCTCCGGGCCGACCAGCGCGCCCGCCTGTCCGAGGAGCTCGTCGCGGAGGTCATGCAGGTGGAGGGCGCTCCGGACACCGCGGCCGCGCGGTCCATCTCCTGGCTGGTGTTCCAGGACGTGGACGCCTGGTCCGTCGGCGGGCGCGCGGTGACCGCGGACGAGCCCGTCAGATACCTGGTCCGGGTGAGCGTGCCGGCCGGGTCCCTGGACGATGACCAGCGCGCCGAGATGGTACGGCGGGTCACGGCCGTGCTGGCCAAGGTCGACGACGACCCCGACCGGCTCTACGCCGAGCCGGCCGCATGGGTGCACATCGTCGAGATCCAGGACGGCGGCTGGGGAGCCATGGGCCGTGTCGTCCGGCTCCCCGACATCGTAAACTTCGTCTTTGAGCAGCCTGCCTGACCAGGCGTTTCAGGACGCCGAGCAGGCACCCGTCGGCGCGGCGGGCAGCGGGGCAGGGCGGCCGACGGCAGGCATGCCCAGCATGACCCCGGGTCCCGCCGAAGGACCGGCCTGGCGGGCCTCCCAGGCGTCGCCCGCCCGGGTCCGCCGGACCGACCGCACGGCCCCGTCCGCCACCAGGTGGTGCGGGGCCGCGTACGTCACCTCGACCGTCACCATGTCCCCCGGCCTGGGCACCTCGGACCCCACGGCGAAGTGCACGAGCCGGTTGTCCGCCGCCCGCCCCGACAGCCGGCGGGTGGCGTCGTCCTTGCGTCCTTCGCCCTCGGCCACCAGCACCTCGAGCGTCCGGCCGACCTGCGTCTTGTTCTCCTCCCAGGAGATCTCCTCCTGCAGGGCTACCAGCCGCTCGTACCGCTCCTGGACGACCTCCTTGGGCACCTGGTCGGGCATGGTGGCCGCCGGGGTGCCTGGGCGGATGGAGTATTGGAAGGTGAAGGCGTTGGCGAAGCGGCTCTGGCGGACGACGTCGAGCGTGCCCTGGAAGTCCTCCTCGGTCTCCCCGGGGAAGCCGACGATGATGTCCGTGGAGATCGCGGCGTCGGGCATGGCAGCCCGGACCCGCTCGATGATGCCCAGGTAACGCTCGGCCCGGTACGAGCGGCGCATGGCCCGCAGCACCCGGTCCGAGCCCGACTGCAGCGGCATGTGCAGCTGGTGCATGACGTTGGGCGTCTCGGCCATGGCGGCGATCACGTCGTCGGTGAAGGCGGCCGGGTGCGGCGAGGTGAAGCGCACCCGCTCCAGGCCGTCGATGTCGCCGCAGGCACGCAGCAGCTTGCCGAAGGCCAGGCGGTCGCCGAACTCCACGCCGTACGTGTTGACGTTCTGGCCGAGCAGGGTGACCTCGAGAACGCCCTGGTCCACCAGCGTCTGGACCTCCGCCAGGATGTCGCCCGGCCGGCGGTCCTTCTCCTTGCCGCGCAGCGACGGCACGATGCAGAAGGTGCACGTGTTGTTGCAGCCGACCGAGATGGACACCCAGGCCGCATAGGGGGACTCACGCTTGGTGGGCAGCGTCGAGGGGAAGACCTCCAAGGACTCCTTCAGCTCGACTTGCGCCTCCCCCTCGATGCGGGCCCGCTCCAGCAGCACCGGCAGCGAGCCGATGTTGTGGGTGCCGAACACCACGTCGACCCACGGCGCCTTGCGGACGATCTCGCCCTGGTCCTTCTGCGCCAGGCAGCCGCCCACCGCGATCTGCATGTGCGGGTTGCGGGTCTTGGCGGGCCTGAGGTGGCCGAGGTTGCCGTAGAGGCGGTTGTCGGCGTTTTCCCGCACGGCACACGTGTTGAACACGACCACGTCGGCGGTCTCACCGTCCGGCGCAGGCACGTAGCCGGCGTCCTCCAGCAGGCCTGACAGCCGCTCGGAGTCATGCACGTTCATCTGGCACCCGTATGTGCGCACTTCGTACGTGCGGGCGCCCTCCTGGGTCACAGTCATGGCATGTTCAAGGGTAGTCGTTATCCGGCTTGCGACAGCCCGCACCGATCTAAAAGACCAGCTTGGCGGCCGGATGTGATCGGATCGGTACCGCTCGGTTAGTGACCAGCGTCTTAATGCCCTCTACCGTTTCGTTCCATGACGGAGAACGGCGACGCCACTCCACTGGTTCAGTTGGAGAACGTCAACAAGCACTTCGGGGCCTTGCACGTCCTGAAGAACATCAACTTGACCGTCTCTCGTGGCGAGGTCCTGGTCGTCATCGGCCCATCGGGCGGGGGCAAGTCAACGCTCTGCCGCGCGATCAACCGGTTGGAGACGATCGACGACGGGAAGATCATATTTGACGGCCAGGTGCTGCCCGCCGAGGGCAAGGCACTGGCCCGGCTGCGTTCCGAAGTCGGCATGGTTTTCCAGTCGTTCAACTTGTTCGCTCACAAGACCATCCGGGAGAACGTCACCCTCGGCCCGACCAAGGTGCGCGGCGTCGCGAAGGACGCCGCGGGCAAGAGGGCGATGGAGCTGCTGGAGCGTGTGGGCATCGCGGCGCAGGCGGATAAATACCCGGCCCAGCTCTCCGGCGGCCAGCAGCAGCGGGTCGCGATCGCCAGGGCGCTGGCCATGGACCCGAAGATGATCCTGTTCGACGAGCCGACCTCGGCACTGGACCCCGAGATGGTGCAGGAGGTGCTCGATGTCATGGTCGGGCTGGCCCGTGACGGGATGACCATGATGGTCGTCACGCACGAGATGGGCTTCGCCCGCAGGGCCGCCCACCGGGTGGTGTTCATGGCAGACGGCCAGATCGTGGAGGAGAACACTCCCGACGAGTTCTTCACGAACGCGCAGACCGACCGGGCGCGTGACTTTCTTTCGAAGATCCTCACGCACTGAGAAATTACGAGGGCAGGTACACATGCACATGCGTCGAACGGGAGCCATCGCGCTCTCGATAGCGGCACTGGCCGCCGGCCTGACCGCTTGTGGCGGCGGGGACCAGACCTACGCCACCGTTGTGGAGAAGGTCCAGGGGGCGAGCAAGATCGTTGTTGGCACCAAGTGGGACCAGCCGAGCTTGGGCCTGAAGAAGGGCGCCGAGCCCGAGGGTTTCGACGTCGACGTGGCCAAGGCCGTCGTCAAGGAGATCGCCGGCGGCAAGGACGTGGAGATCGAGTGGAAGGAGTCGGCCTCGTCCAACCGCGAGCCTTTCCTCCAGAACGGCACGGTCGACATCGTCTTCGCCACCTACTCGATCACTGAGGAGCGCAAGGGCAAGGTCACCTTCGGTGGCCCGTACGTCGTCGCGCACCAGGACGTGATGGTCCGCAAGGACGACACCTCGATCAACACCCCGCAGGACCTCAAGGGCAAGAAGATCTGCAAGGCCGCGGGCTCCAACTCGTACAAGCGGATCACCGACCCGCCGCCGGACGGCGAGCTCGACATCGACGCGACGACCGTCGACGCGGCCAACTACTCCGAGTGCGTGCAGAAGCTCAACGGCAGCAACCTCGACGCCGTCACCACCGACGACCTGATCCTGGCGGGCTTCGCCAAGCAGGCCGGTGGCAACTTCAAGGTGCTGGGCCAGGGCTTCACGGACGAGAAGTACGGCATCGGCCTCAAGAAGGGCGACACCAAGACCTGCGAGGCCGTCAACGCGGCGGTGAAGAAGCTGTGGGACAACGGCACCATGAAGCAGCTGCTGGACAAGTGGTTCGGCGGCATTCAGGGTCTGCAGGTGTCCACGTCGGCCCCGCCTGCCGAGGGCTGCAGCTGATCACGTCAGCGACGGCGGCCGGGATCCCGGCCGCCGTCGCTCTATGCGGTGGAGCACGATGGAAGATCTGATTAGATACGCGCCCGACCTCGCCCTGGGGTTCCTGGAGAACATCAAGCTCTCCATCGTGGGTGCAATCACCTCGCTGATTCTCGGCACCGTCCTGGTGGCGATGAGAGTTTCCCCCACGCCGGTCCTGCGCGCGGCAGGCACGATCTACGTCAACGTGGTGCGCAACACCCCGCTCACCCTGGTGCTGGCCTTCTCCGCACTCGGTCTCAGCGACCAGCTCGGATTGGTCTTCTCCAGTGTGCCCAGCGTCAACTCCTTCTGGATCGTCGCGATGGGCCTGTCGGCCTACACCGCGGCCTTCGTCTGCGAGGCGCTGCGGTCCGGCATCAACACGGTGCCGCTCGGCCAAGCGGAGGCGGCCAGGGCGATCGGCCTGACGTTCATGCAGTCGCTGAGGATGATCATCCTGCCGCAGGCGTTTCGCGCGGTCATCGCACCGCTGGGCAGCGTGATGATCGCCATGATCAAGAACACCACCGTCGCGGTGGCCGGCGGCTATGCCTTCGACTCCGCGAACAAGATGAAGGAGGCCTTCGACCAGGTCGGCGCCTCTATTCCGATCTTCCTGGGCATCGTGGTCGCCTTCATGTGCGTGACACTGCCCATCGGCTACTTCACCGGCTGGCTGGCCAAACGTCTGGCGGTGGTTCGATGAGCAGCGCCGTCCTGTTCGATGTACCGGGGCCGCGCGCCCGGGTGCGCAACGGGCTCCTCACGGGTGTCAGCGTCGTGGCGGTCGCCGCTGTCCTGTATGGCATTTACTCCGGTTTCGATGCCAAGGGCCAGTGGGAAGCCAAGATCTGGCAGCCGTTCCTGCAATGGGACACCTGGCAGCACTTCATCATCCCCGGCCTGATCGGCACGCTCCGGGCCGCCGCGGTGGCCGCAGTGTTGGCCCTGCTCTTCGGCGCGGTCTTCGGCCTGGCCAGGCTTTCCGACCGCGCTTACATCCGGGTCACGGCCGGCGTGGTGGTCGAGGTCTTCCGGTCCATCCCGCTGTTGCTGTTGATCTTCTTCATCTTCTACCTCGCACCCTCGCTGATAGGCGGCGGCGATTACACGTTCATCGCTGTGGTCCTGGGCCTGACCTTCTACAACGGCTCCGTGCTCGCCGAGGTGGTCAGGGCCGGCGTGAACGCCGTGCCGAAGGGGCAGTCCGAGGCCGCGTACGCGGTCGGCATGCGTAAGAATCAGGTGATGCGGCTCGTGCTGCTGCCGCAGGCCGTCACGGCGATGATGCCGGCGATCGTCAGCCAGCTCGTGGTCCTGCTGAAGGACACCGCGCTCGGCTACATCATCGCCTACGTCGACCTGCTCAACACCGGCTTCAAGATCCTGCCCGCCGCGTTCTTCGGCTCGCTGATCCCGGCGGCCATCGTCATCGGCATCATCTATGTGACGCTCAACATGGCGCTGAGCTACCTGGCCACCTGGCTGGAGCGACGTAGCAGGCGCAGCCGCAGGACCTCTGCCCGCCCCGTCGCAGCACCCGGCTCGGCCGCCGTCGGCATCGGGGCCGGCGAGGGCACCGAGGGTGGCGGCGTGGCGCCCGATCGGCCCGTGGAGTGACCGGGCGGCGGGCCGAGCGCCCGCCGCCCGTGCATCCGTAGACCCAACGCACGTCCAAATCTTGATGAGGCCGGTTTCCTGGCGTTTCCCAGCGCACACACTCGTAACCATGCTGGGGTTCGCGGGGGCGGCCATGGTGATGGTGGTGGCCCTTGCCGCGTGCGACGGCGGGGGCGCCTACTCCACCGTCGTCGAGAAGATCAGGGGCGCCAAGACTGTCGTCGTCGGCACCAAGTGGGACCAGCCCAGCCTGGGGCTGAAGAACGGCCCCGGCGACCCCGTGGGGTTCGACGTGGACGTCGCCAGGTACATCGTCAAGGCGCTGGCCGGCGGCGAGGACGTGCGGATCACGTGGCGAGAGTCCCCTTCGTCCATCCGCGAGGCGCTGCTGCAGAACGGCACCGTGGACATGATCGTCGCCACCTATGCCATCACCGCGGCCCGCAAGCCGCACGTCACGTTCGCCGGGCCGTACGTCCTCGTCCAGCAGGACACGATGGTCCGCGCCGACGAGACCCGCATCAAGAAGGCCACCGATCTGCGCGGCAAGCGGATCTGCCTGGCGGAGGGTTCGAACTCGTACCGGCGGATCGTCGACCCGCCGCCGGACGGGAAGCTGGACCTGCGGGCGGTGCTGGTGCCCGCGAGGAACTACTCCGAGTGCGTGCGCAAGCTCGCCGACGGCCAGCTCGACGCGATCAGCACCCAGAACCTGATCCTGGCCGGGTTCGCCGAGGCCGAGCCCGGGAGGTTCCGCTTGCTGAACGACCCGATCCTCGACGAGAAGTGGGCTGTGGGGCTGAAGAAGGGCGACATCGCCACCTGCGAGGCCATCAACCAGGCGATCGCCGAAATGTGGCGGGACGGCACCGCCACGCGGCTGCTGCACAAATGGTTCGGCAAGACAGGGCTCAAGCTGCCCACGTCCCTGCCTAGCCCCGAGGGATGCCCCTGATCTCAGGGGACCGCCCGCACGCTAGGCGATCTTCCGGCAGGATGCGGGGTATGCCTTTCTGGCCCTCCCCCATTTCGACCAGAGACGTGGCCGGTTCGGGTGTGCGCCCTGCCTGGCCGACGGCCCAGCACGGCCTGGTGTGGTGGACCGAGGACCGTCCGGGTGAGGGCGGGCGTACCACGATCATGTGCCGCGCCGCCGACGGCACGTGCCGCGAGCTGCTGCCGGCGCCGTGGAACGCGCGTACCCGGGTCCATGAGTACGGCGGCCGGCCGTACGCCGTAACCCCCGAGGGCGAGGTGGTCTTCGCCCACCTCAAGGACCAGCGGCTCTACCTCCTCGGCGACAACGGCGTGCCGAACCCCCTCACGCCGGAGGGCTGCCGCTACGCCGACCTGCTCGTGCACGACGGCCAGGTGTGGTGTGTGCGCGAGCGGCACGCCGAGGACGGCAAGGTCACCCGGGCGATCGTGTCGATCCCGCTGGACGGCGGCGAGGGGCGCGAATGGGCCACCGGCTGCGACTTCTATGCCTCTCCCGCCATCTCCCCCGACGGGCGGCATCTCGCCTACGTGTGCTGGAACCACCCGCGCATGCCGTGGAACGGCACCGAGCTACGCGTCACCGCCCTGGCGGGCGGCGGATCGTGGACGGTGCGGGGCGGCCCCGCCGAGTCCGTGCTCGCTCCGTCGTGGCGCGACGACTCCCACCTCTACGTGATCTCCGACCGGTCCGGCTGGTGGAACCTCTACGAGGTCGACCTGCACGGCGACGGCGCGCGGGCGCTGCACCCGGCCGATGAGGAGTTCGCCCTGCCGCCGTGGCAACTCGGCGGGCGGCCATATGCGGTGCTCGGCGACGGGCGGCTGGCGGTCCTGCACGGGCGGGGCGACCTGCGGCTGGGCGTGCTCGACCCGGCGTCGGGCACGCTGGCCGACCTCGACCTGCCCTGCAGCGGGTGGGACGGCGCCCTGACCGCTGACGGCACGTCGGTGACCGGGGTCGGGTACGCCGCCGCGGTTCCGCGGTCGGTCGTCAGCGTCGACACGGCGTCGGGCGCGGCCCGCACGCTCAGGCAGGACCGCGATCAGCTGCCCGACCCGGCCTACCTGCCGGTTCCTCAGGCAGTGCGGGTACGCGGGGAGGTCCACGCCTTCCTCTATCCGCCGTACGGCCCGGCCACGGAGGGCCGGCTGCCGCCGTACGTGATCTTCGTGCACGGCGGTCCGACCGCGCACTCCGGCACCGCCCTCGACCTGGAAAAGGCGTTCCTGACCTCGCGCGGCATCGGCGTGCTCGACGTCAACTACGGCGGTTCGTCCGGCTACGGGCGGGTTTACCGTGAGCGGCTGAAGGGGCAGTGGGGGCTGGTGGACGTGGCCGATGTCGTCGCCGCCGCCGAATGGCTGGCCGCCGAAGAGCTGGCCGACCCCGCCAGGATCGCGGTACGCGGCGGCAGCGCGGGCGGCTGGACCGTGATGGCGGCCTGCTGCCGGTCCGGCGTGTTCGCGGGCGGGGTGTCGTACTTCGGCGTCAGCGCGCTCGCCCCGCTCGTCGCCCACACCCACGACTTCGAGTCGCGGTACGTGGAGTGGCTGGTCGGACCGGAAGATCCGCAGGTGTACGCCAGTCGCGAACCGCTTGCCCTCGTCGAAGGCGTCTCCTGCCCCATGCTGCTCTTGCAGGGGCTCGACGATCCCGTGGTGCCGCCCGAGCAGTCCGCGGCTTTCGCCGACGCCCTGTCCGAACGGGGGGTCGCCTGCACCTACCTCGCCTTCGACGGCGAGTCTCACGGTTTCCGCCGCACCGAGACCCGCACCGCCGCCCTCGCCGCGGAACTGGCCTTCTACCAGCAGATCTTCGCGTGACGCATGGGCTCAACGGACTCAGGCTCAAGGGCCTCAGGCTCAACGGACTCAGGCTCAGCGGGCTCAGCCGACTCAGCGCTTAGCCGACTCAGCTTGTTTAGCCGACTCAGCTTGTTTAGCCGAGCTCGGCGGGCTCAGGGGCTCAGCGGGCGAACTCGGTGGCCCGGGACTCCCGCACGACCGTGATCCGGATCTGCCCGGGGTAGGTGAGCTCCTCCTCCACCTGCTTGGCCACGTCCCTGGCGATGACCTGAGCCTGGATGTCGTCGATCGCGTCCGGCTTGACCATGACCCGGATCTCCCGCCCGGCCTGCATGGCGAACACCTTCTCCACGCCCTCGTACGACTGCGCGATCTCCTCCAGGCGCTCCAGCCGCTTGACGTAAGCCTCCAGGGACTCCCGGCGCGCGCCGGGCCGGCTGCCGCTGATCGCGTCGGCTGCCTGCGTGAGCACCGCCTCGACGGTGCGTACCTCCACCTCGTTGTGGTGCGCCTCGATGGCGTGCACCACGTCCTCCTCCTCGCCGTAACGGCGGGCGATCTCCGCGCCGATCAGCGCGTGGCTGCCCTCGACCTCATGCGTGAGCGCCTTGCCGATGTCGTGCAGGAGTGCGCAGCGCTTCATCAGCGTCTGGTTCATCTTCAGCTCGGCGGCCATGATCCCGGCGATGTGCGCGGATTCGATGAGGTGCTTCAGCACGTTCTGCCCGTACGAGGTGCGGTAGCGCAGCTGGCCGAGCAGCAGCGTCAGCTCCGGGTGCATGTCGGTGATGCCCAGCTCCACCAGGGCGTCCTCACCGGCTCTCGCGCACAGGTCCTGCACCTCCTGGCGGCTGCGGTCGTGCGCCTCCTCGATCCGCTGCGGGTGGATGCGGCCGTCGAGCACGAGCTTCTCCAGCGTGAGCCGCGCCGTCTCCCTCCTGACCGGGTCGAAGCAGGACAACAACACCGCCTCGGGGGTGTCGTCGATGATGAGGTTCACCCCGGTCGTGGATTCGAAGGCCCGGATGTTGCGGCCCTCGCGGCCGATGATGCGGCCCTTCATCTCATCGCCGGGCAGATGCAGCACGCTCACGACGGACTCCGCGGTCTGCTCCGCCGCGACCCGCTGCACGGCCAGCGTCACGATCTTGGTCGCTCGCTTCTCGCCCTCCTTGCGGGCGTCGCCCTCGATCTCCCTGACGATCAGCGCGGCCTCGCGCTTCGCCTGGTTCTCGATCTCCTTGACCAGCTCGGCCTTGGCCTGGTCGGTGGTCAGCCCGGCGAGCCGCTCCAGGATGACCCGGCGCTCCTCCTCGACCTGCAGCAGCTCCTCGCGCCGGTCGGCGAGCTCGATCTCGGTCTCGGCCAGTTTCCTGTCCCGCTCGGACTGCCGCCTGGCCTCCTCGTCCAGCCGCTGCTCCCGCTCGGCCAACCTGGCCTCCCGGCGTTCGAGGTCGGTGCGCAACTCCTTGAGCTCGGTCTTGAGTATCCGGCTCTCCTGCTCGACCTCTCGGCGCATCTGCGCGGCGCTCTCGGCGGCCGCCTCCGACCTGCGCAGAATCTCCTCGGCGTCGGTCTCCGCCTTGTGGCGGATCTCCCGCGCCTCCTCACGTGCCTGCTCGATCTCTTCGTGCGCGGCCTGCATCTGCTCGGGGTCCGGCTTACCCGCCCGTGGCAGGCTCCCCGAGGTTCGGCGGACAACGACGAGAAGAGCGACGATCATCCCGAACGCGAGCACGAGCACCGCCACCATCAGCACCACGACCAGCGGCCCCATGTGCGCCCCGCCCTCCTCGCGTCGTCAACACCTCATAACGCGGACCCAGACATGGGAGGGGTCACCAACGCGCCACGCAGAGCCCGATCGGCGCCGGAGTCGATGTCAAGCCAAGACTGACCGGGCGTCGACTACGAAAGCCGACACCTCGCCCGCCTCGATCATCCAAGCTCGTTCGTCCGTCGTTCACCGGTATGGCAATCCGCGCTGCGCGGAGTAACTCCCTCACTGTCGTCGAGGTTATGCGTCGAACTGGTCACGAGCAAGCAAACGCGTCATCAAGCGTGTCTTACAGGCCTGGATCTCCACACTCGACCCAATATCCCCCATCAATACCGGTATTACCCGGTATTGATGGGGGATATTGGGTCGAGTGTGGAG
>NZ_VCKY01000015.1 GCF_005889735.1 Nonomuraea turkmeniaca
GAGGGCGGTATGGCACAGCGTGGTGCGACGTTCGTGGGGCGGGACGACGAGCTGCGATGCCTCGGCGAGGAGTTCGCGCGCGCCTGCGCCGGTCTGCCCCGGCTGGTGGTGGTCGAGGGGCCGGCGGGGATCGGGAAGACGACGCTGATCCACCGCTTCCTGGCGACCTGCGGCGCAGCCCGCGTCCTGTACGCCGACGGCGACGAAGGCGAGGCGCTGATCCCGTACGGCACGCTGATCAGGTTGTTCGGCGACGCCCTCCCGGCGCGGCTCGCCGCGCTCGACCAGGCCGATCCGCTCGCGGCCGGGGCGGCGCTGCTGGACGTGGTGAGCGAGCGGCAGCAGAGCGAGCCGCCGCTCTGCCTGATCGCGGACGACGTGCACTGGGCGGACGCGCCGACGTTGCGCGCGCTGACGTTCTGCCTGCGCAGGCTCCGCGTGGACCGGGTGCTGGCGGTGCTCGTCCTGCGCGAGGCCGCCCTGCTGCCGGGGCCCGAGGGGCTGCTGCGGCTCATCGCGGCCGACTCGACGCGCCGGCTGCGGCTGACCGGGCTGGGCGCGCGCGAGGTGGCGGCCATGGTCGACGGGCTGGTCGGCCGTCCCGGCGGCCGCACGGGAGGCGGCGGTTCCGGCGGCCGCACGGGAGGCGGCGGTCCCGGCGGCCGCACGGGAGGCGGCACGGTGTCGCCGGGGGCGGTGGCACGGCTGGTCGCGCACACCGAGGGCGTGCCGCTGCACCTGCGCGCGCTGCTGGAGGAGGTGCCGGTCGAGGCGCTCGACGACGTGACCCAGCCGCTGCCGGCGCCGCGCTCGTACACGATGCTGGTGCTGGCCAGGGTGGCCAGGTGCGCGCCGCCGGTGCGTGAGCTGGTGCGCGCGATGAGCGCGCTGGGCCAGTCGTGCCCGCTGCACCTGGCCGCGCGGGTGGCCGGGATCGACGAGCCGCTGCAGGCTCTGGAGGAGGCCGTACGCGAGGGCGTCCTGCTGGAACGGTCCTCGGCGCGCGGTCCCGTGGCGGCGTTCGCGCATCCGCTGATCAGGGCCGCCGTCTACCGCGACCTGGGGCCGGCGCAGCGCTCGGCGCTGCATGCCCGGGCGGCGGTGGTCGCCGACGGCGAGCAGGCGCGGCTGCGCCACCGCGTCGAGGCGGTGGCGGGCCCCAGCCCGGCGCTGGCCGCCGAGCTGGCGGAGCTGGGACGGGCGCAGGTACGGCTCGGCGCGTTCGGCAGCGCGGCCGAGCACCTGAAGGCGGCCGCGGAGCTGTCGGGCGACCCGGCTGAGATGGATCCGCGGCGGAGCGAGGGCATCCCGCTCAGCCCCCCGGGCGAAGCCCGGCCGGCAGGAGCGCCGCCATCAGGGACGCCGCCATCAGAAGCGCCGCCATCAGAAGCGCCGCCGTCAGGAGCGCCGCCGTCAGGAGCGCCGCCGAGTGGGGCGCTGCTCGCCGCCGAGGCCGTGGAGGCGTTGTTGCTGGACGGGCGGGTCGAGGAGGCCACCGCGCTGGCCGCGAACCTGCCCGAGCAGGCGCACCCGGCGGTACGCGGCTACGCGCTGGGCCACCTGGCCATGGTGCGCGGCGACGTCGATGCGGCCCGCGCCCACCTGACCACCGCCTGGGAGTGCGCTGGGCCTGCGGAGTCCGGTCTGGCGGCGCGGGCGGCGCAGCAGCTGGCCATGCTCTGCCTGGTCAAGGCGGAGGGCGGCCAGGCGGCCCGGTGGGCGGAGCGGGCCAGGAGCTCGCCCGGCTACCGCTTCAGCATCGACTACAACCGCTACACGTACCTCACGGGGCTGGGCATCTCCGGCGACATCGACGCCGCGCTGGAGTCGGCCAGGGATCTGCCGCCGCCGGCGTCGGCGTCGATCGCCGAGCTGGACGCGCTGCTCGGCCGCGGCCTGCTGCGTACCTGCAGCGACGACCTGGTGGGTGGCCTGTCCGACCTGTCGGGCACGGTGGCGGCCTGCGGGGCGCGCTCGGTGCCGTTCCGCATGCTGGCCATGGCCATGCTGGGGCAGGCGGAGTACCGGGCCGGCCGCTGGGACGACGCGTGCCTGCACACCGAGACGGCCGCGTCGGTGGCCGACGACGCCGACCAGCGGTGGTTGTCGCCCATCTGCCATGGGCTGGCGGCGCTGGTGCCGGCGGCGCGGGGCGACTGGGCGGCGGCCGAGGCGCACGTGGCGGCGGCCCTGGCGGGGAGGGTCTCGGTGGCGGCGCTCGCGCAGTCGTGCAGCGCCGCCGCGCACCTGGCCGCCGCCAGGGGCGATCACGCCGGCACGGTCGAGGCGGTGGAGCCGCTGCTGGCGGTGAAGACGCACGACATCGTGTACGAGCCGGGCATCGTCCAGTGGCTCGACCTGCTCGTCGACGCCCTGGTGGCGCTGGGCGAGCCGGACCGGGCCGAAGCCCATCTCGCGGACGCGGAGGCGCTGGCCGGGCGGCGCGGCCGGCGTTCGGCGCTGGCCGCCGCGGCGCGCTGCAGGGGCGGCCTGCACGCCGCGCGCCACGAGGCCGACCTGGCCGACGCCGCGTTCTCCGCCGGTCTCGAGCACGCGGCGGTGGCGGGGCTACCGTTCGACGAGGCGCGGCTGCGGCTGGCGTACGGGCGATTCCTGCGCAGGGTGGGGCGGCGCAGGCAGGCCCAGCGGCAGCTGGAGCGGGCGCTGGAGCTGTTCACGCGGCTGGGCGCGGCGCCGTACGCGGAGCGGTGCGAGCGGGAGCTGAGCGGGCTCGGCTGGGTCCGCGTCGAAGCCGCCGCCCAGGCGGAGCCCCGTCACGAGGAGCCGGGGAGCTCGCCGCTGCTGCTGCGGCTGACGCCGCAGGAGCTGGCGGTGGCGCGGCTGGTGGCGACCGGGATGACGAACCGGCAGGTGGCGAGGGAGCTGGTGCTGAGCGTGAAGACCATCGAGTACCACCTGGGCAACGCCTATGCCAAGCTCGGGGTGAGCTCGCGGGTGGCGCTGACCACCAAGATCATGAACTGACGGGTTTGGACGGATTGGCGGCCGTGACCTGCTGTTCTGACCATTCGTCCAGCCGTGCGGTGATGGGTGGGGGAATCCATGCACCATGGGGGCCGTGAATCTCAACGGCCGCAAATTCGTGATGGTGAGCTCGACGGCGAGCGTGGTGGACCCGGACACTCCCACGGAGTTCCTGTACTGGGAGGCCGACGGGGTGGTGTGGGGCAGCTACGCGGGTGACACCGTGACCCACGGGCGTTTCGTCGGCACCCGCGACGGCGACCAGGTGTCGATCGCCTACGCGCACGCGCTGAAGGCCGGCGGGACCGCGGGCGGCAAGAGCAGCAGCCGCGTCGAGGCGGGAGACGACGGGCTGCTGCGCCTGGTGGAGGAGTTCACGTTCGACGGCGACGACACACCGCACGTCAGCGTGTGCGCTGAGATCCCGGATTGACGGCTCCGTCGTGAAGGCGGAACGGCGACGCCTTTGCCGGCGGGCGGGAGCCGTGGGATCATCTGGTGACCCTAGGCCCGCCGCGCACCCGCCGCACGAGGTCCTCGGCGGCCTCCGGCCACTGAGCGTGGTCGAAGGTGAAGCCCGCTTCGAGCAGGCGGCGGGGGACGACCCGGCGGCTCTTCAACAGGAGTTCGGTGTCCGAGCGCAGCACGAACGCGCCGAGCTCGGCCATCCACTTCGTTGCGGGCAGGCCCACCGGAACACCCCACGCGGCACGCAGCACGCGCATGAACGTGCGCTGCGGTAAAGGACCGGGGGCGGCGAGGTTCACCGGCCCGGCGAGGTCGTCCCGGCCGGCCAGGAACTCGACGGCGCGGACGAAATCGCGGTCGTGGATCCAGGACACGTACTGCGCGCCGCCCGCGATCGGGCCGCCGAGGCCGAGCCGCGCCATCCGCAGCAAGGCGTCGAGGACGCCGCCGCGATCGGGACTCATCACCATGGCAGCGCGCAGGGCGACCTTGCGCGTGTTCGGGGTCTCGGCTCGCTCCTGCGCCCGCTCCCACGCTTGTGCGATCTCGACGCTGTAGGCCCAGTAGCCCGGCACGCCGGGCTCGGCGCCGCCGAGCACGCCGGTCGCCTCGTCGTTGGGCGCGTCGAAGCGGTGGGAGTAGACCGTGGCGGTGCTCATCTGCAACCAGACCCGGGGAGGCCGCGCGGCGGCTGCGATCGCCGCACCCACGACCTGGGTGGAGTGCACCCGCGAGTCCATCATGGCCCGCAGGTTGGCCGCGGTGTAGCGGCAGTTGACGCTGCGTCCGGCCAGGTTGATCACGATGTCGCTGCCGTCGATCTCCGCCGCCCATGGACCCAGCGTCGCGCCGTCCCAGCGGACTTCACGATCGCGCACCGGCCGTCTGGTCAGGACCACGACGTCATGGCCTGCGGCGGTCAGCGCGCGATCGAGGATCGTGCCAACCTGCCCCGTGCCCCCGGGTATCACGATCTTCATCAGGCTCCCCCCAAGGTAGGCGGGACGAGCCTAACGCAGCGCGTTGAACACGTTCAAAGGAGGGTTGCTCAAGCCGTTCCCGCTCAGTCGTCCTTCTTGAGCGCGGCCCGGCCCTCGGCCGCGCCGACGAAGCGCATCTTGCCGAGCGGCACGTCGCCCTGCGCCTCCTGGGCCGGGCGCGAGCTCCGGCGGGCCTGGCCGGCCTGCCGGCCGTCGCTCGGCAGCACGTACGGCCGCTTGAGCACCTCGTCCAGGATGAAGACCGTCTCGGTGGCCTTGACCGCCGGGATGTTGGCCAGCCGGTCGGTGACCATGGAGTGCACCGCCGCCACGTCCGCCACCCGCACCTGGATCATCGCGTCGTGCTGCCCGGTGGTGATCGCGCAGTACTCCACCTCCGGCATCCTCGCGAGCTCGGCCCGGAACTGCTTCCACATCTGCTGGCGCACGGTCACGAAGATCAACGCGGTGATGCCGAGCCCGGCCCGCACGTGGTCGATCTCGGCGGTGAAGCCCTTGATCGCGCCATCCGCGCGCAGCGCCTCGAAGCGGGTGTAGGCGTTCGCCCGGGAGATGCCCACCCGTTCGGCGAGCGCGGCGACCGAGATCCGGCCGTTCTCGCGCAGGACCTCGAGGATCTTCATGTGGATGTCGTCCAGCTCGAGACCGATGCCGATCCGTCCAGGTTGACCGGTGCTGCTGACGCCATTTCTGGAAATTTCACTCATCATTACCTCACTGACCTTTATATACGTCTAGCCGACCGCACGGTGCCTGGACGTTCTGCCGCACAATCCTCGACATCCTTCTGCCGAACGTCCAAATCCTTGGAGGACCCCCATGGCGACCCGCTCGCAGACGGCGGCTCTGCTGCTCGCCGCTGCGCTCACCCTCGCCGCCTGCGGAAGCGGCGGCGGAACCGCTCAGTCGCCCGCGGCCTCCGGCGGCAAGACCCTCGTCATCGACACGTCCTTCGACCTCAAGACGGCCGACCCTGGCCGCACGTACGAGCCCACGGGCCTGATCGTCGGCAAGGCCGTCTACGAGACGCTGCTCACCTTCGACGGCGCCGACGTCACCAAGCCGGTGCCGGCCCTGGCCGAGTCGTACGAGCTGAGCGAGGACGGCAAGACGCTGACGCTGAAGCTCAAGCAGGGCGCGACGTTCGCCGACGGCGCGCCGGTGACCGCGGACGACGTGGTGTTCTCGCTGACCCGCGTGCGGGACATGAAGGGCACTCCGTCGTTCCTGCTGGACGGCGTCGAGGTGGCCAAGACCGACGACACGACGGTCACGCTGACGTCGAAGGCGGCGAACCCGGCGCTGCCGTACATCCTGCCGAACCCGGCGCTCGGCATCATCAACAGCAAGCTCGCCCAGCAGCACGGCGCGACCACGAACGAGCAGGACAAGGCCGAGCAGTGGCTGAACTCCGCCTCCGCGGGGTCCGGACCGTACACGATCGAGTCGTTCAACGTCAGCAGCCAGGTCACGCTCAAGGCGAACCCGAAGTACTACGGCGCCAAGCCGGCCTACGACAAGGTCGTGCTGCGTAACGTCGAGGCCGCCACCCAGAAGCTGAACGTGCAGCGCGGCGACAGCCAGGTGGCGCTGAACCTGTCCGGCGACCAGGTCGCCGGCATGCCCGCGACGCTGCAGGTCAAGAAGACCGCCTCGGCGAACGTCATCTTCCTGCTGGCCAACCAGGACTCCGCGATCAGCAAGACCACGCCGAACGCCAAGTTCGTCGAGGCGGTGCGCAAGGGCGTGGACTACGCGGGGCTGCTGGAGCTGGCCGGCGAGGGCTCGACCCAGGCGCCCGGCGTCATCCCGTCGCAGATCCTCGGCGCGCTGCCGCCCGACCAGGCCGCCCAGCGGGACGTCGAGGGCGCCAAGGCGGCTCTGGCCGCCAGCGGGCTGTCGAACCCGACCGTGAAGCTGGAGTACCCGAGCGAGCTGACCGTGAACGGGCTGTCGTTCCAGCCGCTGGCCGAGCGGATCCAGGCCAACCTCAAGGAGGTCGGCATCACGGTGGACCTGCAGCCGGCGCCGGTCACCACGGCGCTGGACAACTACCGCAACGGCAAGGAGGAGATGGGCCTCTGGTACTGGGGTCCGGACTACCCCGACCCCAGCGACTACCTGGCCTTCCTCCCCGGGAAGCTGGTCGGGCTGCGGGCCGGCTGGAAGGCGGGAGCCGCCAAGGAGATCGAGGCCGCGGGCGACAAGGCCGCCACCACGATCGGCGACGACGCCCGCAAGACCGCCTACGCCGACGTGCAGACCAAGCTCAACGCCTCCGGACCGTTCATCCCGCTGATCCAGCCGAGCCAGAACATCGTGACGGCGGGGTCGGTGACCGGGCTGGAGTATCACCCGGTGTGGACGGTCGACGTCGCCGACCTCGGCGTGAAGTAAGGGGTTCCCGCACGTGTCCGACACCCCGGACGCCGTCAAGGCGACGCGGCCCGAGGGGCTGAGGCCGGGGCGGCGGCAGGCGCATCCGCTGGCGCGGTTCCTCGTCCGCCGCATCCTGCTCGCCGTCCTCATGGCCTGGGGCATCACGCTCGTCACGTTCGTCCTGACGAACCTCGTCCCCGGCGACCCGGTGGCCGCCAACCTGGGCCAGCGGGCGCTGGGCGACCCGGCGATCGTGGCCCAGTGGCGGGCGGAGCACGGCCTGGACAAGCCGCTCTGGCAGCAGTACCTCCTCCACCTCCAAGGGCTGCTCCAGGGCGACCTGGGCACCAGTCAGCAGAGCCACCGCCCGGTGAGCCAGGACCTGGCCGAGTTCGTGCCGGCGACGCTGGAGCTGGCCGGGGCGGCGATCCTGGTGTCGCTGGTGCTGGGCGTGGCGTTCGGCGTGATCGCCGCCCTGCGCAGGGACCGGCTGCCCGACCACGCGCTGCGGCTGCTGAGCCTGGTCGGCATCTCCGTGCCGACGTTCTGGCTGGCGCTGATCGCGTTCTACGTGTTCTTCTACCGGCTGCAGCTCACCCCGGGCAGCGGCCGGGTGGACGCGGCGCTCGGCTCGGCGCCCGCCGTGACCGGGCTGCAGACGGTGGACGCGCTGCTGGCGGGCCGGTGGGACATCTTCACCTCCGCCGTCGGCCACCTGATCACCCCCGCGCTCGTCCTGGCGCTCTACACGATCGGGCTGCTCACCCGCTTCACCCGGTCGGCGGTGCTGGAGGTGCTCGGCCAGGACTACGTCCGCGCCGCCCGCGCCAAGGGCCTGCCCGGCAGAGTGATCCTCTTCCGGTACGTGCTGCGCTCGGCGCTGGTCCCGATCATCACGGTGGCGGGCCTGGCCTTCGGCAGCCTCCTGTCGGGGACGGTGCTGGTCGAGGCCATCTTCGCCTGGCCGGGCGTCGGCCAGTACGCCTACAAGAGCGCCACCACCCTCGACCTGCCCGCCATCATGGGCGTCGGCCTGGTCGTGGGCGTCGTCTACCTGGTCATCAACCTGATCGTGGACGTCCTGTACGGCGTGATCGACCCCCGAGTGAGGCTCCAATGAGACGCCCCTTGTCGAGCCGGCTCCCGGAGGCGTGGCGGCAGCCGCTGGCCGTCGCCGGCGGCGTGCTGGCGGTGGCCTGGCTGGTGATCGCGCTGGCCGCGCCGGTACTGGCGCCGCACGACCCGCTCGCGCAGGACCTGCCGCGGCTGGCCGCGCCCGGGCCTGGGCACTGGTTCGGCACCGACCAGCTCGGGCGCGACATCCTGAGCCGCGTCATGTACGGGGCGCGGGTGTCGATCCCGCTGACGTTGCTGCTGGTGGCGCTCTCGGTGCTGATCGGCGGCCTGCTCGGCGCGTGCGCCGGCTACTTCGGCAGGTGGGTGGACGAGACGATCATGCGGGTGGCGGACCTGGTGTTCGCGTTCCCGACCGTGATCCTGGCCATGGTGGTCGCCGCGGCGCTGGGCGCGAGCCTGGCGAACGCGGTGCTGGCCGTCCTGGTCGTGGCCTGGCCCGCCTACGCGCGCGTCACGCGGGGGCTGGTGCTGGGGGTGCGGGAGCGGGAGTTCGTGCTGAGCGGGCGGCTGCTGGGCTTCTCGGTCTGGCGGTCGTTGCGGGTGGACGTGCTGCCGAACGTGACAGGCCCCGTGCTGGTGCTGGCGACGCTGGACATCGGCACGGCCCTGCTGTTGTTGTCCGGGCTGTCGTTCCTGGGCCTGGGGGCCAAGCCGCCGTCTCCCGAGTGGGGGGCGATGGTGGCCTCGGGGGTGGAGGTGTTCGACAGCTGGTGGGTGGCGACGTTCCCGGGGCTGGCGATCCTGACGGTGGTGCTGGCGTTCAACTTCCTCGGCGACACGCTGCGGGACGCGCTCGACCCCCGTACCGCCCGCGCGATCAAGGAGCGTGCGCTGTGATGGCGCTGGACATCGCCGGTCTGACGGTGACGATCGGCGGCAAGGAGATCCTGCGCGGCGTCGACCTGCGGCTGGAGCCCGGACGGGTGCACGGTCTCGCCGGCGAGAGCGGGTCGGGCAAGACCATGACCGGGCTGGCCGTCCTGGGGCTGCTGCCGCACGGCGCGCGCACCTCGGGCACGATCCGGCTCGGCGAGCGGGACCTGCTCACGCTGCCGCCCAAGGAGCTGAACCGGGTCCGCGGCGGCGAGGTCGCCATGGTCTTCCAGGACCCGGCCACCAGCCTGCACCCGATGCTGACGATCGGGAAGCAGCTGACCGAGCACATGCGGCACCACCTGGGACTGGGCAAGGCCGAGGCCAGGGCACAGGCGGTGGAGCTGCTGACGAAGGTCCGCATCCCCGGGGCGGAGGAGGCGTACCGGCGTTTCCCGCACCAGTTCTCTGGTGGGATGCGGCAGCGGATCGCGATCGCCATCGCGCTGGCCTGCTCGCCCAAGGTGCTGATCGCCGACGAGCCGACGACCGCGCTGGACGTGACCGTGCAGGCGGGCGTGCTGCGGCTGCTGCGCGGGCTCTGCGACGAGCTGGGGCTGGCGGTGCTGCTGGTCACCCACGACCTGGGGGTGATGTCGGCGGTCGCGGACGAGGTGAGCGTGATGAAGGACGGTCTGGTCGTCGAGTCGGGGCCGCGGGGCCGGGTGCTGCGCGAGCCCGCGCACGCCTACACCCGTTCGCTGCTGGAATCCCTGCCCGAGGCGGAGGCCCGATGAGCGAGCGCGGCGAGCGAACAAGGGACCACGTGACGCTGCTGAGCATCGACGACCTGGTCGTCGAGCACCGCTCCCCCGGACGTCCGGCCGTGCGGGCCGTGGCCGGGGCCAGCTTGGAGGTCGCTCCCGGCGAGGTCGTCGGGCTGGTCGGGGAGTCCGGGTGCGGCAAGTCGACGCTGGCCCGCGCGGTCTGCGGGCTGAACCCGATCACCGAGGGCTCGATCACGTTCGAGGGGCGGCCGGTCACGCCGCTGGGCCTGCGGCGCAGGAAGCTGACCGGCATCCAGATGGTGTTCCAGGATCCGTACACGTCGCTGAACCCGCGGCGGCGGGCGGGCGACCAGATCGCCGACGGGCTGCGGACGGCGCGCGACACCAGCACCACGCCCGCCGACCTGCTGGAGCGGGTGGGGTTGCCGCGTGACTTCGCGGGGCGGCACCCGCACGAGTTCTCCGGCGGGCAGCGGCAGCGGGTCGCGATCGCCAGGGCCCTGGCCGCCCGGCCGCGGCTGCTGATCGGCGACGAGCCGATCTCGGCGCTGGACGCCTCGGCGCAGTCGCAGGTGGCCAGGCTCATGCGGGACCTGGCCGTGGACTCGGGGGCGGGGCTGCTGTTCATCAGCCACGACCTGTCCGTGGTGCGGGTGATCGCGGACCGGATCGCCGTCATGTACCTGGGCAAGATCGTCGAGGTGGGGCGCACGGAGGAGGTGTGGGCCGAGCCGCGGCATCCGTACACGCAGGCGCTGCTGAAGGCCATTCCCCGGCCGGACGGCATGGGCGTGCTGCCGGCGGAGTTGCCCGGGGACGTGCCGGATCCGGCGAATCCGCCAGAGGGGTGCAGGTTCCACCCCCGGTGCCCGTTCGTGATGGACGTGTGCCGGGTGAAGGAGCCGGACTTCGGGCCGGTGGCCTGCTGGCTGCACGAACCGAAGTGACGCCGGGGCGGGCCGAGGCGCGGCTGCGGGCCGTGCGGGCGGCGATGGACGAGGAAGGACTCGACGCCCTGGTGTTGCGGCCGTCGCCGGACTTCCGCTTCCTCGGCGGCGAGGAGTCTCGCGGCACGCCCGACGGTGCCGCCTTTCTCGTGGTGACGCGGGACACGATCGCCGCGACCGCCGACCCGGCGGTGCTGGTGCCGGAGGGGGCGCGGCGGGTCGGGGTGGACGCGGAGATGCGGGTGCGGGAGCTGTTCGGGCTGGCGATCGAGGCCGAACTGGTGCCCGCGTCCGCCGTGCTGGCCCCGCTGCGGCTGCGTAAGGAGCCGCACGAGATCGCCGCCATCGGGCGGGCGGCCCTGCGGGCCGAGGAGGTGCTGCGGCAGGCGCGGGAGCTGGCCTGGTTCGGCGCGACCGAGCGGGCGATGGCGGCCACGCTGCGGATGCTGGCGCTGGAGTCCGGCTGCGAGGAGGTGCTGTCGCTGCGGGTGGCGGCCGGCGAGCACACGGCTCGGCCCGCGCACCTGCCCGGCGCACGTGTGATCAACCCCGGGGACGCGCTGCTGGTGTCGTTGTGCGGGCGGTGGGACGGCTACTGCGCGGAGGTGGCGCGGGTCTTCGCGGTGGCGGAGCCGCCCGAGGACTTCGAGGCCATGTACTCGGTGGTGCTCGCCGCCCACGGCGCGGCCCTCGCGGCGGCCCGGCCGCCCGCCCCGGCCGCGGACGTCGCGCGGGCGGTGGGCGAGGTGATCGACGGCAGCGGGTACGGCCGCTTCGCCGCCGCGCGCACCGGCCGGGGCGTCGGCCTGGGCCCGGACGAGGGACCGCGGCTGAGCGAGGGCACGCCGCTCGCGCCCGGCATGACGTTCTGCCTGGAGCCGGCGATCTACGTGCCCGAGCTGTTCGGGGCGCGGGTCGCGGACGTGGTGGCCTGCACGGACACCGGCCCTGTGGTACTGACGTCGGGACCGCCCGCCCTGCACGTGCTGGAGCGCTAGCGAGGACACGGCGGCCCCGGCCATGGCATAACGTCGCTGTTGACCGGGGTTGCGCGGTGCGGACCCGGGAACGGCCTAGGCGTGGGCACGACCTACAAGTTGTGGAGAGCATGTGAAGATCAGTGGAGTTGAGCTGCGGCGGATCGCGATGCCGCTGGTGGCGCCGTTCCGCACCTCATTCGGCACCGAGACCGCCCGCGACGTCCTGCTGGTGAAGGTCGTGACGCCGGACGCCGAGGGGTGGGCCGAATGCGTGGCCATGTCGGAGCCGCTCTACTCCTCCGAGTACGTCGACGGCGCCGCCGAGGTGATCCGCCGCTTCCTGCTGCCCGCCCTGCCCAAGAACCTGGACGTGCACGACGTCGGCCGCGCGCTGGAGCCGATCAAAGGCCACCGCATGGCCAAGGCGGCGCTGGAGACGGCCATCCTGGACGCGCAGCTGCGCGCGGCGGGTGAGTCGTTCGCCCGCTTCCTCGGCGCGGCCCGCAGCCGGGTGCCGTGCGGGGTGTCGGTCGGCATCATGGACTCGATCCCGCAGCTGCTCGACGCCGTCGCAGGCTACCTGGACGAGGGGTACGTCCGGATCAAGCTGAAGATCGAGCCCGGCTGGGACGTCGAGCCGGTCCGGGCCGTGCGCGAGCGGTTCGGCGACGACGTGCTGCTCCAGGTGGACGCCAACGCCGCCTACACCCTGGTCGACGCCCCGCGCCTGGCCAAGCTGGACGCGTTCGACCTGCTGCTGATCGAGCAGCCGCTGGCCAACGACGACCTGGTCCAGCACGCGAAGCTGGCGCAGCTCCTCAAGACGCCCATCTGCCTGGACGAGTCGATCGAGTCGGCCGAGCACGCCGCCGCCGCGATCGCGCTCGGCTCCTGCTCGATCGTCAACATCAAGCCGGGCCGTATCGGCGGCTACCTGGAGGCGCGGCGCATCCACGACCTGTGCCGGGCGAACGGGATCGCCGTGTGGTGCGGCGGCATGCTGGAGACCGGCCTCGGCCGGGCCGCGAACGTGGCGCTGGCGGCACTGCCGGGGTTCACGTTGCCGGGCGACACGTCGGCGTCGCGGCGCTACTACGCGACCGACATCACGGAGCCGTTCGAGCTGGCGGACGGGCACCTGGACGTGCCGGCCAGGCCCGGGATCGGCGTCGAGCCGCTCCCGGACGTGCTCGACGAGGTGACCACGGCCACGGAGTGGATCAGTCTCTGAGCTTCGGCGTCGCCCGGGCGCCCAGGTGGACGTACGGGGAGCCGTCGGGCAGCTCGTAGAACACGGCGGCCGTCCAGTCGGGCGAGCCGCCCATCCTGCACAGGAACGTGACGTCGTCGACGGAAACCAGCCGGCTCTCCTGGGGTTCCTGCTGGAGAAGGGCGGCGACGGGGCCCGTGGCCTCGTACCGCAGCCAGGGCTCCCCGTCGCGGATCGACACCGTGAGCCGGACGCCGGCCCGCTCGTAGACGCCCGCGTAGCGCCCGGCGTCCACGTCGGCGGGCTGAGCGGAGGGGGCACGGTCAGGCCGTCGAGCTCGGCGAACAGCTCCCTGGCCAGGGCGCGGGCGAAGGCGTTCGCCTGTCCGCCGTTCGCGGTCGCGCAGACGACGGTGCCGGTGTCGGGGACGGCCCAGAGCATGGCGTGCTGGCCGATGGTGTTGCCGCCGTGGGACAGGACGCGGTGGCCGTCCCACTCGTCGCGGATCCAGCCGATCCCCCACTGCTTCCACGTCGGCGGGGCGGGCGCAGATCAGCCCGGCCGGGCCCGTGGCCCGCATGAGCCCCCACTGCGGGGCGGGCTCGCCGCCCTCCCGGTGGCCCATGGCGGCCCGGAAACGCAGCACGTCCTCGGGCAGCGTCCACGTGTGGGTCAGGCCGAGCGGCTCGGCGATGCCGTCCCTGAGCACGTCGTCCCATCGTTTGCCGGTCAGCCGCTCCAGGACGCGGCCGGCGATCACGAACCCGGAGTTGCAGTACGACTGGGTGGCGCCGAGTGGATGGTTCTGGGTCAGGCCGGCGCAGGCCTCGACATACTTCGCCACGCAGTCGTCGCCGCGTCCGGTGTCGAGGAAGAGGTCGCCGTCGATGCCGCTGGTGTGGGAGAGCAGGTGCCGGATCGTGACCGTCTTGGTGAGCCGGGCGAGTACGTGCTGGTGGTGCACTACGCCAACGCCGACCGCAACACCGGGCACGCCTACAACACCGACGTGATCAGCCGGTTCCTCGACATCACCGAGACCGGCGGGGCGACCACCCGCGGCGTGTTCCGGCACAACTACGCCTGGGACACCTTCTGGCCCCAGGCCACCCCGCTCACCCTGACCACCGCGAACGGCCCGCTCGTCCTCGGCAACGCCACGGCGTACGGGCCGGACGTCGACCGGCTCGAGCTCGCCCGGCTCGTCCTCAAGGTCGACAACAGGTCGCGGAGCTGACCCTCGCCGCGCCCGCCGCCCACCGGCGGCGGGCGCGGCCCGGACTCTGCTCAGGGCGTTCCCGGGCGGCCGGCACCTGTAGCCCGCCGAAGAGCGCACACGGCCTGCTCACCAATTGGTGAAGGCGCCGTCGCGGGCACGCAGGTGGGGGCGTTCAGCGGCGACGGCCTGATATTTCCGGGCTTCGACCCGGTCGATGTCGACGCCGAGGCCGGGGAGGTCGGGGACGTCGAAGCGACCTCCCCGAACCTCGGGCCGCGCGGTGAACACGTCCGGCAGCTCGGGCGGGGCTTGGTGTTCCTGCACTCCGATGTACGGCGAGGCCAGGTTCAGCTGGAGCGACGAGGCCGCCGTCACCGGGCCGAGCGGGTTGTGGGTGGCCAGTTTGACGTAGTGCGTCTCGCACAGGGCGGCGATCTTCCTGGCCTCGGTGAGCCCGGCGGCCACCGCGACGTCCACCCTGGCGTAGTCGATGAGATCCTGCTCGATGAGCCGCTGGAACTCCCATTTCGACCCGAACTGCTCGCCCGCCGCCAGCGGCACCGCCGTGCGGGATCTCAACGACCGGTACACCTCCAGGCTTTCGCACCGCAACGGGTCCTCCACGAAGTACGGCTTGGCCGGCTCGATCTCGCGGCACAACGTCACGGCCTCGGGCAGGTCGAGCCGCGTGTGCACGTCGAGGATCAGCTCCACCTCATCGCCCACGGCCTGCCGTACGGCGTGGAACAGCTCGATGCCCCACCGCATCGACGCTCGCTGGTCCAGAGTGCCGTCCCGGTCATGGGGCACGGCGAAGCGCAGGTGCCGCCAGCCGTCCGCGACCAGCGACCGGGCCCGGTCCAGGAACGCGTCGAGGTCGTAGTAGTCGTCCCCCAGATGCGCATAGGCGGGGACGTGATCACGCACCCGCCCCCCGAACAGGTCGTAGACCGGCACTCCCAGCGTCTTTCCACGAATGTCCCATAGCGCCACATCGATGGCGGCGATCGCGGACGACAGGATGCGATCGGCGGGGAAGAAGCCCCGGCGGAACATCACCTGCCAGAGGTGCTCGATCCTGGCGGGATCCTCGCCCAGCAGCAGCTCCCCAAGGTGCTCGATCGCCCCTGAGACCGCCTTCTGCCGCGAGCGGATGCCCACCTCGCCGATGCCGTGCACCCCCTCGTCGGTGTCGACGACGACCAGCATCATGCTGTCGCCGTGCTCGGGCAGGGTGAGCACTTCCCAACCAGTGATCTTCACAGATGAACTCCAATGAGAACGTTACCGGGATTCTCAGGAACTCAATCATGCACGGTCTCGGCGAGGATGGCCAGATGCCGATTTAACACTCTGGTGACTGCGAAGAAATGCCCTTGACGCTTCCGGGAACGTTTGCAACCATCCTCCCTATCGACGACCAGGAGGGCAGCGTGGCAGTGACGATCCGGCAGGTGGCGCAGGCGGCCGGGGTGTCGGTCTCGACCGTCTCCCGCGCGTTCACCGCCCCTGATCAGGTGCAGCCGCAGACCCTGCAGCGCATCAGGGACGCGGCCGCGAAGCTGGGCTACACGCCCAATCCGGCGGCCCGCTCGCTGCGGGGCGGGAAGACCGAGTCGCTCGGACTGATCATCCCGGACATCACCAACCCGTTCTTCCCACCGATCTTCAAGGCGATGCAGGCCCGTGCCCGCAGGCTCGGCTACACCGTGCTGGCCGCCGACACCGACGAGCGGGAGTCCGACGAGCTGGAGACCATCACCGCGGTCTCCAAGCGGGTCGACGGCATGATCCTGTGGGCCTCCACCCTCTCGGAGGACAGACTCGCCGAGCTGGCGGAGACCATGCCGGTGGTGCTCGTGAACCGGCACGTGCCCGGCATCCCCGAGATCCAGATCTCCCTGACCGCCGGCATCTCCCAGGCGGCGGAGCACCTCAAGGCGTACGGCCACACCAGGTGCGTCTTCGTCAACGGGTCACGGCCCGAGCTCAGCCGTGGCAAGTCGATAAGAGAGGCGTTCGAGGCGCACGACCTGTCCCTCGTCGAGTTCGGTCCCTACGAGCCGCGCTTCGAGACCGGCGTGCACGCCGCCACCTTGGTCACCTCCTCCGACGCCACCGCGGTGCTCGCCCACAACGACCTGGTCGCGCTCGGCGTGCTGCACCAGCTCGCCAAGCTCGGCGTCGACGTGCCGCGCGACGTCAGTGTGATCGGCATAGACGACACGCTGCTCGCCGAGACCTCCACCCCGTCGCTGACCACCATCCGCATCTCGGCCCAAGAGCTCGCCACCCACGCCGCCGACCTCCTGCTCGACACCATCGGCGGGCGAGCCGGCGGCCGCGTCGTGGAGATCGGCTCCCGGCTCATCCCCAGATCCTCGACCGGTCCCGCCGGCCGCTGACCGAAGGTCCGGCCCCCCGGTACGGCACGCCGTACCGCCATCCGTCATGCCGTCATTAGCACCATTTTTCCTGCTATGACCTGAACGCGGGAGTTCAGATGAAGAAGATCACCGCCTCCCTCGGCGTGGCCATCCTGGCCACCGCCGTCGCCGCGTGCGGATCGTCCGCCGGTTCCGGGCAAGAGTCCGGCACCGTCACCCTCAGAGTCCAGGGCATGCCCCCGGCGACCGACAAGCCAGGCCTGGCCGCGTTCGAGAAGATGGTCGCCGACTTCGAGAAGCAGAACCCCGGCATCGCCGTCGAAGGCTCCTCGGCCGCCTACGACCCGCTGACGTTCTCCGCCAAGCTGGCCGGCGGCAAGGTCGAAGACGTGATCAAGGTGCCGCTCACCGAGCCCCAGGGACTCATCGCCCGCAAGCAGGTCAAGCCGCTGACCGCGGAGCTGGCCAAGTGGCCGCACTACAAGGAGTTCAACCCGCAGGTGCTGCGGCCGCTGAGCGACTCCGGGGGCGAGGTGTACGGCGTGCCCCAGTCTCCCTTCGCGATGGGGCTCGTCTACAACCGTGAGCTGTTCGAGAAGGCCGGCCTCGACCCTGGCAAGCCTCCGGCGACCTGGGAGGAGGTCCGGGCCCACGCCAAGCGGATCGCCGAGAAGACCGGCAAGGCCGGGTTCGTGCACGAGTCCAAGAACAACCAGGGCGGCTGGCAGCTCACGAAGCTGACCTACGCCTTCGGCGGCGAGATGGAGAAGCAGTCCGGCGACACCTGGGTGGCGGCCTTCAACGCCGAGCCGACCCGGCAGGCGCTCACCCTGCTCAAGGAGATGCGCTGGACCGACGACTCCATGGGAGACAACCAGCTCAACGACCAGAACGATGTGATCAAGCGGTTCGCCGCCGGCGAGATCGGGATGTATCTGGGCACGCCCGGCACCTACCGGCTGGCCAAGATGACCTACGGCATGCCGAACATCGACGCGTTCGGCATCGGGCCGCTCCCCCAGGCGGGCGGGAACGCCACGCTGACCGGCGGTGACGTCTACATGGTGCCCAAGTCGGCCTCCGCCGAGAAGACGGCCGCGGCCGTGAAGTGGCTGCTGTTCGCCTACGCCCAGCCGCAGTACGACACCGGCGCCGCCGCCGAACGGGCCAAAGCGCTGGCGGCCGACCCGAACGCCGCCGTGGGCGTGCCGACGCTGCCGATGTTCAACGAGGTCCGGCAGGCCCAGATCGACGAAGCCGTCAAGCCCTACGTGAACGTCAAGCTCGAGCACTTCCAGCCCTGGATCGAGGGCACCCCCAAGCTCCAGCTCCGCGCCGAACCCCCCGTGCGGGCACAGGCCGTCTACGCCGTGCTCGACAGCGTGGTGCAGGCCGTGCTGACGGACCGGGACGCCGACGTCAACACCCTCCTCGGCAAGGCCGAAGCCGACGTGAACGCCAAGCTCGCCGCGAGCCGGCAGTGACCGTCGCCCCACACCTCGCTCGCCGCGAGCCGGCGGTGACCGCCGCCCCGGGCCGCCACGGGCCCGGGAGAAGGCGGGGGACGCCCGTCATGGCGTTCCTCTTCCTCGTGCCGGCCTTCGTCGCCTTCGGGGTGTTCTCCTACTGGCCGATGATCCGGGGGTTGCTGATCTCCTTCCAGGAGACGAACCTGGTCGACCCGGCGACGTGGGTGGGGCTCGACAACTTCACCGCGCTCGTCCGGGATCCGCTGCTGTACACGGCGATCGCGAACACCCTGCTGTTCGTCGGGCTCGGACTGCTCATCGGCTTTCCCGCCCCGCTGATCCTGGCCACCGTCATGTCGACGGTGCGGAAGGGCGCAGGGGTCTACCGGTTCCTGGTCTACCTGCCGGTGGTGATCCCGCCGGTGGTGGCGATCCTGCTGTGGAAGTGGTTCTACGACCCGGGGCACGGCCTGTTCAACGAGCTGCTGGGCCTGATCGGCGCAGGTCCCCTCCCCTGGCTGGAGTCGCCCAGGACCGCGATGCTCAGCCTGGTCATCCAGTCGACCTGGGCCTGGATGGGCAGCACGGTCCTCATCTACCTCGCCGCCATGGTCACCATCCCCGCCGAGCTCTACGAGGCGGCGCAGATGGACGGCGCGTCGATCGCGCGCAGGCTGTGGCACATCACTCTGCCCCAGCTCCGTCCCACCATCGGCCTGCTGCTCCTCCTCCAGTTGGTCAGCACCACCCAGGTGTTCACCGAGCCCTACGTGTTCACCGACGGCGGGCCTGAGAACAGCACCCTCACGATCCTCCTGCTGATCTTCAGGTACGCCTTCCGTGACGGCGCCTACGGCCAGGCCGCCGCGCTCGCCTTCCTCCTGGCGATCTTCCTCGGCCTGATGTCCGCGATCTACCTGCGGGCCACCCGCACCTGGGGCTCCGCATGAGCCTGATCTCCCACGTCGAGGAGCGCCGGCCGGCGGTCAGGGCGGCCGTGCGCACGATCCAGTGGCTTACTTTGGCCGTGCTCCTGCTGATCGGCATCGGCCCGCTCTACATGACCGTCAAGGGCGCGGTCTCCCCGGCCACCGACCTGATCGCCAAACCCCTCGAGCTCTGGCCCGGCGACCCCCGGCCGGAGAACTTCGGCACGGCCTGGAACGACCTGGGCATCGGCCACTACCTGCTCAACACGGTCCAGGTCGTCGGCGGCTCCTGGGCCGTCCAGATCATCGTCGCGATCACCGCCGGCTACTCCCTGTCGGTCCTGAAACCCGCGCTCGGCAAGCTGATCTACGGCGCGATCCTGGCCACGATGTTCGTCCCCTACACGGTCTCGATGACCAGCCTCTTCCTGACCATCATCGACCTGGGACTCGTCGACTCCTACTGGTCGATCTGGCTGCCCGCGGGAGCCAGCGCCTTCAACGTCCTGCTGGCCAAGCGCTTCTTCGACGCGCTGCCGCCGGAGCTCTTCGCCGCCGCCAGGGTGGACGGCGCCAACTCCTGGCAGCTCCTGACCAGGATCGTGCTGCCGATGAGCCGCCCGATCCTGGCCGTCATCAGCCTGATCGCGATCATGCACAGCTGGAAGGACTTCATCTGGCCGCTCGTGGCCATCACCGATCCGGACAAGCAGCCCATCAGCGTGGCCCTGGCCACGCTGGCCGACCAGGCGCCGCAGGACGTCCTGATCGCCAGCATGGCGCTGGCGCTGGCCCCGCCGGTCCTGCTGTTCCTGGTCTTCCAGAAGTACGTCGTCGCCGGGCTCGGTTTCACCGGCGTCAAAGGCTAATCATGAAAGGCAGAACCCCCCATGCCTGAGGTCTCCCGTCGCACCCTCATCCAGGCCGCCGCGCTCACGGGCGCAGCGTCCGCACTCACCGCCACCTCCGCCCAGGCTGACGCCCTTTCGATCTCGGCCGACGGCATCACGCTCGTCGCCGAGGCCGACGGCTCGATCGTGGTCCGCGACGGTGCGGGAGCCGATCGCCTCAGGATCGCGCACTTCATGATCAAGGACAGCGTGCTCGGGCAGCAGCGCACGTTCGGGGGCACGCCGAGCTTGATCACCGTGGACGGGCGGCCCGCCCTCCAGGTGGTCTACAAGATGTCGGCGAGCGCCTCGGCGGTGACCGTACGCGGGACGTTCACCGTGGCCGCCCGCCGGGCGAGCCTGCGGTGGGAGGTGGGCGGCAGCGCCACGCTGACTCCCAGCGGCTACATGTTCTCCCGCACACTGATCGGCAACACGGCGCCGGAGACGTACGTGCCCGCCACGGTCTGGACGAAGGACGCCCGCGGCGGCGTCCCGTACGAGATCAACGCGGGCTCGCTCTACCGGGAGACGTGGGCCGGCACGAGCGCCTGCTTCCGGCTGGCGTCCTCCAATCCGGCGTTCACCAACGCAAGCTGGATCCACGCGCCGGCGGGCGCGGACGGCGCGACCCAGGTGGAGCTGGTCGTCGGCGACATGCGGCCGGGCGCGGCCAACGCCGTGGCGACCGCCGCGCCGCTGGGCGTGGACGTGTGGAGCGAGCAACCCTTCGGCCTCTACGACCCCGGCGCCACCATGTCGATCAACGCCCAGGTGGTCAACGGCGGCCCGGCCGCCAAGCCCGTCACCCTGACCTGGTGGGCGCGCGACTTCAACGGCACCGTGCTCGGCACCGGCCGGCTCGGCAAGACCCTCGGGCCCGGTGAGGCGTGGCAGGAGACGTTCGCCGTGCGAGGCTGCCCGCAGGGCATCGTGTTCACCGAGGTCAAGGCCACCTCGGGAGACGAGGAGGCGTTCGCGCGGACGAACCTGGCCACGTTGCGGCCGTACGCCTACGACAGTGACGGCAAGTTCGGCATCGCGAACTACACCTGGCTGCTCGTCCCTGACAAAAAGCAGGTCGGCAAGCTGATGCAGAAGATCGGCGTCAAGTGGGTGCGCATCGCCTACGGCGGCGCGCCGGGCATCCCGCCTGCTGAACTGGACGCCCTGGGCATCCGGCACAACGTCCAGCTCGGCGGGGTGATCTTCAATGGCACCGCGGAGCAGATCGCCGCGTGGGCGGACGACCGCGCGCGGATCGTGCGTCAGTCCGGGGCGACCTATTTCGAGGTGGCGAACGAGCTGAACCAGCCGTGGATGTCGGGGCAGAAGGCGGCCGAGTACGTACGCGACGGCCTGAAGCCGATCCACGACAGGCTCAAGGGCTCCGGCATCAAGCTGATGAACTGCGGGCTCGGCGGCATGGACTACCGCTGGACGGCGAACTTCCACGCGGCCGGCGGCTGGGATCTGATCGACGTGTTCGCCTTTCATCCGGGCCGGGGCAACTTCACCGCCGACTACGCTCCGCCGCCGGAGGAGTGGGAGCAGGGCTCGAACGGCTCCTACTGGAACTTCCTGGGCGCGCTGCGCAAGGCCCGGCAGACCATCGACGAGTACGGCGGCGACAAGGAGCTCTGGCTGACGGAGGCGTACGCCTGCACCCGGCCCAACCACTGGTGGAACGACACCCACCGCCAGGCCGCCGAGAACACGCTGCTCCAGCTCGCGCTCTGCCTGTCTGAAGGCGTCGACGGCGTCAACTGGTACCAGCCCCACGACAGCACGATCCATCACCCGCAGGAAGCCGACCCCAAGAACCCCGAATACCACTTCGGGCTGCTGAATCGCGACACCAGCGCCAAGCCCGTGCTGCTGGCGCTCGCGACGGCCACACGTCACCTGGAGGGCGCGACCTTCAAGCGCTGGCTCACCTTCGCCGACCCCGAGCTGAAGGGCCTGCTGTTCGACACGCCGCGGGGCAAGCTGGCGATCCTGTGGAGCCGGAAGGACGGCTACATCCTCAACCGGGACCACGGTGCGGACCAGTGGTATCCGCACCCCGAAGCCTGGGTGGACCACTGGCCCACCAAGACGTCCCTGTCGCTGAAGACCTCCGGGCCGGCGGTCCGGGAGATCGACTGCATCGGCCAGGAACGCACCATCACCGCCAGCGGCCGCCGCGTGGAGATCACGTTGGACGGCGCCCCGCGTCTCTACTACGGGTTGGAGCTATGAGATCGGAAACCCTTTCGCGCGATGTGACCGTGGTCGGCGGCGGCCTGGCCGGCGTCAACGCCGCCGTCGCGGCGGCCCGGCTGGGCCGTACGGTCGCCCTGATCACCAACAGGCCCGTGCTCGGCGGCAACTCCAGCAGCGAGGTGCGGGTCTGGGTGGTCGGCGCGACCGGGCACGGCAAGAACCACAACGCCCGCGAGGGCGGGATCATGGGCGAGCTCTTCCTGGAGAACCAGTACCGCAACCCGCAGGGAAATCCCTACTTCTGGGACACGACCGTTCTCGATCTCGTGAGGCAGGAGCCGAACATCGCGCTCCACCTCAACACGGACGTGCGGGAGGTGTCGTGCGCGGAGGGGCGGATCAGCTCCGTGACCGGCTGGATGATGGGCTCGGAACGACTGATCACCTTCGAGTCGCCGATCTTCCTGGACTGCACCGGCGACGGGCTGGTCGGCCACCTGGCCGGTGCGCGCCACCGGATAGGCCGTGAGGGCCGCGCGGAATACGGCGAGCCGTGGGCGCCCGAGCTACCGGACGACATCACACTCGGCAGCACCCTGCTCTTCTACACCAAGGACGCGGGCGAGCCGGTCCGTTATGTCCCGCCGAGCTTCGCCAAGGACATCACCGGGACCTCGATCCCCGAGCGGCGCATCATCAGGGCGGGCGACAACGGCTGCGCCTACTGGTGGATCGAGTTCGGCGGCGAGCTGGACACCGTGCACGACAACGACCGCATCCGCGACGAGCTGTGGTCGGTCATCTACGGCATCTGGGACTACATCAAGAACTCCGGGAGGTTCGACGCCGAGACGATGACCCTGGAGTGGGTGGGGGCGCTGCCCGGCAAGCGGGAGTACCGGCGTTTCCTCGGCGACTACGTGCTCACCCAGCATGACGTGCTGGGCCAGACGCCCTTCGAGGACCGGATCGCCTTCGGCGGGTGGTCGATCGACCTGCACCCGCCGCAGGGCATGTACGCGAGGGAGGACGGCGCGAAGCAGCGTTACGCCGACGGGATCTATCACATCCCCTACCGGTCCATCTATTCGCAGAACGTGCCCAACCTGCTCATGGCCGGGCGGAACATCTCGGCGTCGCACGTGGCGTTCGGCTCGACCAGGGTAATGGCCACCTGCGCCACGATCGGCCAGGCGGCCGGCACAGCGGCCGGGTTGTGCGTGGCCGGCGGCGTCGCGCCTCGGGAGCTCGACGTGCACGACCTGCGGACGACCCTCCTGCGGGAGGACGCCTCCATCGTCGGCCTGCCGTACGAGGATCCGTCGGATCTCGCTCGTACGGCTACCGCCTCCGCGTCGAGCACGCTGTCCCGGTTCGAGGTGGAGACCTCGGCCGAGCCCTGGCCGCTGGAGGCCGACGCCGGGTTGATCCTGCCGGTCGACCCGGCTCTGGACGCGGTGGAGCTCCTGCTCGACGCGGCCGCCGGGACCGAACTGGTCGTGGATCTCTACGATCCGGGGCTGGGCCAGAACTACGTGCCGAGGGAGCTGATCACCTCGCGTGCCGTTCGGGTGGAGCCGGGGAAGAATCAGTGGCTTCGCGTGGATCTGTCGTTCCAGCCGGATCAGGCGCAGAACGTGTTCCTGCTGATCCGCGCGAACCCCGACGTCTCCCTCCAGGTCGCCGACCGGCCCACGCCCGGTGTGCTCTGTCTGACCCGGGTTCCGCTCCGCCCTCAGGACGAGGCGCCCCAACCGCTGCGGGAGTGGTCCGACGCGGGTCTGCTGCGCCGGACGTTCTGCTTCCGTAGCGGCCCGACAGGTGCCTTCGCGCCCTCGAGGGCGCTCGACGGCTTCCAGCGTCCTCATGCGGGACCCCATATGTGGGTGTCGGGCGAGTTGCCCGCCACCCTCGAATTGTCCTGGCCCGCGCCGGTGACGGTCGGCCGCGTCGACGTGCTCGCCGACGACGACGTGAACGAGGACCTGATCAACCTGCACCACCATCGCACGCCGTTCGAGGTCATGCCGACGCTGGTCCGCGACTACCGGGTGGAGGCACGCCAGGGCGACGGCTGGCGTACGGTGTCCGAGGCGCGCGGCAACCGGCGGCGCCGCAACGTCCACGACGTCGAGCCGGTTACCACCGATGCGCTGAGAATCGTGGTGGACTCCAGCAATGGGACGCCGTACGCCCATGTCGTGGCGGTTCGCGTGTATGAGTAGACGCATGAAGCGTGTCCTGGTCACCGGTGCTGCCGGCCGTATCGGCCGGGCCCTCCTCGACCTGCTCGAGCAGCAGGGGATCCCGGCCAACGTCCTCGTGCTGGAGAATCCCGGAGACCTGAAGGCCGACCTGGTCGTCGAGGGGACCGCGACGGACCCGCACGCCGTGCGAGCGGCCCTCGCGGGAGTGGAGGCGGTGATCCATCTCGCGGCCATCCCCAGTCCCGAGCGGCATCCGGCCGAGGAGGTCTTCGCCACCAACACGCAGGCCACCTACACCGTGCTGGAACAGGCGGGCCGGGCCGGGATCATGCGGGCGTGCACGGCCAGCAGCACGGCGATCTCCGGGCTGCCGTTCGCCGCGCGCGCCCTCCACCCGCCGTACGCGCCGGTGGATGAGGAGCAGCCGCCTCTGCCCGAGGATCCCTACGCGCTGTCCAAGCAGGTCGACGAGCTGACCGCCCACATGATGACGCGACGCCACGGCATGTCGGTGGCCGCCCTGCGCCTGCCGTATGTCGGCGGCTTCGACGAGCGCCTCCTCGACTTCGCGGGCAGGTGCGAGCTGGACCCCGGCCTGCACGCGGCCGGCCTGTGGGCCTACCTGGAAACCCGGGACGCCGCCCGGGCATGCCTGCTCGGGCTCGGCCTCGACGGTTTTCACGTCATCACCGTGGCCGCCCCGGAGACCCTGGTCTCCCACCCCACCGAGGACCTGCTCCGCCGTTTCCACCCCACGACCGACATCCGCCGTCCACTGCCCGGACGCACGGTCCCCCTGGATCTGACCAAGGCCACCGCCCTTCTCGGCTTCAGCGCGGAGTTCCGCGTCTGAAGCCACGGGTGGGTGAGCCCAGGGCGGAATAATCGGTTGCCGTTCAGTGCTGATGATCGCACTATGTTCCTCATGTTCCTGCGCGCTCGCCTGACGACACCCGCCCTGGCGGTGGGTGTGCTCGAGCGTGTCCGCGACGGCCTGGAGCGTTGACCTCTTCCCGTGAGTCCTGAGGTGACCCGGCGGGGGGAGGTTGCCGGCCCCGAGCACGGGTCACACGGAAACCAGGTCTCAAGGAAGGAACCATGGCCAAGCAGGCCTACGTACGGAACAAGCCGCATCTCAACATCGGCACGATGGGGCACGTCGACCACGGCAAGACCACGCTGACCGCCGCGATCACGAAGGTGCTGGCGGAGCGCGGGCAGGCGACGTACACGCCGTTCGAGCGGATCGACCGGACCCCGGAGGAGGCCTCCAGGGGGATTACGATCAACATCTCGCACGTCGAGTACGAGACCGCCACGAGGCACTACGCCCACGTGGACATGCCGGGCCACGCCGACTACGTGAAGAACATGATCACGGGGGCGGCGCAGCTCGACGGCGCGATCCTCGTCGTGTCCGCGCATGACGGGATCATGCCGCAGACCAGAGAGCACGTGCTGCTGGCCAAGCGGGTCGGGGTGGAGCACCTCGTCGTGGCCGTCAACAAGGCCGACGGCGCCGACCCGGAGCTGACCGACCTGGTCGAGCTGGAGCTGCAGGAGCTGCTGGCCGAGCACGGCTACGACGGCGTCCCGATGGTACGGGTGTCCGGGCTGCGGGCGCTGGAGGGCGACCCGGTCTGGACGGCGTCGGTGGAGGCGCTGCTCCAGGCGGTGGACGAGCACATCCCGGTGCCGGTGCGGTACGTGGACGCGCCGTTCCTCATGCCGGTCGAGAACGTGCTGACGGTCACCGGCCGCGGCACGGTCGTCACCGGCGCCATCGAGCGGGGCACGGTGCGGGTCGGCGACACGGTGGAGGCGGTCGGGTTCGGCGACGGGTTCAGCGCCGTCGTCACCGGTGTCGAGACGTTCGGCAAGACGATGGAGCGGGGCGAGGCCGGTGACAACGCCGCCGTGCTGCTGCGCGGGGTACGCCGCGAGCAGGTGCGGCGGGGCATGGTGCTGGCCGAGCCGGGCAGCCAGCGGGCCCGTACGTCGTTCACCGCCCGCGTCTACCTCCTGACTCCGGAGGAGGGCGGGCGGCGCAGGCCGATCGTGTCCGGGTACCGGCCGCAGTTCTACCTGCGGACGACGGACGTTCCCGGGGAGCTCCGGCTCGACGCGGACGCCCGGCCGGGTGACACGGTGGACGTGGTGGTCGAGCTGGGCAAGCCGGTCGCCGTCGAGCCGGGGCTCGGGTTCGCGATCCGCGAGGGCGGGCTGACGGTGGGCGCGGGCACGGTTCTCACCGTGTCCGGCTCGCCCACCGGTTGAGCCGCCCGGGTCCCGCATCGGCTACGCCGGGTTCCGCGAAGGCGCGGGACCCGGCGTTCCGTCGTTCGGGACCGGCCGGACCTGGGTTCAGGCCGGGTCGAACCGGAGCGTGAACGACGCGGTCCGAGCTCTCAGCTCGTACTGCGGCAACGTGCCAGGACCGCAGGTGGCGGTCCCGATGCCCTGGTGGGCGAGGTCCAGGTGGAGGTGCACCCGATCCCTCGCCACCAGGTCAGGCCGGTGTGTGGCGGCGGCCAGCTCATCGACGCTCCAGCGCCGCGCCGTCATCCCGAAGACCGGATCCCCGGACACCGTGAACGCCCCGAAGTCGGCCCACCGCACGTCGGCCCGGTGCCCGTTCTCCTGCGGGTAGACGTACGGGACCTGCAGCTCGTCGATGGTCTTCGTCCACCGCCCGACCCGCGCGGCCATGCCCGTGTCCGGGTAGGCCTCCCCCGGCCCTCGCCCGAACCAGGTGACCCGGTCGACGGCGGTGCCCGGCAGTGTCATGGTGAGGCCGAGCCGCGGGATCGGATCAGGCCAGTCGCCCTCGGGCTCGATGTCCACGTTCAGCAGCAGGCTGCCGTCCGTGCCGGGCGTCCACCGGTACGTCGCCCGCATGCCGAGGTCGGTCGCGGCAGGCGCGACCCGGGTGCGGACGGTCAGCGAGTCCCCGGTCTCCACGGCGTCCACGCGGTGGGTGAGCCGGTGCAGGCCGAGGGCGCGCCACTTGCCTTCGAGGCCGCCGTACCTGTCGTTGTCGGTCGGCGCCCGCCACAGGTCGAGCCGCGGTCCCTCCACGTCCAGGCCGAACAGGCGCACGAGCCGCCCGGTGGTGGCGTCGAACGCCGACCCGCCGGCCACGATCGCGCCGCCCTCCCGCGCGAACGCGAGTGCCGGCGGCGGCCCGGCCGTTCCAGGCCCGGGCGGCGACAGGAGCGTCTGGCCCCATGCGATCTCGTGGCCCGCTTCCGCCCACGGCTGGTCACCGGCGAGCCGGGCGCGGACGGTCAGCCAGCGCTCGCCCGAAGGCCCAGGCGGCACGTCGGGCAGCTTGACGTCGCCGCCGCCCGCCGGCACCTCCAGCCGGTGCTCGGCGACCTTCTCCCCCTCCACCTCGACGGTGGCGAGGAACTCCAGGTGGGTCAGGTCGCGGAAGTCGTAGCCGTTCACGACCCGCACGACCCCGCCACCGAACTCGAACGTGACCGGCTCGAACACCTTCTTCAGGTCGATCAGCCCGGGCGACGGCGTGCGGTCGGGGAACACGAGCCCGTCGATCACGAAGTTCGAGTCGTGGACGGCCTCTCCGTAGTCGCCGCCGTACGCGTACTCGAACTCCGGATGCACGATCCCGTGGTCGATCCACTCCCAGATGAACCCGCCGGCCAGCCGCGGATACCGCTCGAACAGCTCCTGGTACTCGGCCAGCCCGCCGGGCCCGTTGCCCATGGCGTGGGCGTACTCGCACTGCAGGAACGGCATCGCCCGCCGCCGCGCATCCAGCTCCGGGTCGTCGAGGGGGCCCTCGGCCAGGCGGCCGATGGCCTCGACCTCGGCGTGGGAGGCGTACATGCGCGAGTAGACGTCGGTGTGCGCGCACGACCAGTCCCCCTCGTAGTGCAGGGGGCGGGACGGGTCGCGTTCGCGGGCCCAGTCGGCCATGACGGCCAGGTTGCGGCCGACGCCGGCCTCGTTGCCGAGCGACCACATGATGATGCTCGGGTGGTTCTTGTCCCGTTCGACCATGCGGCGCATTCGGTCGAGCAGCGCGTCGGCGTACCGCGGGTCGTCGGTGGGGTTGCCGCGCCAGCCGACCTGGCCGAAACCGTGCGTCTCCAGGTCGCACTCGTCGATCACCCACAGGCCGAGCTCGTCGCACAGGTCGAGGAAGGCGGGATGGGGCGGGTAGTGGCTGGTCCTGACGGCGTTGACGTTGTGCTGCTTCATCAGCTGCACGTCGGCGCGCATGGTCTCGTACGGGACCGCGCGGCCGTGCTCGGGGTGGAACTCGTGCCGGTTCACGCCCTTGAGCAGCAGCGGGCTGCCGTTGGCCATTAGCACGCCGTCCACGATGGAGATCGTGCGGAAGCCGACGCGCAGCCGTACCGTCTCGTCCGGGAACGTCACGACGGCGTCGTACAGACGCGGGGTCTCGGCCGTCCACGGCTCGACGTCGAGCGTGATCTCCACCCCGGGCTCGAGGCCGGCGACGCCGAGCTCGGGGACGCTGAGCAGGCCGCCCGCTCCCTCGAAGCTGAGCCTGCCGTCGTGGGAGGCGTGCACGAAGACGTCGGCGGCGGAGCGGGTGAAGGTGACGTCGCGGAAGATGCCGGGCAGCCACCACATGTCCTGGTCTTCGAGGTAGCTGGCGGCCGACCACTGGTGCACGCGCACGGCCAGCACGTTGTGCCCCGGACGCAGCCAGGGGCCCGCGTCGAACTCCGCCGGCAGCCGGCTGCCCGTCCAGAAGCCCAGCTCGTGCCCGTTGAGCCAGACCCGGGCGAAGGACTCGGCGCCCTCGAACCGCAACCGTCCGCCCGTCCAGCCCTCAGGCAGGTCGAACGTGCGGCGGTAGTCCCCGGTCGGGTTCTCGTCGGGGACGTGCGGCGGGTCGACCGGGAACGGGAAGGAGACGTTCGTGTACGCGGGCGCGCCGTGCCCGTGCAACGGCCAATGGGACGGGACCGGCAACTCGTCCCAGCCCGCGTCGTCGTAGCCGGGCTGGGCGAAGTCGTCGGGGACGTTCGCGGTGGGTGAGAGGCGGAAGCGCCACGTCCCGTTGAGATCGAGGGCGGGCGCGTCGGTGCTGAGTGCTGCCCGGGGTTCGAGTAGTCCCGAACCGGGGGTGAAAGTTTCGAGATCCATCGTCGCCGAGCCTAGAGCTTCGGGAGCGTTTTGGGCAGCGATGAGTTCTGTGTCCGTACCGATTCTCAGGATCCGAGACCGTACACGCGGCGGGCGTTCTCGCCGCCCACCATCGCGGCCACCCGTATGGCCTGCCCGACCGACCACTCCCCTTCGGTCACGAACTCCCCCAGGACCCGCGCCATGGCCCGCCGCCACAGCAGCGCGCCGAGGTGGTGCAGCTCGGCCGGGCCCCAGGCGTCCGACGAGAAGAGGACCTTCGCGAACGGCGCCGCCTCCAGACTCTCCGCCACCAGCGCCACGCTGCGCGCGCCCGTGAAGGTGACACCCAGCCCGACGTCGAAGAAGACGTTGGGGTACGCGTGCGCCAGGAAGCCGGCGTGCCGCTGGTACGGGTAGCAGTGCAGCAACAGCAGCGGCACCCCGGCCGGCTCGGCCAGCTCGATCAGTCCACGCAGCAGCAGCGGGTCGGAGCGGCGCAGGTCCAGGTCGGGGTCGCCGTACCCGATGTGGAACTGCAGCGGCAGCCCCCGGTCGATACCCGTCCAGATGAGGTGCCGCAGCAGCACCGGGTCGGCCAGCCGCCCGCCCGCCGCGAACCAGCTGCCGGCCGCCTCCGCGACCTCGTCATCCGTCGGCCGGGACGGGTCGAAGTCGAGTCCGTGGCGGTAGGCGGCGATGCTCTTGAGCCCGCGTGCCGTCCGGGTGCGTTCCCACAGCGCCTCCTCGAACCGCCCGGCGAACGCCCACGCCGCGCACCCTTCCGCGGCCACCTGCTCGGCCACCGCCTCCAGCCGCACGACCTCGTCGGCGGGCACGCCGGCCGCCTCGGCCATGCCTGAGGGGCCGAGCACCTCCTCGCTCCGGTAGCCGGTCTCGACGAGGAAGTGCCCGATGCCGCTCGCGCCGAGCAGCAGCCGGTTGACCTCGTCCACGCCGAGCCTGGCGCGTCTGGCGAGGTACTCCTCCGGCGTGCAGTGCGGGTCGAGGCCGAGCACGGGGGCGCAGTGGCGCAGGATCGCGTACCCCACCTGGGAGTCGAACTGGGTCATCCACTCGGGGATCGGCCGGTCGGACTCGGTGATCAGCCCCTCGAACGCCCTGCGGGACAGGTCGCGGGCCGAGACGCCGTGCACGTGGTGGTCGACCAGCCGCAACTCCTCGATGGAGCGGGCGAGGCCGCCGGGGACGAGCTCGGGCTCAAGGGACACCTGGCCAGGATATGAGAGCGTCCCCGCCGTCCCGGAGAGCACGCGCCGCCCCCCGGCGATCTCGCTGAGCGCTCCGCCGGGGGGTGGCCGTGGGGCGAGCGGTGCCCCACGGCCGATTGCTCAGGCGGCGGCTCTGGCCGACAGGGCCACCGTCGCCTGGCGGGTGACGCCGCTGACCGTGACGGCGACCGTCACCTGCCCCTCGCGCAGCGCCGTCAGCGTGCCCGTGGCCGGGTCCAGGACGGCCACGTGCCGGGGCTTGGCCGTCTGCCGGGCGCCGATGTGCAGGTTCGGCGAGCCGGACCAGGCGGCCGAGACCGGATAGGCGGCGGGGACCGTACGGGGTCCCTGCTTGACCGCCGCCGTCACCTGGCCGGGCGCCCCGACGGCGACCGTCCCCGGGACCGTGAGCACCAGGTCGTCCACGTGCGGCCGGACCTGCGTGCCGATCCAGTCGGGCGCGTCGACGAACCAGTTGCGCCTGACGTGCTCGGCCTCACCCGGCGTCACCGGGTCCACGCCCCACAACGACCAGCCGGTGAAGCCGCCGTCGCCGGGCGCGGTGGCGGGGTTCTTGCCGGAGTTGCCGTTGATGAAGTACGGCACCGCGTCCACCCGCGCCGCGTGGAACGTCCCCACGTGCGCCCCGATGTAAGCGGCCCCCTTGCCGGTGGAGCGCTGGAAGTCGGCCAGCCAGCCCTCCACCAGCGCGGCCTCCTTGCGGTCCCCGAGCTGGCTGCCCTTGCCGGGCGTCGGGTCGCGCGGCGGCACGTGGAACAGCACCGCGACCGACCCGACGGAGGCGTCCTCAGCGGCCTCGTCCAGCTCTGACCTGAGCATCGCCACCTGGTCGTAGCCGCCGCCCCGGAGGTTCAGCCGCGAGGTGTCCAGGGTGACGAAGCGGGTGCCCTTGTGGTCGAAGGTCCGGTACGTGTCCCCGAAGACGGCCTTGAAGTTGTCGATCTTGCCGCCCATGACCTCATGGTTGCCGGGAATGTAGTGATATTTCACCGCGCCGCCCAGCTCTTCGTCGAGGATGCGCTTCGCCAGCGCGAAGTCCTCCGGCGACGCCTCGTCCACCAGGTCACCGTTGATCAGCAGGAAGTCCGGCTCGGCCGCCTTGATCTCACGCAGCGTCCTGCGGGCGTTCTTGACGATGTCGCTGTCGGGGTCTCTGGCCACGAACTGCGCGTCCGACATCACCGCGAACCGCCACGGCATCTCCGCCACGGAAGGCTTGACCACGGGGTCCGCGACCCTGGCCGGGACAGGCGCGGACACCGCCGGCGGCACCTTGGCGGCCAGCCCGTCGATGAGGATCTCGTTGGTGTACTTGGCGTCGGCCTTGGTCTCGGCCACGTAGAAGCGCCGCAGCTTCAGCGGGTAGTTGACGCCCGCCGGCACGGCGAACTCGACGTACCTCCACCCGGTCCACGTCATGTACGGCCCGCGCAGGATCTGCGACTGCCCGAGCGCGTCGTAGAACTCCAGGCTGGGCCACTCCCCCTTGCCGGTGGAGTGGATCCACAACCCGAACGCCTGCGGCTGCCCGTCCACCACGATCTGCTGCGGCGGGCTGGCGTACGCGGCCCGGGTGGCGGTCGAGGTGGTGAAGTCGTACGACAGCTTCAGCCCGCCCCCGCTCTGCCCGGGCGCCGCCGACAGTGAGCCGGTGGCGCGGGCGGCGGCGAACGTCCACCTGGCGGCGTCCTCGAAGTCGGCGACCGGCTTGTCCTCGAACCCGACCGTCACCGGCACGGCGGCGCTGATCTTGCCGACGCGGGCGGTGATGAGCCCGGACCCGTTGGCCTGCTTGGCCTTGACCGTGAAGGAGCCGTGCTCGGCCGCGGTCACCTCGAACAGGTTCTTGTCGTAATCGAGCACGAGGTCGGCGGGCTCGATGGGCGCGGAGTTGCCGTTGCGGTCGTAGCCGACCACGCCGAACGTGGCCGTGCCGTCCTTGCCGGGCATGCCCAGCCGGTCGGCGGTGGCGCCGAGCCGCTGCAGCGGCTGGAGCACGGTCAGGCCGATGGTGCCCTTGGCGTCGCCGCGCGAGGCGGTGACGGTTGTCTGGCCGGGCACCAAAGCATGAAATTTCCCGTCTCTGACCACGCCGTGGACCGCCGGGTTGGCGCGCCACGACGGGGTCCCGGCGGCGGGCCCGTACGTCTCGTCGTAACCGGCGGCGGTGAGCCGCCTGGTCAGGCCGGGGAAGACCCGGTCGGGGCGGCCGCCGGAGACAGGCCCCAGGCCGGGCGACTTCGCGGGGTCGCTCGCGGGCTCCAGCCAGAAACCCTTGAGCTTGCCGCTGCCCTGCGGCGCGTAGAGCGCCAGGCCGTTGGGGACGTGGCGCTCGCCGCCGTCGGAGGGACTGTTCTCGACCTGCACGTCGGCGGCGCCGGGCTCGCGGGCCAGCATGGTGGAGGAGCCGCCGCCGTCGAGGTTGAGCGCGTTCGCGGCGCCGAGGTCGACCATCATCGCGGCCAGCTCGTTGAGCGTGACGCCGCGGCTGTCGGCCTGGCGGCCGTCCACGGTCAGCAGGTACATCTTCCTGCCGTCGGCGGAGAACCCGACGGCGGTACGGGGGTGCGCGGCCGGGTCGGTGGAGTTCTGCGCGACGCCGTCCTTGACGAGCACCCAGTTGCCGCCCACGGCTGCCTTGACCGTGCTGCCGTCGGATGACTTCGGCTGATATTTCACGTCAACGCGGTCGCCGACCTTCAACCCGGACAGCGCGGTCGCCCCCGCGTCGCGGCCCAGCAGGATCGTGGTCCCGGCCGGGATCGGACCGGAGCCGGCAGCGGTGCGCACCTCGGAGACGACCCCGTCGACCAGGACGACCTCGGCGACGGACGCGGCGCCCGCGACGGCGCGAGCACGCGTGTAGGACCCCCACAGGGAGGTGAACAACCCTACGCCGCCGCCCTGCACGATCTGGTTGAACTGGGTGAGGGTGATCGGCGATCCGCCGGCCGGTGTGGCGGTGCCCTCGAAGTACATCTTCAGCACCCGGCCGACGCCGTCGCCGGTGACCGCGACCGCGTTGTCATGGCCGGCGACGGGCGACTGGATCAGGTTGCCGTCCTGCACGCCGATGCCCTGGGCGGCGCCGGAGTTGTTGATGTCGAAGAAGTCGCCGTTGACGGCCGCGACGGCGCGCGAGCGTTTGGCGGGCCCGGACAGCGGCTCGGTCTTGGACACCTCGCCGGAGAACACGTAGTCGGCTTTCGCGCCGCCGAGGTCGGCGGTGATCGCGTCCGCGCGCAGCCAACCGAGGGCGTCGTAGGTGTCGAACGAGGTCAGCGAGATCCCCGGCGCGACAGGCCGGGTCTTCTTCGCCGTCTCAAGCCGCGGCTGCCCGGCGGCTGCCCGGGCCAGCAGCGTGGACGGCGGCGGATAGGACGACGCCTCGAGCGCGTCCTCAGCGGGAGGTACGGGGTCGGCCTGCGCGGGCGCGCCGGTGACGGCCAGAGGGCCTAACAGGAGCGCGGTGGCGGCCAGCAATCGGAGGGTCTGCACGACCGAACTAAACCGGTCATGGATATAACTTTCAAGACCAAAGGGTGAACCAAAAGAAAATTTCAGCGCTTGACTTTGATCAGCCGGTCGAGCGCCTCTCCGTAGGGCGGGTCGAGCCAGTAGTCGCAGTGCCAGCGGGCCTCGGGCAACGGCTGTCCGGGCCGGGGCCGCGGCGGGTCCCAGCAGAACCGGTCCACGCCGTCGCCGCCGCCCGGCCCCTCGCCCAGGGGGTCGACGCGCCGGAACACGGGCCCGCCGATGGGGTCGCTCAGCCGGTAGAGGTTGTGCCAGGGCACCGCGTCGCGTACGGCGGCGAGCGCCGGGGTGCCGAAGTAGGCGGGGAAGAAGGCGGCGTAGAGGCGGCGCAGCGGCGACCCGTGGGTGAGCAGGCCGACACGTCGCCGCAGCGAGGGATCGAGCTGTAGCACGAGGGCGGCGGCGATGACGCTGCCCTGGCTGTGCCCGGAGAGTATCACCTGGTCCCGATCGGTCCTGGCCAGCCGGCCGACGCGAGTGATGAGCTCGGGGATGACGCGCTCGGTGTAACAGGGCGGGGCGAGCGGGTGGACGGCGCGGGGCCAGAACGTGCAGATGTCCCAGAGGATCCCGATCGTCCTGCGCAGACGGGGGTCGGTGTAGGTCCGGCGGCCGAGCAGCACCAGGCCGGCGACGGCCGCGACCATGGCCCAGCTCCCGGTCACGGCCAGCAGTCCGGCCACTCCGCCGACCGGGGCGATCAGGTGGAACCGGTGGATCACGGTCACCGCGGCGAATCCGGCCAGCCCGATGCCGGTGAGCACCGCCAGCACCAGCCCGGCGCGGTCGGTGAGCGCGGCCAGCGCCCACTGGCCCGCGACCACGCCGCTGTGCCGCTGTCCGTAGTAGTGGGTCAGCCGTGGCGTGAGCCTGCGCGTCTCGGCCCGGTGAATCAGGCGGAGGACGGCCGCGAGGACGAGCACGCCCAGCAACAGGAGGGGAACCAGCGTCGCCGTCCACCAGACGGGGTCGTCGAGAAAGATCCCGTGGTCCGGTCCGCCGAGGTAGGTGGCGGTCCAGAACAGCAGGCCGAGCCCCATGACGTTCGCGGCGCCCGCGGCGATCATCAGCGCGAACCAGCCGGCCAGGCCACCGAGCGCCGGCCGCTCCACCCCGCGGTCCATACGGGCGAGCACGCCGATCGTGAGCAGGATGAACAGTCCGACCCCGACCATGAGCAGGAATTGGAACGCTCCAAACCCGACGCCGGGCAGTCCCCGTCCGGGTGCGCCCGGGCCCAGACCGGCCAGCGCCAGCACGATCGTGGCCGCGAAGACCAGCGGCGCGGCCACGCCCAGGCCCCGGCACGCGTACGTGAGCCACCACGGTGCCCGCTCGCCGGGGCCCAGCCGCCTGGCGATCCACGGCAGCAGCACCAGCACCACGGCCACGGCCAGGACGCCGGCGTTGGCCACGGTCAGCGCGAGCCCCCGCGGGGTGGCGGCGAACGGCACGGACACGGCCAGCCCGATCGACGCGAACGCGAAGGCGACGTGCACGATCCGCAGCCGCCACACCGGCGCGCCGCCGTGCCACAACCGCGGCTGCGCCAGCGGCAGGTCGGCGTGCGGCGCGTCACCGGCCGGGATGGGGGTGCGCTCGTCACGCTCCCAGGTGCGCCGGGCGAGCCACCACAGCAGCACGACGACCAGCACCGGCGCCAGCGCGGCGATCGCCAGGCGTTTGGACGGCTCGTCGCCCCACCACGCGCCCAACCAGTGCAGCCAGCCGAGCCCCGGGTCCCTGACGCAGGCCCCGCCCGCGGCCGTGCACTGCCAGCCGACGAGGTCGACCGCGGCCCGGGTGACGGCCCCGACGAGCGTGCCGGTGAGCAGCAGGGCGAACAGCCGTTGAGCCGCCTCCGTGGCGCGCCGCAGCCGGGTGCCGCGTGGCGGCCTGGGCACCATGAAGAAGGACAGGTTGGCCAGCGAGAACGGCAGCAGCGGCAACCACAGCGCGATGGCCCGGCCACCGGAGGTGAGGCCGCCCCACGCGTACGCCTCACGGCGGCGCGCCTCCGGCACGTCCGCGTCGCCGCCCGACGGCCGCCCGCCCGGCCACCAGCGGCGGTGGAATCCGGTGACGCCGTCACCCGTGACCCGCCGGGGATGCGGATGGTTGAGCGTGCCCTCCGGCGGCGTGCCGGCGACGCCGTGCACACGCAACTCGGTCACGCCGCCGCAGGTCTCATCGAGGAAGCCGTCCACGCCAGCATGATCCCGCGCAAGGCGCCGTTACGCAAAGTAATTGTTCGAATACGAATTCGTGCTGCCGCCAAGCAGAAAATCCAGCAAGTATGGCAAGACTCAGCGGAAGGTTTCCGGGGGCGCATCTGGGGCAGCCGCAGGGAACGTTCATGACGAAGACGGCCCATCTCTGGCGTTGACACGCACAACGGCGCAGACTGGATAGACGGCGATCGCGTGGAGCAGTGGAGCATCCGTGGACAATCACCTTGATCACCTGCCGGTCCTGTCCCGCGGCAGACATCGCAACCCGAAACGCGGTGCCTGTTTCATGGAGCTGGCCTCCTACCTGGCCGGCGAGCGGTGGAGCGACCATCCGGCCTGCACGCATCCGTTGCTGGCCGCACTCGCCCGCCTCGTCAACGACAACGTCAGCGACGAGAGCCGCGCCAAGCTGGTCGGGCTCGTACCGTCGATCATCGGGCTGGCCAGCGACGACCTGCGCGTGGACGCGCGGATCGCGCTGCGCTGCGCCACGACGGCGCTGCCGGTGGCCGCGGCCGAGCGCCAGCTCGCGCTGGCCGTGTCGGTGCTCGCGGCCGAGGAGATGCTGGCCAGGCTCGACGGCGCCCCGTCCGGCCGGATGAGCGAACAGAGCCGCCGGGCGTTGGAGGAGGTGCCGCACGCGGCCGAGCAGGCCAGGCGCTTCAGCCGCGCGGCCCGGATCACGGAGAAGGGCTTCCGCAGGTACGCCGCGCCGAACGCGGTGCAGCTCTCCGTGGTGGGCATCGTGCAGGCCTGCATGACCGACCCGGACGCGCTGCTGCGACGGCTGCTGGAAGAGACGATCGCGGACTGCGACGCCTTGATCCGCAGCTCCGAGACGGACGCCTCCCAGGCGGAGACTCCGACGGCCGCCCCGACCCCGGCCCACGCCTGACGGACGGAAACGCCCGCCGTCACCCCGGCCCAGGCCCTGGCCTGACGGTGTCCCCTGCGTCACCATCCTCGACGGATGGCGGCGCCGGTGGACACCCGCATCCTGTCGCTCACATCGAGTGATGAACGGTCACCGGGATGGCCTTTTCCCAGGCCAGGCAAGCCTCTCCTTCGTTGCGGATCTTGTCCATATATGCCTACATTTTGGACAAGAGACCCGTAAGCGGAGGATTTGCATGACCATCGAGCTCGCCCGGCCGCACTCTCCCGAGCAGCACCACAGCCACCGTGACGTCACGGGCGGCTGGCTGCGCCCGGCGGTGTTCGGCGCCATGGACGGGCTCGTGTCGAACTTCGCGTTGATCTCCGGGGTGGTGGGCGCGGCGGGCGCCGGGCGGGCCGCGGTGCTCGCCGGGTTCGCCGGGCTGGCCGCCGGGGCGTTCTCCATGGCGGCCGGCGAGTACACGTCGGTGAAGTCCCAGACGGAGCTGATGCGGGCGGAGATCGCCGTGGAGCGGCGCGAGCTGGCCCGCAACCCGGAGGCCGAGCAGGCCGAGCTCGCCGCGCTCTACCAGGCGCGCGGCCTCGATGCCGACCTGGCACGGCGGGTCGCCGAGGGGCTGTCGGCCGATCCCGAGCAGGCGCTGCGGGTGCACGTTCGGGAGGAATTGGGTGTCGACCCGGACGACCTGCCCTCGCCGTATGTGGCGGCCGCCTCGTCGTTCTGCGCGTTCTCGGCCGGGGCGTTGGTGCCGCTGGCGCCGTTCCTGTTCGGGGCGTCCGGCCTGGTGCTGGCTGTGGTGCTGAGCGTGCTGGGGTTGTTCGGATTCGGCGCGGCGGTGGCGGTGATGACCGCACGGCCGTGGTGGCTGGGCGGCCTGCGACAGCTCGCGCTGGGGGTGGGCGCCGCCACGGTGACGTTCGGCCTGGGGCACCTGCTCGGCGTCACGGTGGCGTAGGCCTGGGGCACCTGCACGGCGTCACGGTGGCGTAGGCGCGTGGGGACGGCCAGAGCCACGAAGTGCCACCCGAGCGAGCCTACGGGCGGCTCGTGGTCGCCAGCTTGGCCCCGAGGCCGATGAGCGCGACCCCGGTCAGGCCGTCCACGGTCCTGCGTACGGCCGGCCTGGCGAACAACTTGCGCAGCGTGCCCACGATGGTGGCCACCACCAGGAACCACATGACCGTCCCGGCCAGGGCGATCAGCGAGAGCACCAGCGTGTCGGCCAGGGACGCACCCCCGCCGAGGAACTGGGGCACGAGGGCCACGAAGAACAACGCCGCCTTGGGGTTGAGCACATTGGTGAGCAGCCCCTCGGCGAACGCCGCCCACGAGCTGCGCCGCCCGGGGTCGGGCACCGGGTCCGGCCCCGGCTCCCCGCTCCTGCGCAGAGCCGAGCGCAGCGCCTTGACCCCGAGATACAGCAGGTAGGCCGCGCCGACCACCTTGACCACGGTGAACGCGGCGGCGGAGGCGGCCATCAGCGCCGCGACGCCGGTGGCCGCGGCCAGCACCCAGGCGAACACGCCCACGGAGATCCCGAGCGCCGCGGCCATGCCGTAACCGCGCCCGGAAACGGCGGAGCGTCGTACGACCACCGCGAAGTCCGGACCGGGCGACATGGCCCCGAGCAGCACAACACCACCGAAAGCCGCGATCTGCGTCAGAGAGGTCATGACGTTCACTCTATGAGCCGGATCGCCTCGAGCGATCACCCTCTACGGCGCCGCTTCTTGAAGATGGCACGCAGGGTCAGCAGCAACACGATCCCGACGACCTGGCCACCCAGCACGATCCGGTTGACGTCCACAGCGGGCCGCCACACGGCGTCGCCGTCCTTCAGCACGAACACGCCCGCCGGCGTGGCCCCGAACCCGAATCCCGCGCCGCTGCCCCCTCCCTCTTCGCCCTTGTCGCCTTTACCTTCGCCGCGCCCGCCACCGCCTCCTTGCGCGACCCTGGCGACGGGGATGACGACGACGTCGCCGTGTTGGATCGGCTCACCGAAGACGCGCTTGACGGTCGCGGCGTCCTGCGACCGCTCCACCAGTTCCATGATGTCCATGGCCCCATCGTCACCCCCGATCGGCCGGCGCACCACCCGCGCCGGCCGTCCGCCGGGCGATCAGGCGCGGCGGCCGCGCATCGTGCGGTATCTGCGGACCAGGCGTTCCGTGGACGGGTCAGGCAAGGTCGTGGGCGGCTCGTCCGAGGTCAGGGCGGGGGCCAGGTCGAGGGCCATCTTCTTGCCCAGCTCCACCCCCCACTGGTCGAAGGAGTCGACACCCCAGATCGTGCCCTCGACGAACACGATGTGCTCGTAGAGCGCCACGAGCTGGCCGAGCGTGGACGGCGTCAGCTTGGGGGCGAGGATCGTGGAGGTGGGGCGGTTGCCGGGCATCACCTTGTGGGGGACGATCTCGGGCGGGGTGCCCTCGGCGGCGATCTCCTCGGCCGTCTTGCCGAAGGCCAGCGCCGACGTCTGCGCCAGCAGGTTGGCGGTGAGCTGGTCGTGCATGCCCTCGCGGTCCTCGAACGGCTCGGCGAAGCCGATGAAGTCGGCGGGGACGAGCCGGGTGCCCTGGTGGAGGAGCTGGTAGAAGGCGTGCTGGCCGTTGGTGCCCGGCTCGCCCCAGAAGATCTCGCCGGTCTGGACGGTGACCGGCGTGCCGTCGGCGCGTACGGACTTGCCGTTGGACTCCATCGTGAGCTGCTGCAGGTAGGCGGGGAAGCGGTGCAGCCGCTGGCTGTAGGGCAGGACGGCGCGGGTCTCGGCGCCGAAGAAGTCGTCGTACCAGATCCCTAGCAGGCCCATCAGCACCGGCATGTTGGCGTTGAACGGCGCGGTGCGGAGGTGCTCGTCCATGGTGTGGAAGCCGGCGAGCATCTCACGGAAACGCTCGGGGCCGATGGCGATCATCAGGGAGAGCCCGATGGCGCCGTCGTAGGAGTAGCGGCCGCCGACCCAGTCCCAGAAGCCGAACATGTTGGCGGTGTCGATGCCGAACTCGGCGACCTTCTCGGCGTTGGTGGAGACGGCCACGAAGTGCTGGGACACCGCCCCGTCGCCGAGCGCCTCGACCAGCCAGCGGCGCGCGACCCTGGCGTTGGTGAGGGTCTCCAGCGTGGTGAAGGTCTTGGAGCTGACCACGAACAGCGTGGTCTCGGGGTCGAGGTCGCGAAGGTTGCCGGTGATGTCGGCCGGGTCGATGTTGGAGACGAACCTGGCCTCGATGCCGGCGTCGGCGTAGTCGCGCAGCGCCTCGTACGCCATGGCCGGCCCCAGGTCGGAGCCGCCGATGCCGATGTTGACGACGGTCCGGATCGGCTTGCCCGTGGCGCCCTTCCACTCCTTGGACCGCACACGGTCGGAGAAGGCGCTCATCTTGTCGAGGACGGCGTGCACGTCGGCCACGACGTCCTGCCCGTCCACGACCAGCTCGGCGTCCCTGGGCAGGCGCAGCGCGACGTGCAGCACGGCCCGGTCCTCGCTGACGTTGATGTGCTCGCCGCCGAACATGGCGGCGATCCGCTCCCGCAGGCCCGCCCGCTCGGCCAGCGCCACCAGCAGGTCGACGCTCTCCTGCGTGACGCGGTGCTTGGCGTAGTCGAGGTAGAGGTCGCCGGCGGTCACCGTCATGCGCTCGGCGCGGCCGGGGTCCTCCGCGAACAGCTCACGCAGGGTCCTGCCCGTGAGCTCCTCCTGGTGCTTGGCCAGGGCCGCCCACTCCTGGCTCTGGGTGATATCGCCGTTCACGCTGCTCCTCCTCGCATTGCCAAGCCGACCGATCCATGGTCCCGTAACCCCGTACCCCGGACGATCGATTCCGCGCACGGCGGAGCGCAGTCTTTAGGCGCTCAGTGGGATTCGCGGCCGACGGCGTCGCCGCTGGAACCGATGAGGAAGTCGAGGTCGGCTCCGCGGTCGGCCTGGGTGACGTGGTCGACGTAGAGGCGTTCCCAGCCGCGGGCGGGTGCGGCGTGGCCGATCGCGACCGGCGGCCTGGCGTTCAGCTCGGCGTCCGGGATGTCCACGTCCAGCCGGCGGGCGGCCACGTCGAGCACGATCGGGTCGCCGGTGCGCACCTTCGCCAGCGGGCCGCCGGCCGCCGCCTCGGGCGCGGTGTGCAGCACGACCGTGCCGTACGCGGTGCCGCTCATGCGGGCGTCGCTGATGCGCACCATGTCGCGTACGCCCTTGGCCAGGAGCTTCTGCGGCAGTGGCAGGTTGCCGACCTCCGGCATGCCCGGGTAGCCCTTGGGCCCGCAGCCGCGCAGCACCAGCACGGACGTCTCGTCCACGTCCAGGCCGGGTGAGTCGAGGCGGGCGTACACGTCCTCGACGCTGTCGAAGACGACGGCCCGGCCGCGGTGCCGCAGCAGCTCGGGCGAGGCCGCGGCGGGCTTGATCACGGCGCCGCCGGGCGCGAGGTTGCCGCGGAGGACGGCGATGCCGGCGTCGGGCAGGAGCGGGTCGCTGCGCCGCCTGATGACGGTCTCGTCCCAGATCTCGGCTCCGGCGAGGTGCTCGACCAGCGGCCGCCCGGTGACGGTGATCGCGGCGGCGTCGAGCAGGTCCTCGACCTCCTTGAGCACGGCGGCCAGCCCGCCCGCCCTGAACAGGTCGTCCATGAGGTGCCGCCCGGCGGGCTGGAGGTCGACGAGCAGCGGCACCCCGGCGCCGGTGCGGTCGAAGTCGTCCAGGGTGAGGTCCACGCCGAGCCGCCCGGCGACGGCCAGCAGGTGAACGACCGCGTTCGTCGAGCCGCCGACGGCGGCCAGCGTCACGATGGCGTTGCGGAACGAGCCCTTGGTCATGACCTGGCTCGGACGGCGGCCCTGCTTGACGAGGTCCACGGCGAGTCGGCCGGTCTCATGGGAGCGTTCGAGCAGGCGGCTGTCAGGGGCGGGCGTGCCGGCGGTGCCGGGCAGTGTCATGCCGAGCGCCTCGGCCAGGCAGGCCATCGTGGAGGCGGTGCCCATGGTGTTGCAGTGGCCGCGGCTGCGGATCATGGACGATTCGGACTGCAGGAACGCCTCGCGGGAGAGCGTCCCGGCGCGTACCTCCTCGCTGAGCCGCCACACGTCGGTGCCGCAGCCGAGCGGCGCGCCGCGGAAGTGCCCGGTCAGCATCGGCCCGCCGGGCATCACGACGGCGGGGAGGTCCACGGAGGCGGCGGCCATGAGCAGCGACGGGATGGTCTTGTCGCAGCCGCCGAGCAGCACCACGCCGTCGATGGGGTTGGCGCGCAGCATCTCCTCGGTGGCCATGGCGGCCAGGTTGCGCCAGAGCATCGCGGTCGGGCGCACGTTCGACTCGCCGAGCGAGACGACGGGCAGGTTGAGCGGTACGCCGCCGGCCTCCCACACGCCGTTCATGACACTCTGCGCCACCTCGTCGAGGTGGGAGTTGCAGGGGGTGAGGTCGGAGGCGGTGTTCGCGATCGCGATGTGCGGGCGGTCACCCTCGAACGCCTCGCGCGGCAGCCCGCGCCGCATCCAGGCCCGATGGATGTAGGAGTTCCGGTCGTTTCCCGAGTACCAGCGCGAACTCCTGAACTCCATATTTGGCACCTTATCGGTCATTTGGGGGATTCAGCGTGTTCTGTGGAGGAAGCAGCAGGGACATGGACCATATAGACGCGTACTGGCGGGCGGCCAACTACCTGTCCGTCGGGCAGATCTACCTGCTGGACAATCCGCTGCTCGCCGAGCCGCTGCGCCCGGAGCACATCAAGCCGCGCCTGCTCGGCCACTGGGGCACCACGCCGGGGCTGAACTTCTGCTTCGCCCATCTCAACCGGGTGATCAAGGAGCGGGACCAGGACATGATCTACATCGCCGGGCCCGGTCACGGCGGCCCGGCGGCCGTGGCGCACGCGTGGCTGGAGGGCTCGTACTCCGAGCGCTATCCGGACGTCTCGCAGGACGTCGAGGGCATGCGGCGGTTGTTCCGGCAGTTCTCCTTCCCCGGCGGCATCCCGAGCCACGTGGCGCCGGAGACGCCGGGCTCGATCCACGAGGGCGGCGAGCTGGGGTACGCGCTCGCCCACGCCCACGGCGCCGCGTTCGACAACCCGGACCTGGTGGTGGCGTGCGTCATCGGGGACGGCGAGGCCGAGACCGGCCCGCTGGCCGCGAGCTGGCACTCCAACAAGTTCATGGATCGCCGCCGCGATGGCGTGGTGCTGCCGATCCTGCACCTCAACGGCTACAAGATCGCCAACCCGACCGTGCTCGCCCGCATTCCCGAGCAGGACCTCCTCAAGCTCATGGAGGGCTACGGCTACCTCCCGCACGTGGTCGGTCCCGACCACCAGGAGATGGCCGGCGCCCTGGACGCCGCGTTCGACCAGATGGCCGCCTACAAGAGCGGCGAGGCCGACCGGCTGCCGATGATCATCCTGCGGACGCCGAAGGGCTGGACCGGGCCGCGCGAGGTGGACGGCAAGCCGGTCGAGGGAACGTGGCGCGCCCACCAGGTGCCGCTGGCCAAGGTCCGCGACAACCCGGCCCACCTGGCCATGCTCGAGGAGTGGATGCGCTCGTACCGCCCCGAGGAGCTGTTCGACGGCGGCGGCCGGCCGAACCAGGACATCCTCGGCATGGTGCCGCGGGGGACCCGCAGGATGAGCGCGAACCCGCACGCCAACGGCGGCGAGCTGATGGAGCCGCTGCGGCTGCCGGACTTCCGCAGGCACGCGATCGAGGTCAAGTCGCCCGCCGCACAGACGACCGAACCGACCCGCGTGCTCGGTGAGTTCCTGCGGGACGTGATCGCGGCGAACCCGCGCACGTTCCGGCTGATGGGGCCGGACGAGACCGCCTCCAACCGGCTGCAGGCCGTGTTCGAGACCACCGACCGGGCGTGGGACGCCGAGGTGCTGCCGACCGACGAGAACCTCGGCCCGGGCGGGCGCGTGATGGAGGTGCTGTCCGAGCACCTGTGCCAGGGCTGGCTGGAAGGTTATCTGCTGACCGGGCGGCACGGGCTGTTCAACTGCTACGAGGCGTTCATCCACATCGTGGACGCCATGTTCAACCAGCACGCCAAGTGGCTGGAGTCGTCGCAGAAGATCTCGTGGCGGCGTCCGGTGGCGTCGCTGACGTACCTGCTCTCGTCGCACGTGTGGCGGCAGGACCACAACGGCTTCAGCCACCAGGACCCGGGCTTCCTGGACGTGGTCGCCAACAAGAAGGCGTCCGTGGTGCGGGTCTACCTGCCGCCGGACGCCAACACGCTGCTGTCCGTCGGCGACCACTGCCTGCGCTCCCGCGACTACGTCAACGTGATCGTCGCCGGGAAACAGCCGGTCCTGGACCTGTTCACCATGGACGAGGCGATCGCGCACAACACGCGCGGGCTCGGCATCCTGCCGTGGGCCTCCACCGACGAGGGCGTGGAGCCGGACGTGGTGCTGGCCTGCGCGGGGGACGTGCCGACCATGGAGACGCTGGCCGCCGCGGCGCTCATCCGCGAGCACCTGCCCGAGCTGCGGGTCCGGGTGATCAACGTGGTGGACCTGATGCGGCTGCAGCCGGCGACGGAGCATCCGCACGGCATGCCGGACGCCGAGTTCGACACGCTGTTCACGACGGACCGGCCGATCGTCTTCAACTTCCACGGCTACCCGTCGCTCATCCACCAGCTCACCTACCGCCGGCACGGGCACGGCAACCTGCACGTGCGCGGGTACAAGGAGGAGGGCACCACGACGACGCCGTTCGACATGGCGATGATGAACGACATCGACCGCTACCACCTGGTCATGGACGTCATCGACCGCGTCCCCGGCCTCGGCTCCAAGGCGGCGCACCTGCGGCAGCGGATGAGCGACGCCCGGCTGCACGCCCGCGCCTACACGCGCGAGTACGGCGAGGACCCCGTGGAGATCAGCTCGTGGACATGGCCTGTCGCAAACAGCCGGTAAGTCACCGACCGGCCGATTGGTAGGGTGGTCCGGAAACTGGTTGAACAGAACACAGGTGGGGCATGGTGGAGGTCGAACAAACAGCACTGCCGGGCATCGGACTGCGACACGACTTCACCACCCGGGCAGGCCAACGGGTAGGCGTCGTGTCCCACCGCACCGGCCGCCGGGACCTGGTGATCTACGACGAGGACGACCCCGACCGCGCCTGCCAGACGGTCAAACTGAACGACGAGGAGGCCGACGCCCTGGTGGAGCTGCTCGGTGCCCCGCGCATCGTGCAGCGGCTCAACCAGCTGCACCAGCAGGTGGAGGGCCTGGTCAGCGTGCAGCTGCCGATCCCGCCCGGCTCCCCGTACGCGGGCCGCCCCATGGGAGAGGCCCGCGTCCGCACCCGCACCGGCGCCTCCATCGTCGCCGTCGTGCGCGGCGGGCGGGTGTTCGCCAGTCCCGGCCCCGACTTCGTGTTCCACGAGGGCGACGTCGTGGTCGTCGTGGGCAGTGAGGACAGCACCGCCGAGGTGGCCGACATCCTGGCGAACGGGTAGGGCCGCGGGTGCACGAAACCGCGGTTCTCTTTCTGGAATTCGGTGCTGTCCTCCTGGGCCTTGGCGTGCTGGGCGCGCTGGCCCTGCGCATCGGCATCTCCCCCATCCCGCTCTACCTGATCGCCGGCCTGGCGTTCGGGACCGGCGGCGTGCTGCCGCTGGCGACCAGCGAGGAGTTCATCTCCGTCGGCGCCGAGCTCGGCGTGGTGTTGCTGCTGCTGACGCTGGGCCTGGAGTACAACGCCGACGAGCTGGTCACAAGCCTGACCAGCAACGCCCGCGCGGGCCTCGTCGACCTGGTGCTCAACGCCGCGCCCGGCGCCATCTGCGCGCTGCTGCTGGGCTGGGGGCCGGTCGCGGCCGTGGCCATGGCGGGCGTCACCTATGCCACCTCCTCGGGGATCACCGCCAAGGTGCTGTCCGACCTGGGGTGGATAGGCAACAGGGAGACGCCGACGGTGCTGTCGCTGCTGGTGTTCGAGGACCTGACGATGGCGATCTACCTGCCGGTGCTGACGACCGTGCTGGCCGGGCTGAGCCTGGCGAGCGGGGCGATCTCGGTCGGCATCGCGCTGGTGACCGTGACCGTGGTGCTGGTCGTGGCATTACGGTTCGGCAGGTTCATCGAGGCGTTCGTGTCCAGCCCGAGCTCCGAGGTGCTGCTGCTCAAGGTGGTCGGGCTCGCCCTGCTGGTGGCCGGGCTGGCACAGCAGCTGCAGGTGTCGGCGGCGGTGGGCGCGTTCCTGGTGGGGATCGCGCTGTCCGGGGAGCTGGCCGAGGGCGCGCAGGCGCTGCTGGCGCCGCTGCGGGACCTGTTCGCGGCGGTGTTCTTCGTCTTCTTCGGACTCCAGACCGATCCGGCGAAGATCCTTCCTGTGGCCGGCCTGGCCGCGCTGCTGGCGCTGGTCAGCATGGTGACCAAGCTCCTCACCGGCGCGTACGCGGCCCGACGGGCCGGCATCGGCAGAGCCGGACGGGCGCGGGCGGGCATCGCGCTCATCCCGCGCGGCGAGTTCAACATCGTGATCGCCGGGCTGGCGGTCGGCGCGGGCGCGCACCCCGACCTGGGGGCGCTGGCGGCGGCGTACGTGCTCATCCTGGCGGCGTTCGGCCCGCTCGCCGCCAAGCTCGTGCAACCCTTCATCACGGCCATTGCGAAGCGGGCCTGATCCGATAGCTTGTTCGTGTGGCCAACAGGAGACCCACCTTTCCCATCGAGCGCACGATCGGCGCGGCCGACTGGGACGACCCTCTGGAGCTGACCGGCGAGAGCTACCGGAGGGTCCTGTTCCAGGATGTCGACATGACGGAGCTGCTCGACCGCGGCTCGTCGTTCGAGGAGTGCACGTTCGGCAACGTGCGGTTCAACGTGTCGGAGCACGATGACGCGCAGTTCCTCAACTGCACGTTCATCGGCTGCTCCTTCTTCGACGCGACGTTCAGGGGGTGCAAGATCACCGGGAGCGTGTTCGAGGGGTGCACGTACGGACTGCTGAAGGTGGAGGGCGGCGACTGGTCGTACGTCGCCCTGCCCGGCGCGGACCTGCGCGGCAGCTCCATCGACGGCGTCCGGCTGCGTGAGGCCGATCTGAGCGGAGCCCGGCTCGAAGGTGCCGAGCTGCGGCGGGCGGACCTGTCGGGGGCGTGGCTGCGCGGGGCCGATCTCACCAAGTGCGACCTGCGCGGCAGCGATCTGAGCACGCTGGACCTGCAGCAGATCACACTCAAGGACGCGATCATCGATCCGTTCCAGGCGACGGTCGTGGCCGCGGCGCTGGGCCTGGTCGTCCGCGAATAAGCGGCCGTTACGCGGTGACGGCGCGCAGGGCGCCCGGGTGGCGGCCGGTGAGGCGGTCGAGCGCGGCCGACGTGGCCGCGTCCGCGGGCAGGTAGACGAGGAGCTGCTGCTCGCCGCCGTCGAGGTCGAGCACCTCGCGGGCCAGTCGCAGCTCGCCGGCGTCCGGGTGGGCGAGCCGTTCGACGGCCGCCATCCGCACCGGCTCGGGCGGCCCGGACAGCCGCTCGGCGAAGGCGTCGCCCGCGGCGAACGACAGCTCGGAGACGAGCTCGGCCGCGTACTCGTCACCATGGCCGATCTCCAGGCGCAGGACGGCGGCGTGCTCGTCGGCCACCTTGTCCCACTCCGGGTAGGCGGTCCTGGCCCGCACGTCGGCGAACACGTACTTGATCAGGCTGGGCGGGTCGCCGTCCAGCAGCCCGACGGGGCCGAAGATCCGCTCGTAGCCGCTGGTGCGGGCGACCACCTCGCCCAGCCGGTTGACCACGGCGGCGGGCGCGGGCTCCAGCCGGTCGAGCACCGCCAGCACGGTGGGCCGCACGGTACGGGCCGGCCCCTGGTAGGCCGAGGGGCACAGCCCGATGGCGCCGCTGGCGATCTTGTTGAGGTTGCGGAGGTGGATCCGCTCCTCCGGCGTCATGCGCAGCGCGTCGGCGAGCGCGGTGAGCACCTGCATGGACGGATTGCGGTCGCGGCCCTGCTCCAGCCTGGTCAGGTATTCGACGCTCACCCCGGCCACCGTGGCCAGCTCCGACCGGCGCAGCCCCGGCGTGCGCCGCCGGGGCCCGTCGGGCAGCCCGACGTCGGCCGGCTTGAGCGCCTCGCGGCGGGCCCGCAGGAACGCACCCAGCTCGTTATCGCTCACCGGGCCTCCTCCGTCGGCCCGGTGAGCAGGCTGCTGTGTCTCATGGTCCGCTCCCTCCGGTCGCTCACGTGCCGAGTGTACGAGGGCCGCCCCGCCCTATCGTGGCCCTGCCAGGGCCAGTCTCCGCCCGGCCTTCCTCGGCTGCGCGACAGGCAGCAGGTTGGACGGCATGACGAACATGAAACTCGCGGTGATCATCGGCAGCGTTCGCGAGGGCCGTTCCGGCCCCACGATCGCGAGGTGGTTCGCCGGACAAGCACAGCAGCACGGCCTGTTCGACGTGGACGTCCTCGACGTGGCGGACACGCCGCTGCCGGTCGAGCTGCCCGCCTCCGCCGAGGAGCTCTTCGACGCGGACGGCCGTCCCGAGGACCTCAGGCGGCTGGCCGCGCGGCTGGAAGGGGCGGACGCGTACGTGGTGGTGACGCCCGAGTACAACCACAGCTTCCCCGCCTCGCTCAAGCACCTCATCGACTGGCACCCCGTCCAGTGGCAGGCCAAGCCCGTCGCGCTGGTGTCGTACGGCGGCTTCGGCGGCGGCCTGCGCGCGGCCGAGCACCTGCGGCAGGTCTTCTGCGAGATGCACGCCGTCACCATCCGCAACTGGATCAGCTTCGACCAGCACTGGGCCCGGTTCGACGCCGAGGGGCGGCTGGTGGATCCTGAAGGGCCGGAGAGCGCGGCCAAGGCCATGATGGACCAGCTCGGCTGGTGGAGCAGGGTGTTGCGGGACGCCCGCCTGGCCACGCCGTACCAGGCCTGACTGTCATCGGAGGAGTGGACGTGATGCGATACCGGTTGCTCGGCCGCACCGGCCTGCGGGTCTCGGAGTTGTTCCTGGGGGCGATGACGTTCCGCTCGGCGACGCCGGAGGTGCGGAGCATCATCGACGCGTACGCCGACGCGGGTGGCAACGTGGTCGACACGGCCTCGATGTACGGCGACAGCGAGAGCGTCGTCGGCGAGCTGCTGGAGGGGCGGCGGGATCGTTTCGTGCTGGCCAGCAAGTACACCGGCACCCGTGACCGCGGCGATCTCAACGCGGCCGGCAACCACCGTAAGAATCTGGTGCTGACGCTGGAGCAGAGCCTGCGGCGGCTGCGTACCGACTACATCGATCTCTACTGGGTGCATGTATGGGACCGGCACACCCCGATCGAGGAGACGATGCGGGCGCTGGACGACGTGGTGCGGTCGGGGAAAGTGCTCTATGTCGGCATATCGGATGCTCCGGCGTGGCTGGTCAGCCGGGCCAACACGGTCGCCGAGTTCCGGGGGTGGACGCCGTTCGCGGGGTTGCAGGTGCCGTACAGCCTGCTTCGCAGGGATGTGGAGCGGGAGCTGCTGCCGATGGCGGAGGCGTACGGGATGAGCGTGGCGGCGTGGGGGTCGCTGGAGCGCGGGGTGTTGTCCGGCCGGTACAACGAGCCGGGGGCGCGGGCGTCTCGGGTGTCGCCGGGCTCGCTCGGCGAGCGTGACCTGGCGGCGGCGCGGGCGGTGGTCGAGGTGGCCGGGGAGCTGGGGGTCACGGCGTCGCAGGTGGCGCTGGCGTGGGTGATACGGCGGGGCGTCCACCCGATCGTGGGAACCAGCAGCGCCGAGCAGCTCAAGGACAACCTCGGGGCGTCGGGGCCGGCGCTGCCCGATGAGGCGGTGCGGCGGCTGGAGTCGGCGGTGGAGTTCGAGCTCGGCTTCCCCCGGGACTTCGTCGAGGCGTGCGACCGCAGCCCGGAGCTGTACGGCGACGCCGTCCACCGCCTCGACGGCCGCTGACCCGCCCACCCGCGAACAGCCCGCCGCGCCGGGCGTGGGCGGGGTCAGCAGAGTGTCAGGGCTGTTCGCCAGAGGCCGGGGAGGGCGGACAGGACACGGTCGCCTCGCCGGCGGCGGTCGGCGGTGGTCGCCGCGTCCAGGTCGCCCAGCAGTTCCATGAACCCGTCCTCGTACCCGGACAGCCCGGCCGCCGCCCGCTTGGTCAGGCAGCGCGCGTACGTCGCCACCATCCAGAAGACGGCCTCCCGGTGCAGTCCGCGCCGGATGAGCTCCCGGCTCCCGTCGATGGCCACCGGCCGGCTCACCTCGGTGATGTCCGAGGCGAACCGGTAGGACGGCGCCCGCACGGGCGCGGCCGCGTCGAACGCCGTCTCCAGCGCAGTCAGGTGCCGCTCGACCCGCTCCGGGCTCAGCTCCGCGCACCCGAGCAGGTCCAGCAGCACCTCGTGGTAGTCCAGCCGCCCGTGCTCGGCCAGCAGCTCCCTGACGGCCGCGTACCGCTTGCGCACGGTGGGGTTACGCAGCCCCGCCACCAGCAGCACGTGCGTGGTCACCCCGGTGCCGAACAACCAGGAGGTGACCTGGCCGGGCAGCGGCGCGGCGGCGTCCACGCCGGTGATCCACCCGCGTACCCGGTCCATGGCGGCGGTGCACCGGGCCAGGACCCAGGGCCGGGCGGCGAAGTCGCGGGCGACGGCCCGCTGCAGCTCGGTGAGCCGCCCGGTGGGGTCGGCCAGCACGCACGGGAGGTGGAAGCTGCCCGCCAGGTGGTAGTCGCCGAGCACCTCGTCCGCGGACCCGATCCCGGGAAGGCTGGAGACCTCCAGCAGCACCCCTTCGTACATGAACTTCCCGATGCTGACGGGCGGGTCGGCGATCACCGTCACGTCCACGTCGGACGACGGGGGCAGCTCCGCGTCCCCGTCGGCCCACAGCGCGGACCCGGTCAGGAACGCGCCGCCGAACCCGGGCAGCCCGGCGCCTGCTTCGGCGACCCACCGGCGCGCGAGTTGTCTGGCCTGGTCAATCCGCATTCACGTTCCCCCGCTCGGGCCCCCGGCGCGCGCCTCTGAGCAGCACGAACGCTCCCAGGACGACGAGCGCGGCCAGCCCGCCCCAGATCCAGCCGGGGACGCCGGCCGACGCCGCCGGGGACGTGCCGCCGGCGGGCGGCGGCTCCGCCGCGGGGGCCGGCGACCCGGCCGCCCACGACGGCGGGGACGGGATCTGCGACGCGGATATCGTGCTCTCGCCGGTCGTCGGCGCGGGCGAGGGTGATCCTTTCACGCGGAAGGGGATCTCGCCTTCGATGGGGTGGCCGTCCGACGAGACGACCCGCCAGGCGATCACGTACGGGCCGGGCGCGAGCGGCTCGGTGACGTCGGCGATCACCTTCGGCCCGGCGAGCCGTGGCTTGCCGAGCGGCACCTGCGCCCCCTTGGCGTCGTGCAGCACGACGAACGGGAACTTGACGCTCGCGGTGTACTCGAGCTCGATCTCCTCGAGCGAGGCCGCGGAGACCTGCGCGTTCTTGGCGGGCGAGCTGCTCTTGAGCGCGTCGTGGGCGAGGGCCGGCGTAGGGGTCAGGGCCAGCGCACAGGCCAGCGCACCGCAGACCGTCGCGAACACGACGGCCCTCGACAGCCGCAGCGCTGATGACGCGGACGACACAACCGACATCCTCCCACGCCGGGCGTGCTACGAGCGACGTAGTGGCCGGCCGGCCTCGTGCAGGTGGCGCAGGGCCTGCCCCCATGAGGCGAACAGGCCGCACTCGGCGTAGTCGACGCCGATCGACCGGCAGTAGTCGCGGACGATGGGCTGCGCCCTGCGCAGGTTCGCGGTGGGCATGCTGGGGAACAGGTGGTGCTCGATCTGGTAGTTCAGCCCGCCGAGCGCGGTGGTGATCAGGTGCCCGCCACGCACGTTCCTGGAGGTCAGGACCTGGCGGCGGAGGAAGTCCAGCTCGTCCTCGGCGGTGAGCACGGGCATGCCCTTGTGGTTGGGCGCGAACGTGCACCCCAGGTAGACGCCGTAGCAGGCCTGGTGCACGGCGAGGAAGACCAGCGCCTTGCCGGGCGGCAGCACCAGGAACACCGCGCCCAGGTACGCCAGGACGTGCGCCCCCAGCAGCAGCCCCTCCGTCCTGCGGTTCTTGAGCGACGGGCGGCGCAACGCGCGGAAGCTGGAGACCTTGAGGTTCACCCCTTCGAGGGTGAGCAGCGGGAAGAACAGGAACGCCTGCCAGCGGCCGACGATCCTGGCCACGCCGCGGGCGGCCGCCGCCTGCCGTTCCGACCAGATGAGGACCTCCGGCGAGACGTCGGGGTCGTGGTCCTCGTGATTGGGGTTGGCGTGGTGCCGTGTGTGCTTGTCCATCCACCAGCCGTAGCTGAGCCCGACGGCCAGGTTGCCCACCAGCAGCCCGGCGATCCTGGACGTGCGCCGGGAGCGGGAGATCTGGCCGTGCGCCAGGTCGTGGGCCAGGAGCGTCACCTGGGCGAACGCGACGGCGAGCAGCACCGCGACCGGCATCTGCCACCAGGTGTCACCCACGGCGGCGAACACCGCCCAGCCGCCCGCGAACAGGGCCGATACCAGGCCGATCCGGGCCGCGTAGTAGCCGGGCCGCTTGTCCAGCAGGCCCGCCTGCGCGATGCGGCGCGATAGCCTGGCGAAGTCGCTTCCCCGTTCGGCACGGGCGGTGTCCAGCACAGTCAAGGCTCTCTCCGATGCTGCCGAGTCGTTTATGATCACTCAACAGCATCGCGGGCGCCCGCACCATGCGAATCCCCGCTGACACCCTTGTTCGTGGTAGGGCTGGCCCTACCACGGGCGTGAAACGGCGCCCCCGCCGCCTGGGGGATCGGACTGCCCACCGCACTCAGCGTGGCACTGGACGACCTCACCGGGTTCGGGAATGGCGGGCGGCGGGGGCGCCGGCTCAGGTGAGCTGCAGGGCCGGCATCTCGGCCGGCGCGGCCGCCACCCCGTGGATGTGCAGTTCCGGGCGGAAGGCGGCCAGGTACGCCTCGCGGTCGCGGAAGGTCGCGGCCAGGGCGTCGCCGTAGTCGATCAGCTGCCGGTGCGCGTGCCTGCGTGGCTCGTACCGGGCGTACAGCAGCCGGTCCAGCAGCTCGGCGTCGCCTCCTGCCGCGCTGATGACGTCGGCGAGGATCTCCGCGTCGTGCAGCGTGTAGCTCATGCCCATGCCCGTCATCGGGTGGCAGGCGAACGCGGCCGAGCCGAGCAGGGCGGCGTTGCCCTTGTGGTACGCCGACACCCGCAGCGACGAGACCTTGATCCGCTGCCAGCTGGCGGGCTGGAGCACGTTGAAGGCGTCGGAGCTGTCGGTGACGAACTTCTTGAGCTCGTCGATCAGGGCCGGGATGCCGTCCTCGAAGATCTCCTTGTCGTCCTCGGGGGGCAGGCCGACGAACACCCTGGCCTGGTCCCTGTTGAGCGGGTAGAGGTAGGCCAGCCAGCCGTCGGAGCTGAAGTACAGCCGGTTGAGCTGGGCGACGCTGGCCGTCAGCGGCACGGTGGCCACCCGCATCAGCAGCCGCTCGTACGGCATCGTGACCTGCTCGATGCCGAGCGCCTGGCGCACGGCGGACTTGGTGCCGTCGGCGCCGATGACGACGTCGGCCCGCAGCCGCCGTCCGTCGGAGAGGGTGAGCTCCTCGACCCGGTGGTCGTCGACCGCGATGTCGGCGATCTCGGCGTCGAACCAGAAGTCCACGCCCTCCATCGCGCAGGCCGCGTAGATGAGCTCGACGAGCTCCTTGTACGGGCGGATGAGGAAGCCGCCGTCGGGGAAGCGGCATTCCCTGATCGGGTCGCCGTCGTGGTAATAGCGGATGATGTCGCGCCGCAGGCCATGGCGTTCGACGAGGTTCGCCAGCCCGTGACGAGCGAGCACCCGCAGCCCGGGGGGTTTGAGGAAGTCGGCGCCCGCGCTGGGGATGGACGGTCCCTGCTCGATGACGACGACGCGCCGGCCGCGCCGGCCCAGGAGTAAGGCCAGGAAGCAGCCGCCCAGCCCGGCGCCGACGATGGCTACGTCGCACGATGTGGTTGCCATGACGAGAGCCCTTTCGGTGGTACGAACTAGTTCGAATTCCCGCGGGTCCCCGCGAGCGGTCCGGCCTCGGCCGCCCGCTGCCGCGGGATGTGGTCCATGGGGGGTGTGCGGGTCTCGACAGGCAGCAACGCGTCCGCCTCCGCCGCGACGGTGGCGAGGGTCATCCGCAACTCCAGCAACATCCGGCGCGGCACCTTGATCATGACGTCGCCGGGGTCGGGCCGCAGCCGGGTGATCTTCGTGAGGGCCAGCGCGCCCATGAGGACCGAGATCGCCACGCAGATCGCCAGCGCGCCGGCCAGGCCGGCGAACGGGCCCGCGAAGGGGCCGGCCACGAACGGGTGGTCGATGACAACTGATACGACGGTGATGCCGACGGCACCTCCGACCATGCGGGCCATGGTGGCCGCGCCGACGGCTGAGGCGTACTGCTGCGGGCGGGCGGCCAGGGTGGTGGCCACGGAGGTGCCCGGCGCCAGCGCGCCGACGCCCATCCCCAGCACGACGCTGGCGACCAGCCCCCAGACGGTGGGCCCGACCTGCGTGAGCACGAGCACGCAGGCGCCGCCGCAGAGCAGCGAGCCGGCGTAGATCAGGCCGTACGCGCCGATCCGCTTGACGAGCTTTCCGGCCAGGAAGCTCGTCACGACGACGGCCACCGACGTGGGCGTCAGCCACATGGCCACCTCGAGCATGGGGTAGCCGAGGTGGAGCAGGTACAGCGGCTGCACGGTCAGCAGCCCGTACGACAGCGCGCCGAACCCCCAGGTGGCCAGCCAGCCCCAGACGAACTTGGGCCGGCGCCACAACGCCAGGTCGATGGCGGGCAGGCGGTGGTGCCTGGCCTGCGCGAGCGCGCCGCCGAGCAGGAGGAGGGCGGCGAGCGCCAGCCACACCACGTCCATGCCCCAGGCCATGGCCTTGGAGATGGCCAGGACGACGACCGCGATCCCGGCGGCGAGCAACCATGCGCCGAGCACGTCGGGGAGGCCTCTGGCGCCGGCGCGCCGGCCCGAGGGCAGCGCGAAGCACGCGATGAGGAGCGCGACGCCGATCACGACGTCCGGGACGAACAGGGCTCGCCAGCCGACGGTGGCGGCCAGCCAGCCGCCGCCCGCCTGCATGAGCAGGCAGCCGAGCCCAGAGGCGGAGCTCCACAGCGCGATCGCGCCGCGCCGCTGCGACTCCGGCAGCTCCCCGAGCAGCAGCCCGAGGCTGGCCGGGATCATCGCCGCGGCGCCCGCGCCCTGGACGGCCCGGGCGGCCAGCACGAGCGACCAGGACTCCACGGCGACGGTGGCGACGCCACCCAGCACGAACACCACCAGCCCGACGACCAGGACCCGCCGGCGGCCGAACAGATCGGCCCAGCGGCCGGCCGTCGCCAGCAGCGCCGCGATCGGGATGAACGCCGCGCTGGTCAGCCAGACCAGGTCGCCCAGGGGCATGGCGGCGCCTGCCGGCGTGTAGCGCAGCACCCCGACCGCCAGGGTGGTGGCCGTGGTGTCGGCCATCACCGTCAACATGACACCCGCGCCGACCAGCCGCAGCATCACCGCGTGGCGGCGGCTTACGCCTGTCGTGCTCGTCCCCCGCGCTGGTGACGAACGCACGTGGTCACCTCCAAGCTATGAGTGGTCTCCGCCGGCCGGCACACTCCGGCTGTGCGACCGGCGAGATGGACATGTCGAGTTGTGCGCGAATGAATCAGGCGCCGTAGCGGCCGGGCGAGAGCAGGCCGTCGGGGTCGAGCGCCGTCTTGAGCCGGTGGAGCATGCCGAGGCTGGCGGTGCTGGTCTCGGACCAGACGTCGGCCGCGGCGTGGTCGATGTCGGAGCGGTAGATCGCGCAGCCGTGGCCGCGCAGCACGCAGTTGCCGTCGTTGCGGAGCTGGTGCGCCCGGTAGGGGGCCTCCGGCGCGTGGCGGTCGAAGAAGATCTGGATGACGCCGTTGGCCATGTGCTTGCTGACGAGGTTCCACTCGACCATGAGGGCGGTGGTGTGCGCGTCCACGGCCGTCTGCAGGGCGGCCACGATGTCCTCGGTCCTGCGGGCGCTGGTCGGCATCAGCGGCATCAGCGCCAGGAAGCCCATCCGGCCCTCGTCGATCTGGTCGCAGGAGGTCACGCCGAGCGCGTTGCGCACGCCCAGGCACGTGGGGATGCCCTGCGCCATGAGCGCCCTGGCGTACAGCGGGTCGCCGGGCCGCACCTCGGCGGTGTCGAGCACGCGCAGCGCCTCGGCGCCCTCGACCTCGACCAGCGCCTTGCGGAGGAGCTCCTCGGCGAGCTCGACCGCGGCGTCGCTGCCGAACAGCGGCCCCATGATGCTGAACAGGCTGGGGTCGGCGCCCTTGGGCAACATCCAGTCGCCGTGGCTCGGGACCAGCGCCAGCTCGCGCACGCGCAGCATCCCGTCGGCGGGGTTGCCGCGGCGCAGGAAGCCGGCGATCGCGTCGAGCGCGACGCCGACCTGGTCGCGCGGGATGCGGCCGTGCACCAGGCCGACGGTCTGGGGCCGCGGCACCAGCGCGACCGCCATGGCGGTGACGATGCCCAGGTTGTGCTGGACGAACGCGGCCGTCAGGTCGGGCCCGGCGACCCGGCCGTGGTAGCGGCCGGTCGGGTCCAGCCCGCCGGTGGTGACCACGCTGCCGTCGGCCAGCACGGCCTCCAGCCCGGCCACGTCGTGGACGCGGGAGCGGAAGGTGCCGTCGCCCCGGTCGAGGGCGTTGCCGACGACGGAGGTGTCGGCACAGGAGTTGGTGACGTTCAGCATCCACGGGGTGTCCCGCAGCACCGCGGAGAGCTGCGCCTGCGTGACTCCGGGCTCGATGACGGCGAACCCGGATTCCAGGTCGACGCTGCGGATGCGGTTCATGCCGCTGAGGTCGACGACGACGTTGTCGTCGGTGACCGGCATGGCCGAGCCCATTCCCCAGTTCTTGCCGGTGCTGATCGGGTAGAGGTGGTGCCTGGTCGTCATGGCCTTCCTGACGAGGGCGCGTACCTCGTCGAGGGTGCGCGGCGTCTCGGTGCCCACCACGGAGCGTGGCTGGTGACCGCCGACGTCACGCGGCACCAACTCCACTCGCGTTAGCTCCTGCATGTCTCTCCTCAGGTCTTCCACGTGCTAGGCGGTGTGCTGGAGCAGGTCGTCGATGGAGCCGATGGCCTGGTTGGACATCTCCCTGATGCCGAGCAGGCGCTGCTCGACGAACGGGTCGGTCTCGGGGAGGGCGTCGGGCAGGTCGAGAGTGCCGGAGCTCGCGCGCGGCGGGGACTGCACGGGGACCTCGTGCAGGGCGTACGGGTGACGCCGCGGGCGGACGGTGTCGGTGTCACGGGACTCGTGCCTGGTGCGACCGGGCAGGTGCGGGGGGGTTCGCATGACGGGAGCTCTCCTACCGGATGTGAAGGGTGTTTTCCGGGTGGCCGCTCGCCGTTGAGCGGCGTCTGTGTCAGCGCGCCGGAGCTCGGCCTTCCTCGTGACCGGGGTGTCCGGCCCGTGGAGTGACCGCCGTGGGGATGACCCGCGGCGCGCCGTGGTTGATGACGCTCGCGGCGATGCGGCGTTCCGCGAGCCCCATGTGGGGGCGGCCGCCGCCGGTGGAGCCCGGCCGGGTGGCCGAGCCGCGGATCATGGAGCTGGCGTGCACCCATCGGTGTGACTCGGCCAGCACGTCTCGTTGTGCGCGGCGCAGGTCGGAGTGCCGCGCGTACTGTTCGCAGACGGCGCCCGCAAGCACCCGCGCCATGACGAGGTGCTCTTCGCAGGCCTTCGCCACCTTGGCCTCCAGGCCGATGACCTGGGCCAGCAGCAGCTGCAGGTGGGGCAGCTCCGAGCTGCGCTCGAACCCGTCGAGCTCGGCCAGCCGCGCGGGCCAGCGCAGCCGCCGCTCGATCGAAGCGCACGTGGCGGCCACGACCTCCGCGGCGGGTCCGTCGTCCGGGCTCTGCCCCTCGAGCTGAACGGCGCGTTGGGCGGTGTACGCGAAGTCGGACAGGCGGCGCAGACCGCTCTGCAGCAGGCGTACGCGGTTGTGCAGGCAGGCGGCGCTCCAGCCGAGCACCAGCAGCCGGTCCTGGTCGGCCTCGCAGTGCCAGCCGACGAGGGACACCTCGCGGGCCATGCGGTGGTAGAGCACCCAGCCCTCCTGGCGGGCGGGCGGCTCCGGGGTGTCGATCCACACCTGCAGGCCGCCCGGCGGCAGCTCGCCGACACCGACGTCCATGCCGTCGGGCGCGACCCTGGCGCAGATCCGCCGGACCACGCGCAGATGCGGCGGAGCCACCGACTCCGAGCCGTCCCAGACAGGCGGCACTCGCTCTGGGGCCACTTTCGCCCTTGGCTCGATGCTCATCTGAGGCCACCTCCTGACCCGTGGGCCGTATTCGATCTCTGTAAATTCACACTTAATGTTGCCGCTCTGATCGTGAGCACCGGGCGGTTTTCTGTCAACTGGCACTTAACAGATAGGGTATGGATCCCTCGCCGAGAGGTCAGGCCGTGGCGTGAACGGGCGACTTCCCGCACGTGAATCCCGCGTTTCGGGCCGTGGATGATCTAGAGTCCGTACGGTTCGGCAAGCGTGAAGGACAGGCGAGGAGCAGCCCGTGCCGGTGCCTAGAGCCGTGGTCGCGGCCATGTCGCTCGCCTCCGTGCTGCCCGCGTCGCCCGGCGCTGCGCAGGCAAGAGGCGGTCACTGCGTGCTACCGGAGCACTCCCAGCAGTCCGCCTCTTACCTGATCGATAGTGATTCGTCACTAGACTGGATTCATCCCAATCCGCCGCCTGCCGCGCGGGAGCCGACGGCCTCGGAGCGACTGGATTTCGCCGGGTTCCCGAACGTGTCCGCCTTCGACGTGGTCCGCCCCGACGGCACGCCGGCACGGAAGGTGATCACGACGTTCACCACGAACGTGGACAGGGTCGTCACCCTCACCGGCGAGGCGGCGGTCTCGGACGACGGCGGGGCGACGTTCGGCCCGTCCGGGGCCACGCCGCTGCGGGAAGCGCCGGTCGAGCTGCTCGACGGCCGGTTCTTCGCCACGGAGTACTACCTGACCGGGACCGGGCCGCACACGGCCCGGCTGGGCGTGCTGACCTCCTCGTCCGACGACGCCGGCGAGAGCTGGGTCCGCGCCGAGTCGACGCTGTCCACGCCGGACGAGCGGCTGCCGGGCGGGGTCGTGCACGGCGCGCCGGTGCAACTCGCCGACGGCACGATCCTGATCACCGCGTACGTCCGCTACCGGGACACGGGGGCGCACCAGGCCGAGGTGTACGCCAGCGCGGACGGCGGCAGGACGTTCGCGCGGCGCGGCGTGATCGCCCGGCCCGCCGGCGGGTTCGCGTACAACGAGGCGACCGTCGCGCAGACGATGGACGGCACCTTGCTGGCGGTCGTGCGGCGCGAGGGCGGCCCGTACTCGACGCTGCACCACAGCCGCTCGGCCGACGGCGGCCGGACCTGGTCGCCGGTGAGCGAGGTGCGTTTCGCGGGCATGGACTGCGTGGTGCGCGGGGTGGCGCCGCGACTGCTGCTGATGCCGGACGGAGTGCTGGTGCTCAGCGCGGGGCGGCCGGACAACTGGCTGGCCGTCTCGCCGGACGGGCTCGGGCACGAGTGGCGGGAGCCGCGGGTGACGTACCACAACCGGGACGGGGTGTGGGACACGCACGGGTCGTCCGGTTACACCGGCGTGGCGGCGGTCGGGCCGCACCGGCTGATCCAGGTGTTCGACAACTGCAAGCTGCCGGGCGTGGGTGCCGGCGGGCTGCTGAACGAGACGACGTGCCCGGCGCACGGGCGGTTCGAGCACGGTGGCTGGTACGCGATCAAGCGCCGTCTGTTCACCGTGGCCCCGCCCGGTCCGGGCCTGCTGGACCTCGCCGGCATGCACCGGCGCGGCGAGCTGTCGATCGACACCACGATGCGCTGGTCCAGCCGGGATCGGCCCAGGACGCGCCCGGAGGCCGCCTTCGACGGCAGCACCGGCTACTGGTCGAGCGCCATGGGCCGCCGCGGGCGCTACGTGCTGCATCTGGACCGGCAGTACCCGCTCACCCGCATCGGGCTCAGCCTGCGGCCGGGGCATCCGGCGAACGCGCGCGTGTACGTCTCCGCGGACGGGCGCTCGTGGGGCGATCCGGTCCTCAGAATCATCGGCAGGACGGATTACGCGCTTCGGTACGACCCTATTTCCCGGACGGGCCGGCACGTCAAAATCGTCGTGTCACCGACCGCTGACTGCACTCCTGAAACTGGGCGGAGGTGCGCTGTGCTCAACGAGGTCGAGCTCTATTCCTGACGGCCTGACTTCCCATATGTCCACCGCGTCAACGGACGGTGACAGGCCAGGTCGAAGGCCTCTTTATAGGGAATTGTCGTGGTCACCGGCGCGCTGCGGCGGAATACTCGGGCCCAATCCGTAATGGCGGTAGAGCTCCATCTCCTCCGCCGCGGTCAGGTGCCCGTCGACGTCAATGTGCGGGGCTTCGTGAATCGTTTCCCGGTCGAAGGGAACGCGGATTTCGTGACCCGACCGGTGGGCGCCGGCCAGCGGCACGAAAGGCTGCCGCATCCCGAGGAACCCCATGCGCACGGTCACCCACTGGGGCTCCTCGGTGCGCTCGTCGAGGTAGACCTGGCCGACCTCGCCGATCGGCTCCCCGTCCGGCCCGACGACATGGCATTCGAGCAGATTACGGATCTCGGTCTGCACGGTCACGACGACCCCCCGATGCGTTGACCCTGCCGTAAATGGGATTAATACCCCATATCGCCCATATGCACACTTACTCGCCGTGGAAGCCGCGCAACTCGGCCAGGTGCTGCTCGAGCGTCGGAGCCGCCGCCTTGGCCAGGGCGACGACCGGCTGGGACGATCCCCCGGAGATCTCCTTCTTGGTGGCGGCGATCGCGGCCAGGTGCTCGTTGGTCATGGTCGCGATGAACTCCTGGTCGAAGTCCCTGCCCACCGCGTCCCGCAACTGGAGGATCTCCTCCCGCTGATGGGCGGAGATCGACCTGGGCAGCTGCACGCCCAGCTGCGTGGCCACCTGGGAGACCTTGACGTCGAACTTGGTGTGGTCCTGGACGAGCATCCTGCCGATCGCCTTGATCCGCTTGGTGGAGCCCTTGCCCTGCGCCAGCCGGCCCGCCTGGATCTCGGCGATGTCACCCTGGTGGATGGTCCGCAGCCAGGCGACGTCCTGCTCGGACGGCGGCGTGTCGGTCTTCGGCGCGAGGGCCGCGGTGTTGGTCGGGACCTCGGCGCATCCGGCCAGCGCGGCGACGGCGAGCAAGAGGGTCAGGCGTGTACGCATGGGCGTTCCTATGGCATGGTGACACTGATCCACTACGCAGGGTAACGGTCCCTTTGGCGCGGCCCCAGCATTCCGGTGGCCCGGGCGCGTCCCGGGATCGATGTGACGTCAGGAGCCTCGGGCCGGGGAGCGGAAGCTCAGCTCCAGGGTGGTGTGCTGCTTGCGGATGACGATCCCCTCGGCGTCCGCCTGCCCCGGGTAGGCCTTCACCCGCAGGTCGCCCGCCTGCGGGCGGCCCGCCTCGTCCCAGGCCGCGACGTGCCCGGCCAGATCGGCCGCCAGCCTGGCGCCGGCGCCGCCGTGGCCGCGGGCGACCAGGAAGCCCTCGGCCGCCAGCACGGCGATGCTGTCACCCTCGACGAGGCCGGCGCTGATCGCCGGCCCGGCGGCCGTCTGGCCGCTGAGCGCGCACCAGCGCGGCTCGTGCAGGGCCAGCCACAACGACATGCCCATGCCGATCACGGGCACGGGTGCGGGCTCCTCGACCTTGGTGGTGATCTCGGTGGGCGCGGCGTCGAGCGCGGCGGCCACGTCGCCGAGCTTGCGCGGCCCGGGAAGCGCCAGCATGAGCTCGGGATCCCGCCGCAGCACGATGACCACCTCGGGCCCGGCGAACGGCCCTCGCATCCGCATGAACCCGCACGGGGCCACCGACCGGCTCACCCAGTGCCCGTCATCGCGTTCCATGGCCACGGACACCTGCACGCCGCGCAGGTCGAGCGGCACCACCAGCCGCCCGTCCGGGCGCAGTTGGGCCAGCCAGGCGGGAGCCAGGTCCCACACGCCGACCGTGGCGATGAGCCGGTCGTACGGGGCCAGCTCGGGATGGCCGGCGGCCCCGTCCCCGCGCACCACCTCCACCCGGGACTCCCCCGCGGCCGCCAGGTGCTCCCTGGCCCCGGCGACCAGGTCCTCGTCGATGTCGACGCTCACGACGCGCCCCTCAGGGCCGACCAGGCGGGCGAGCAATGCGGCGTTGTAGCCGGTGCCCGCGCCGATCTCCAGCACCCGGTGCCCGAGCGCCACGTCGAGCTGGTCGAGCATGGTGGCCATGATGGCGGGCTGTGACGAGGAGCTGATGGGCCGGCCCTCGTCGTCGCGTTTGGTCACGATGGGCTCGTCGCGGTAGGCGTCCTGGGGTTCGACGCCGGGCACGAAAAGGTGGCGCGGCACGTCACGCATGGCCGCGGCCACGGGCTCGCTGACGTGCTGGCGCTCCCGCAGCAGCGCCACCATGGCTTCCCTCTGCGTCGCGCAGTCCATGACCCCCATTGTCCACGCCCCCCGTCACGCCCCGCCCGCCTGCACGTCGGGAAATCCCGTACAAGATCGCGTGAGAACAGTTGGTAAAGAACGAGCTAATAAGGGTTGAGGGCGGATAAGGGGGGAAGGGCAGCCAACTCCTGAACGTCGACCGTGAGGAGGAGCCGTAGTGCTCACCCTGACAGCCAACGCAGCACAGGCGATTCGCGATTTGACCGCGTCCGCGCCGGATGCGGCCCAGAGCGGGATTCGCATCTCGTCTCAGGGCGAGAACGCGACTTCGCTCACCCTTTCGCTGGCCACCGCGCCCGAACCGGCTGATGCGATCGTGGAGACCGAGGGGGCGCGGGTCTACCTGGACCCTGTGGCCGCCACCGTGCTTGACGACAAGGCTCTCGATGCCGGAGCCGATGACCAGGGCAGCGTGTCGTTCCTGGTCACCGACCAGTCCGGCGGATACGACACCTGACACGACACGGGCGCCCCGCCGCGGCCTGCCAGGCCGCGGCGGGGCCGCCGCTCAGCTGCCGGAGAGCAGCTTGTGCAGGTAGCGCAGCTGTTCCTCGGACTGGAAGCCGCCGCCGCCCTCGTGGTTGTTCCAGGGCCAGACGGTGATCTCCTTGGGGCCCTGCCAGTGGTTGTACGCGGCGAACACCGTCGACGGCGGGCACACGTCGTCCATCAGCGCGACCGAGTACAACGCGGGCACCTGGCCGCGCGCGGCGAAGTTCATGCCGTCGAAGTACGCCAGCGTGCGGAACACCTGCTCGGCGCTGTCCCTGCGGGTGGCCAGGAACCGGACCAGCTCCTGGTACGGGTCGCGCCCGGTGATCTCGACCGCCCGCCGGAAGTGCGTCAGGAACGGCACGTCGATGAGCGCCGCCTGGACGGCCGGATGCAGCGCGGCCGTGGCCTGGGCGATGCCGCCGCCCTGGCTGCCGCCCGAGACCACGATGCGGCCCCCGTCGACCGCCGGGTGCTCCAGCGCCGCGTCCACGGCTCGGACGGCGTCGGTGAAGACCCGCCGGTAGTAGTAGTCCTCGGGGTCGAGGATGCCGCGGGTCATCATGCCGGGCGCCTGCGGGTTGCCGCTGCCGTGCGGGTCGCCCGTGGTGCCCGGGCTGCCCACGTTGCCGCCGCCGTGGCCGCGGGTCTCCATCACGAACACCGCGTACCCGGCCGCGGGCCAGAACAGGTGGTCCTTGGGGAACCCGCGCCCGCCGCTGTAGCCGATGTAGTGCATCACGCACGGCACCGGCCCGTCCGCCCCGCGCGGCAGCAGGAACCAGCCGTTGATCCGGTGCCCGCCCCAGCCGGCGAACGACACCTCGAACACGTCCACGGCGGCGAAGGGCAGGTCGTACGGGACGTACTCGGCCGCCAGGTCGAACTCCCTGGCCTCGGCCAGGGTGCGGGACCAGAAGTCGTCGAAGTCCGCGGGCTCGTCGCGGTCGGGGAGGTAGGCGCGAAGCTTCTCAAGCGGCAAGTCGAACAGTGGCACGGGCTCTCCAATCCCATCGAAGATGGTGATATTTCATCCCATCATGGCGGAAAGCGCTATCCCGGTCCCCTACTTCCACCGCGTCCGGTGAAAGCTCCGCTCCAGGGTAGGGGTGATCGCGTGAGCAGACACGTCGTCCAGATCCCCTACTCCCACGTCCATCCCGGCTTGATCCTGGACGCCCCCGCGGACGCCCCCGACTTCCTGGTGCTCTTCGGCGACGACTCGGAGTCGCGGGCGCAGCTGATGAGGGACGACACGGGGCGGCCGGTGCTCAGGATGGGCGGGTACATGACGGCCCAGGGCACGGTCATCGACGAGCGCGTGTGGACGGTACGCGAGGCCGCCCGGCACGGCGACCGCGTCCGCCTCCGCCTGGGCCACTCCCTCCCGTAGCCCCGCCGGGGCGCGCGATCTCAGGATTGGGCCTGGGGATGCGGGGACGGGCGGGTGGCGGCGCAGGAGCCGGCCTTGGTGGAGGCCACCTTCCACTCCGCCCCCGGGAAAGGGCTCATGAAGTGCGTCAGCAGGTCCACCGCGTAGTCGGGCGCCTGCCCGCCGGGGTCGAGCAGGGACACCATCTGGGGCCCGTCGGCGCCGCGCAACGTGATCGAGTTCCCGGCGCCCCCGGCCGCGAAGCCCGGCTTGGCGTCCACGGTCACGCACGCCAGGCTGATCCCGGCCGCCTTGACCTCCTGCTTGGCCCCGATCCGTCGCATCCGCTGGTCGTAGCGGCGCAGCGCGAGCGACGTCGTGGGCCCGAGCCGCATCGAGTCGCGGAAGACGTCGTTGCCGAGCTCCCTGCTCAGCTTGACCTCCAGCGCCACGTCCGGCCGCAGGTCCACGCCCTTGGCGGTGAGGTGGAGCCGCTCGTAGTCCCCCTCGAAGCCCGGAGCGACGTATCCGAGCGCCGGCGGCGCCTTCAGGCCGAACGGGATCTTGCCGGGCCGGACGCGCAGCCAGGACACCCGCCGGACCGACAGCCCGAGGTTCTTGACCGAGCTGGCCCCGAGCCCGAAGGTCCCGCCGAGGTGATACGTCAGGAACCCGGTGGTGTACGGGATCTCCTTGCTCACCGCGATGCCCTGCCGGGCGACGGGATCCACCGTGAGCCCGCCGCGCACCGCGATGCGGCCCGTGGGCACCGGCCTGGAGACGAGGTCGAGGGTCTGGTCGGGGTTGAGCCTGATCGTGGTGTCGGCGGCCAGGTCCGTCACCGAGAACGACACGTCGCCGTACCGCTTTTGCGGGTCCACCAGCCCGCCCTCGACGCCGAGATACCCGTCGAGGGTGCTGACGCCGCCCTCCGCCTTGTACGTGACGGCCGGCACGCCGAGCCCGGCGGCGGAGGCGTCCGCGTCCACCCCGAACCGGGCGGGCACGTCACCGAACCGCAGCTCCCCCGTGCCCTTGCCGGCCAGCGTGACCTTGGCGACGAGACGCTTGACGGCGGCCGAGTTCTGCACGCGGATGCGGGTCTGGGCGCCGTACGTGCCCTGGATGTTCACGGCTGCGGGCACCGGGTTGATCGCCACGTGGCCGCGCAGGTCACCGGTCTCGGCCGTCACGTCGAGCGCGCCGAGCGTGGCGGCGGGCTCGATGCGGTACGCGGCCTGGACCACATTGCCCTGCCCGACGCCGAACGGCCCCAGCGACATGCTGGTGATCTTGGATGGGAGGCCGGTCAGCGTGGCCCTGGCCTTGATCGGCACGGGTGACAGGACGCTGCTGGCGAGGTACACCCCCAGGCTCCGGCGACGCGGGCTGAAGCCCGAGAACGCGAACGTCTTGGCCGCCAGGTCCACCGACACCTGATCGGGCAGCCCGGTCACGTCGAGGTAGCCCTGCAGCCCGAAGCAGCCGCGGTCGGGTGTGCAGAAGGGCCCCGGCGCGCAACCGGAGGTCCCGGCCGCGCAGCCGCCGTCCACCAGCGACACCCCGCCCGGCAGGGCCGGCGCGGCGCGCATCTTCCGCAGCGCCGCCGTCTTCCCGAGCCAGGCGCGGGCACGCACGTCCAGGCGGGAGCCGGAGTACGTGAGCCTGCCGTCGGCGGCCGAGACCGCGAGGCGGCCCGGCACGGGGCCGAGGCTGCCGATCAGGCCGTAGCGCACGTCCCCCTGGGTGACGTCGGCGTCCACGGCGAGGGTCTGCCTGGCCGAGCGGAAGTCCGCGGTGAACCCCTGCGCCGCCGGGCTGAACTCGACCTGTGACAGCCCCTTGACCAGCACGCTGGCGTCCAGGTCGCCGGACGCCTGGTCGTAGTGCGCCGCCAGGTGCGGCCCCGTGGGCGACGTGGCGCCGTCATGGTTGGTGAAGGCCAGCGCGGCCGAGCCGACCGGCCCCGACAGGCCACGGAAGCGGTATGAGGCGGCGTTCCACGAGGCGTCGAAGCGGGCCGGCACGCCGGTCACCTCGGCGGCGGCCCTGACGTAGCGGTCGCCGAGCTTGGCTCTGGCCAGCGCGGTCACCTTGGCGACCGGCGTGTCCGCGGTCCAGGCGAGCGTCTGGGCCTTGGTGTCGGCGACCAGTTCGACATGCTTGCGCACGCCTTCGACGGTGGCGCGCACGTCGTCGCCGGTGCCGCCGCTGTCACGGCTCGACGTTACGGGCGCTTTATTGGCATAAATCTTGATTTGGCGGATCTTGGAGGACGAGTCGACCTTGACCGTCGTGCGTTCGCCCAGTTCCCACGACGCCTTCACGTCGTCACGCACGCCGAGCACGGTGCCGTCGATCGTGGGCCCCGACCTGACGTTCGCGTACGCGGCCCGAAGCTTGTCGATCGTGCCGCTGGCCTGGTATTGGGCCTTCCTGGCCGCCGGGTCGAGCGTGACGTCCACGGTGGCGGGCGTGTTGGAGATCTCCAGCCGGGCCAGGTGCGTGCCGTCGATGCTGGCCGCGCCCACGAACGACCGGCCGCTGGAGTCCACCTCCAGGTGGGCGTGCGGCACGGCCCCGTACGTGACGTCGAAGCCGGACAGCCCCGTCAGCAGCCCCGACACCCCGACCGCCGCACCATTCTTGATCATGGTGACGTGGCCGCCGCGCGGGCTGGAGATCGCGCCCTCGTTGCGCTGCAGCACCACCGCGAACCTGCCGATGGGCGAGCTGGTCGTGTGCGTGACGCGGTGCTCGGCCAGGTCGTTGACCAGGCGCACCTTGGCGGGCAGGTCGCTCAGCTCGGCGCGCAGGACGGTCTTGTCGGCGTTCCTGTCGAAGAAGACCAGGTCGGCGGCGCCGGCGCGGGGGCGGCCCGAGTCGACGGACAGGGTCTGCTTGCCGTTGGCCGCGGTGTACTTGGCGGTGAGGGTGGGCGGGACCTTCCGCAGCTCGGCGCTCACGACCCTGGCCAGCCGCCCGTCGCGGTAGGTGTAGTGGTGCACCCGGGCGCGGGCGATGGGGGCCGGCCCGGCGAAGCGGATCTCGCCGTTCGACAACCGCACCTCGGCGCGGGTGGGCATCCGGTCGAGCACGGCCTGGGTGAACTGGCGTCCGGTCACGGCCAGCGCCTCGACCTTGGCGGGCGCGGAGGCGCTGACGTCGAGCTCGGGCGTGTCGAGTGCGGCGGTCACGGTGAGCTTCTCGGTGGCCGGCGACTGGCGCAGCCGCACCGCGCTGCGCCCGGTCAGGCCCGCGATCACGGCCGCGGACACGCCCGGCTCCTTACGCTGGACCACGGCCTTGACCCGCTTGCCCGTCGTGTCCACGGTGAAGGTGCCCCGGTCGTAGTCCGACAACGACGAGCCGCGCCCCAGCCCGTCGAACCCGACCGACACCTTGCCGTCGTACTCGGCCCAGACTCGCGCCTTGAGGTTCGCCGGCGCCAGCCGCTTGACCGCGAAGACCAGCCCGATCGCGCCCTCCGCGGGCATGGCCGCCGGGATCAGGTCGGCGGCCAGGTCAGGGGTGCCGTCGCCGGTGACGTCGGCGGCCGCGGGAACGCCGACGGGCTGCCGGATCGAGCAGGACACCGGCACCTCGGCGCTCTCGACGCAGAGCCGGTACGTCAGCCCCGGGACGGCCTTGCCGAGCCCGTCGAAGACTTTGGCGACCGCGGCCAGCGGCTTGATCAGCGTCAGCGTCTGGGCCTGGCCGGTGTCGGGAAGGATCTTCCGCATGTCCGGCGCCTTGCCGCCCGCTCCCTGCGCCTCCTGGACGGCGGCGGCGTCGGCGGCGATCTGGTCGATCAGCCCGGGGCCCGCGGGCGTGGTCACGTCGGGCTCGGCCGGCCCGACCGGCTCGTCCACCGCGGGCCGGACGGCGAGAGACGGCCGCGTCGCAACGGTGACCGTGGCGGCCGGCGGCTCTTCGACGGCGGGCACCGGCCGGACCGTGACGGTCGTCCCCGCTGATGTACGCGCCTCGGCCTGGGCGGCGGGCGGCACGGCCACCAGGACAGTGCTTGCGATGGACGTCGAAGCGAGCACGCGCAGAAGGGCGTGCAGCATGAAACGTTCTCCCCCGGACCGGTCTAATTCATCCCATCAGAAACAATGGTCACGAGACGACCATATTCCTCACCAGTAGTCAAACCGCTACGGAAATGGAACTCCAACATCCGGGACGACGGAGATCCCTCAGGAGTGGTACGGGCGCAGCCGCGGCCACCATCCGGGCACGTGGGCGCGGTAGTCGTCGTAGTCGGCGCCGAACTTCGCACGCAGGTGCGGCTCCTCGTACCAGCGCACGAACGAGTAGACGGGGATCGCCATGACGGCGACGTAGACCAGCAGCCACGGATCCCCGAAGATCATGGCCTGCCCGATGACGGTGGCGAAGACCGCCACGTACATGGGGTTGCGGACGTGGCGGTAGAGGCCGCCGACGACCAGCCGGTCGGGCGGCGCGACCGGGAGCGGCGTGCCGAACCCCTCGACCACGAACCTGACGAACGCGTGCACCAGCACGACCATCCCGCCCAGCACCAGGACACCGCCCAGCACCTTGAGCGGCATCATGACCGGGTCGGGGAAGGGGTCGCGCATGCGCCATCCGCTGATCCAGTACGGGCCCAGGCCGGCGGCGGTGCCCGGTGCGACGGCGAAGAAGACCGCGCTGACGACGGCTGCGGGAGTCCTGCGCACGGGATCGCTCCTCACCACTTAATTCCCTACATGATGAGTTTAGGAAGCGATCCCGACCAGCGTCAACGCGTGAGACGAGGACTCCCGCCGCGGTGTCAGGATCCGTCGCCGGGCGGCATCACCACCGCGTCCGGGCCGGGGTAGACGAGTTGCTCGTGGCCGTCGTCGTAACGGACGACGAAGGGCGGCGAGCCGCCCGGGCCGCGGACCTCGACGATCTGGCCCTTCCTGTCTTTCTGGCCGACCACGTGGCCGTGCACGAGCAGGGTGTCACCGACGTTCGCCTGCATGATCGTTCCTCTCAGCTGGGCAAGGACAACTTTGAGGTTCCTCCCCACCTTGCACCAGCCGCTCCCTCGAGGGAAGGCGGGCATCTCGGCGGCGTGCGGACGCCGAGGGCGAGCCAGCGGCCGCCGAGCTGGCCCAGGAGCTGGAGGGCGACCCGATCGAGGTGCCGCCGCCCCGTCCACAACGGGAACTCCGGCTGCACCGACGTCACCGGGTGCACCGCCTGCGGGTCCACCCGATGCGGCTGGTAGGGATCCACGTTATCGGTGCCGAGGCGGCGCAGGCTCGCGTCGATGGACCGGTGGACGTGCTCGGGGCAGCCGCCCGCCGGCGCCCGGCCGACGAGTTCCCCGTTCGTGTACGGCCCGCACACGTCGGCGGTGTCGATCAAGGTCGCGCCGCGTCGCCGACCCATCCCTTCGGGGGGCGGCGCGGTGTCGCGACGTGCGGCGCATTGACATGCAAGCCGCCACTTGCCTATCGTGGGGTCCGTGAGCGACGTGTTCAAGGCCTTGGTCGACCCGACGCGACGCAAGATCCTTGACGAACTCTCCGAGAAGGACGGGCAGAGCCTGTTCGAGATCTGTGCGCGCCTGGCGATGAAATACCAGCTCGCGTCGTCTCGGCAGGCGATCTCGCAACATCTCGACGTGCTGGAGGCCGCCGGCCTAGTGGAGACGCGCCGCGAAGGTCGCTACAAATTCCACTTCATCAACACGGCGCCGCTCGAACCCATCGTCGACCGATGGCTCAGGCGCATCCCGAAGGAGCCAGAATGAAGATCCATCTGTCCAGCGTGTTCGTGGACGATCAGGCAGAGGCCCTGCGCTTCTACACCGACGTGCTGGGCTTCACGGTCAAGCACGACATCCCGATGGGCGAGCACCGCTGGCTGACCGTCGTGTCACCGGACGACCCGGACGGCACCGAGCTCGTCCTCGAGCCCTCCAGCCACCCCGCCGTGCCACCCTTCAAGCAGGCGCTGGTGGAGGACGGCATCCCGCTCACCTCGTTCGCGGTGTCCGACGTGCACAAGGAGTACGAGCGGCTGAAGGGCCTCGGCGTGCGCTTCACGCAGGAACCGGTCGACATGGGACCGGTCACCACGGCCATCTTCGACGACACCTGCGGCAACCTCATCCAGATCGCCGCGCAGGCGTAGCCGGGGGCCCAGCCGCCGAGGGGTCAGATCAGGCCGCCGGGGGTGCAGGTCGGCGAGGTAGGCGTGGGCCTGGGGTAACGTCTGGCCGCATGCGCGCCTTCGTCATCACAGGTCCAGGACGTGCGGAGGTCCAGGAGGTCGAACCGCCCGCGGCGATGCCCGGTGAGGTGGTGGTCGAGGTCGAGCGGGCCGGGGTGTGCGGCACCGACACGGAGTTCTACTCGGGCGCGATGGCGTACCTGCGTACCGGCGAGGCCCGCTACCCGGTGCGGATCGGGCACGAGTGGGCCGGCACCGTGCGGGAGATCGGCGACGGCGTGGATCCCGCCTGGGTGGGGCGGCGGGTGACCGGCGACACGATGCTGGGGTGCGGCCACTGCGCGCGGTGCGTGGCGGGCCGGCAGCACCTGTGCGCGGACCGGTACGAGATCGGCGTCCGCAACGGCCGGCCCGGCGCGCTGGCCGAGCGGCTCCCGGTGCCCGTGCGGGCGCTCCAGCCGCTGCCCGACCCGGTCGACGCGGTGCTCGGCGCGCTGGTGGAGCCCGGCGGGAACGCGCTGCGGGCGGTCCGCGCCGCCGCGGTGGCGCCTGGCGAGCGGCTGCTGGTCATCGGGCCGGGTACGATCGGTCTGCTGGCGGCCATGATCGCGGCGGCGCAGGGGGCCGAGGTGCATCTGCTCGGGGTGACCGAACACTCGCTGGCGTTCGCCCGCTCGCTCGGCTTCACCCGCACCTGGACGACGCCGCCGTTCGATCCCGTCCAGGGGCCGCGGTTCGATGCCGCGATCGACGCATCGACCGGGGCCGGCTCGCCGGCGCTCGCGCTCGAGGCCGTGGAGCCGGGTCGCAACGTCGTCTTCATCGGCCTGTCGGCCGAGCCCAGCCTGGCCGACACGCGCCGCCTGGTGCTCAAGGACGTGACGGCGGTCGGCGTGCTCAGCGCTTCGGGCGGCCTCGCCGGGGCCATCGACCTGTACGCCTCCGGGCAGGTCGATCCGCGCCCTCTGGTTGCCGCCACCGTACCGCTGGACGAGGCCGCCGCGGTCGTGTCGGGAAAACGGCGGCCCGGCTGGGGCGACGCCCCGAAGATCCTCATCGACCCCCGCCTGACCTGATCCGCGCATCCGGAGAATCGGTCTCGCCCCGACCTGATCCGCGCACTCGGAGAATCCGTCGCGCCCCGACCTGATCCGCGTATCCGGAAAATCCGTCGCACCCGCATCCGCCGGTGGCTAGCGTTTCTCCGTGCCCAGCTACCTGGAGACCGACCGCCTGATCCTGCGCCGCTTCACCGAGTCGGACGCCGACCACCTCTTCCCCCTGCACAACGACCCCGACGTCATGCGCTACCTCAACGGCGGCAGGCCGGCACCGCGCAAGGTGATCGTCGAGGAGACGCTCCCCAGGTTCATCGCCTCCGGCTTCTTCGCGGCGATCGAGAAGCCCCCCGGGACGTTCCTCGGCTGGTTCCACCTGCGTGCGCCGCAGGGTGAGCCCGCCGACGAGCCGGAGATCGGCTACCGGCTGCACAAGTCGGCCTGGGGCAAGGGGTACGCGACGGAGGGCTCGCTGGCGCTGATCGACAAGGCGTTCGCCGAGCTTGGGGCGCGTCGTGTGTTCGCCCAGACGATGACGGTGAACCGGGGTTCGCGACGGGTCATGGAGAAGTGCGGGCTGAGGTACGTCCGGACCTTCTTCAAGGAGTGGCCCGAGGCCATCGACGGCAGCGAGCAGGGCGTGGTGGAGTACGAGCTGCTGCGGGCCGATTGGGAGGGGGCCCGGCGCGGGACGTGAGCACCGGACCCCCGCCGCCTGTCAGCCGACGGTGAAGTCGCCCTTGAACCCGGCGCCACGCACCCCGTACTCGTCGAGGCCGTACATCTTGTCAGCGGCGCTGTGGTGGTCCCAGGCGTCGCGGCCCTCGTCCTTGGTGTCGTGCGCCTCCTTCTCCTTGGCCGCCTTGGCGATGTGCGCGCATTCTCCCTTTTCGCCGAGCAGGCCGGTCTGGAAGCGCCCGGTGAGCCGCCGGCCCTCGAACGGGCCCCTGCGTACGATGCCCGTCACGGTGGCGGTGTTGCCCGTCGTCTCCTCGACCGTGACGTCGGCCTCGCTGACCAGCTCCGCATAACCGGTGTTCCACCTGATGATGGCCATGCCGCTGCCGTGGCCCACGTCGTGGGCGAGGCAGCTCAGGTCGACGTCGTCCAGGCCGACGAAGAGGGCGGCGGACTTGATGCCGAGATCGCTGTGGTCGACGCAGGAGCGCCTTTCCCCGAAGTAGGCGACCTCGTGCCTCTGGGTGAACGCCTGAACGCCGGGCTTGAAGCTGACGTCGCCCGAGGCGTGGCAGGAGATCGAGGTGGCCGCGTGCGCGGGGCCGGGCACGGCCAGCGGCGCGGCGGCCAGGGCGAGAACGAGCGCGGTGACGGTGGGGCGAGAGGGCATGCTGCTGCTCCTTCCGAGGCAGGCAGAGCGGCGGCGACGGACGACTACCGTCGCCGCGCCCGCGATGATCGAGACGCCTCCCGACCTTGCCGATCACTCAGAGCGACGTCAACGCTACACACCGGCCTTGATCGCGGCCTTGCCGAAGACCGGGGCGGGCTACGTCACCGCGACCACCGCGTAACGCTCGTCATCGATCTCCTCACCGCCACCGACAGTTCACGCACACGAGCACCTGGTGTACTGGTCAGACCAGTCGCTAGGGTGCCTCTCATGGGATATGACGTGCTGTTCCGCCTGGACGGGCGGCGGGCCGTGGTGATCGGGGCAGGAAGCGGGATCGGCAGGGAGGCGGCGCTGGCCATGGCCGCCCACGGGGCGTCCGTGGTGTGCGCCGACCGGGACCTGGCCTCGGCGGAGGAGACCGCCACCCGGTGCGGGGGAAGCGCACGGCTGCTGGACGTGCTCGACGCCGACGCCGTACGCCGGGCCGCCGACGAGGAGCCGGCCGACGTCCTGGTGTTCACCGCCGCCACGAACGTCCGCAAGCGACTGCTCGACTACTCCGGCGAGGAGTTCGACCGGGTGGTGAGCCTGAACCTGCGGGCCTCGTTCGACGTGATACGGGCGTTCGGCGCGGGCATGGTGGAGCGGGGACGGGGTTCGATCATCGGGTTCGCGTCGATCCGGGCATCCGTCACCGAACCGGGGCAGAGCGTCTACTCGGCCACGAAGGCCGGGCTCGTGCAGTTGCTCCGCACGGCGGCAGCCGAGTTCGGGCCGCGGGGGGTGCGGGTGAACGCCATCGCGCCCGGCGTGGTCGAGACGCCGCTGACCCGCCAGATCAAGGACCATCCCGACTGGTACGCCGCGTACGCGGCCAAGAGCGCGCTCGGCCGGTGGGCGTCCGCGGACGAGATGGCCGGGGCGGTGGTCTACCTGGCGAGCGACGCGGCGAGTTTCGTGACCGGCTCCGTGTTGTACGTGGACGGCGGCTGGACCGCCGTGGACGGCCGTTTCGACCCGCCGAATTGAGGTGAATACATCCGCCCTCATAGGGCAGCAAGCACGAGTCCGTCCCGATGAAAGGAGGGACCTGACCGATGAGTACAGCACGGAAATTAGCGCCCGCGACCCTCGCGGCCGTGCTGACGTTGACCATCGCCCCTGCGGCGCAGGCCCAGACCACGGCGACCGCCGCTCCTGGCGCGGTCGATCAGGCCGGCTGGGTGCTGCACGCCTCCGCCCAGGACAGGGCGTATCTGAGGCAGGCGCACAGGGGTCACCTCGCCGAGATCGCGGCCGGAAGGGCCGCGTTGCGTGAGTCCCGCGACAGGGGCGTACGCGCGATCGCGTGGCGGCTGATCCGTGATCACCGCCGGCTCGACGCGCGGCTGCGGTCGGTCGCCCATCGGCTGGACGTCCGGATCCCGGACGCCCCCAGCGCCGAACAGCAGGCCGCCCTGCGCGCAGTGACCGCCAGGTCGGGTCATCGCTTCGACCGGGCGTGGCTGCGGCTGCAGGCCGACGCCCACTACCGGTCGCTCCGGCTGGGTCAGGTGGAGCTGCGCCTGGGTCATTCGGAATGGGTGAAGGACCTGGCGCGCGACAGCGCGCCGGTGATCCGGCATCACCTGCGCATGATCCGCGCCGAGCAGTAACGGCGCATTCCCCCGGCGGCCGCGGCCCGGAAGGGTCGCGGCCGCCGCTGCGCCGGCGTGCCGTCACGACCGGTCACGATCGAGACCCGCTGGTCACGACCAGGAACCCGCGGTCACGGCCGGGAACCCGCGTCACGAGCGGGGAAGGAGCGGGCCGAGCGGCCCCAGGTCGATGTTGAGGTCGGACGGCGACAGCTCGAACCGCTCGCACAGCTCGTTCATGGCCTCCTCCAGGCGCATCAGCGTCAGGCCCAGCACCTCTACCTGCTCGTCCGACAGGTCCCCCTGCTCCATCCGGCGAATGGACTGCCGCTCCACGAGCTGGCGGATGAGCTCGACGAGCGTCAGGACGAGGCGGGACAGGTCCCGCTCCACCGCCTCGCGGTCCGCCTCGATACGCAGCCGACGGTCTTTCCCGGAGTAGGCGTTCCGCGCGCCCTGGATACTACTCATCGCGGCGCGCACCCACGATCGTGTCGGACTCCCGCACGGACATGACCAGCGCCCGGACGGAGATGCGGACGAGATCGATGTCCGCGATCGACAACACGAGGTCCCCGCTGACGACGACCCCGCCGGCCAGCAGGCGGTCCAGGAGGTCCACGAGCGCCACCCGCTCGGACGGCAAGCGGCCCTCGCGCGCCAGCTCGGCGCCGCGTGGCTCAAGGTCCGTCATCTCGTGCCTCGCTCTCCCCCGTCTCGACGGCCGTCGTGAAGGAGTAGGGCGCCCACGGGCCGGTCAGCTCCACCTCGATCCCCTCCCCGCGCAGGCCCTCGACGACCTGCCCGAACTCTCCGCCGCGCTCCTCGTCGACGAGGTACGCGCCGTTGAGGACCATCCACTCCTCGCGGCCCGACAGCTGCGGGTCCTGGGCTCGATGGCGATGGCTCGCCACGGCGACAGAGCCGAGCACGTCGTGAATCTGCTCGGCCCGCGCGACCGCCTGCCGCCAGGCCTCCTCGCGGGTGTGCAGGCTGGCCTGGCGCTTCTTGAGGTACGCCGTTCCGGGGCTGCTCGGCGCGGCCGGTTCCTCGGGCTGGGGCGCCTCGGACGGGGCGGCGTACACCTTCACCCCCCATTCCTGGCGGCCGGCGATCCGGGACAGCACGTCCACGAAGTCGTCATGCCGCTGCTCCAGGAGTGACCGGATCTGCGCATCGTCGCGGTAGACGGTGACCAGCCGCACCGGAGCCGTGGGCGCCTTCGCCGCGACCGCCTCCACCACCCGGTGGTGCGCGCGGGCGGTCTCGCCGAGCCAGTCCATGTCTTCCAAGGACCGCCGCAGCGGCTCCTCCCCGAACTCCGTCAGGGGAACGGCGCTCACGTACGCCACGAGCCCGGCATGGGAGATCGCCCTCACCGGTCCGCCCGTGACGCCGGTCAGGCCCTCCGACGGAGCAGGGTCCTCCGCCAGGGCGACCGCGTAGAGGTACGTGCCGACGTCACTCATCAGGCTCCTCCGCTTCACGCGACCGTTTCCTGGTCCTGTCCGCCTCCGGAGCCAGCTCGCGGCGCGGGGTGCGAGCGCCCTCCACGGCGGCGAGCCGGTCGCGGAGCCTGCGGTTCTCCTCCAGCAGCTCCTGGTTCTTCCCGGTCAGGAAGGGGTCGTGCTCCCACCAGTCGATGCCCATCTCCTTGGCGGTGTCGACGGACGCGATGATCAGCCGGAGCTTGATGGTCAGCAACTCGATGTCCAGGAGGTTCACGCGGATGTCTCCGGCGATCACTATCCCCCGGTCGAGGACCCGCTCCAGAATGTCACCGAGATTCGCCGGCTCCCTGCCCGCGCCCGCGGGCGAGGGCGTCGGCGAGTACGGCTGGCGTACCACCGGCCTCGATTCGGTCATGTCACCGTGCCTCACCGTTGTCGCTGCTGCCGCGCCTGTAGCGCCGCTTCCTGCGGTAAGCGATCAGGTCTCCCTCCACGTCGAGCTCGGCCTCGTAGAGCGCCAGGATGTCGCCGGACGAGGGGATGCGGCGGTCCTCCACCACTTCCACGTCCACCAGCCAGCCCTCGTCGACCGGCTGGACCCGCGTGGCGGCCGCGACTTCCACGCCGGTGAGTTCGGCGATGTGCCGCAGCCCGGCCTCTCCCGCGGTCAACGCCGACAGGGCGCGGGAACGGCGCTGCCTGGGCTCGACCCGTTCCTCGTTCTCCGAAACACGCCTGGCAGGCACAGGATCATCCCCTCTCCTCGTCACCAGCCGTCGTACCGGTGCTCGCGGGGCCGGATCGGCCGGTGACGCGCTGGAAGACCAGCTCGACCTCCCGGGCCGCCTCCTCCTCCGACATCGCGCCGGAGGCCTGGAGCTCCTCGATCTCCTCGAGCCGCCGCCGGATCACGGCCGGGTCGTGCATCTGCCGCTCGGCCTGTTCCTGGATCAGCTCTCCCAGCCGGATCACGCCCTTGACCGGCGCGAGGGGCCAGCCGAAGAGCAGACTGATCAATCCCATTCGTCACCACCCCTTCGGGCGCCCATGACGAAGTCGTACGCCGCCATCGGCCCCAGCAGGCGGAACTCCACCCGTCCCGCCCACCGGTCCGCGAACTCCGCCACGACCTCCTCGAGCTCGTCCTGCCGGTCCCTTTCCACGAGCAGCGCCAGGTGGACGGCGTCCGGCTCAGCGGACGGCTTCCGTACAGCGGACAGCACGCTCACCGGAGTGAGGGCATCCAGCAGCGTGCGGGTATCGGCCTTGCGCGCGGCCTCGATCACCTCGCGCGGCACCGCCTGCTCGACGTAACGGCCCTTGACGACGTACTCCGCCCGTCCCTCCATCTCCTTCAGCGCGGCGAGGAAATCGTCGTGATGCGGGGCCAGCAGCTCATCGACGACGGCGTCCATGTCCGCCAGGACCGCGCCGAAGCGGAGCGGCAGGACGGGGACCTCGGCGGCCGTGGCGTCCAGGAGCCCCTGGTGCCGGAGGAGATCGTCGGCCGTGTCGAGCGGGCGATCGAGTGGGACCTCGCTCACCAGCGCGCCGATCTCACGGTGCCGTACGACCTTGATCTCGCCCGGCTCGTCGCCCACGCCGCGAGCGTCACCGGACACCTCGACGTCCTCGGGGACCAGGCCGTAGACGTACACGCCGGTGCCCATGTCAGCGCACCCTCTCCGGCTGCCGCCTGACCTCCGCGAACTCGTCCGCACGCGCTCCGGAGCCGTCGCCGATCTGCCCCCGCCGCTCGGGCGGCCCTGTCCGGTCCGTCAGACCCGATGGAGACGGTCCGCGGGCCGGTCCTCCAGTCGCGGGTTGGACAGTCATACGCCTCCTCTCGGTCCGCCGCTGTGGCGTCAGGCCTGCCTGCCGGCCGGCCTGCGGCGAACCGGTCGCGAAGGGGACTCCTCCGCGCGAATCGGCCGCTCGGCACGCCTCGTCCGCGGACGCTCCCGGGCGGTCTCTTCTTCCTCTTCGGGCTCCTCTTCCTCTTCCTCTTCCTCTTCCTCTTCCTCTTCGAGCTCCGCTTCTTCCTCGGGCTCCTCCTCTTCCTCCTCCTCTTCCTCCTCCTCTTCCTCTTCGGCCTCCTCTTCCTCTTCGGCCTCCGCCTCAGGCTCTTCGGCTTCCGCCTCTGGCTCCTCGACCTCGGCGGCCGCCTCGGACTTCTCTTCCTCCTCGCCGCGTTCCTCCTGGAGAGCGGTCTCGTGATCCTTGACGACCTCGCCGTCGTGGATCTCGCCGCGCCAGCCGTCCGCCTCCATCTCGTCGGGGTGCAGCATGGTCTGGGTCATGACGTGCCGCGCGAAGTGCTTGAGCTCCAGTCGTGCCCGCCTGCCCTGCGCCCGCCACATGTTGCCCACACGCTCGACCACTCCCTGCGGGTGATATTCGAGGACGAGCATGACCCGCGTCAGATCGGGCGCGAGCTCGTGGAATGTCACGGCGCCGTCGACGTGGCCCTTGTCACCCTTGGACCGCCAGATGATCCGGTGGTCGGGCACCTGCTCGACGATCTGCGCCTCCCACGTCCGGTGCGACCAGAAGATCTGCGCCTTCCACGCGAGCTTCTCGTCCGAGGCCTGCTCGACGGTCTCGACCTTCTTCATGAAGCCCGGGAATTCCTGGAACTGCGTCCACTGGTTGTAGACGACCCGCGCCGGAGCGCCGATGTCGACGGTCTCGACGATGTTGGTGAGCTTCAGCTTCTTGCTCTTGCGCTGCTTGTCCTTGCCGCCTTTGAACAGCGCTCCCACCGCTCCCTTGACGGCGCCCTTCGCCAGACCACCCACGACTGATCCGCCCCCGGACTTCCCTGTGAGCGCGGACATGAGACCGGACCCGGTCCCCTCCGCGTAGTCGGCCAGCCGGCCGGTCGTTCCCTCGACCCGGTTTGCCAAGGAGCTCAGCGATCGCTCCGCCATCGCCCCGGCGAGGTTCAGCAGCTCATGCTTCAGCCGCTCCGTCGGCAGCTGCTCCGTCGGCAGCTGGTCCGTCGGCAGCTGGTCCGTCGGCAGCTGTTCCGTCGGCAGCTGTTCCCGGACGGCCTCCCGCACCGGTCCGGACTTCGTCTCCTGAGCCATCCGATTCACCTCCGCCCCGTGCGTGCCAGGTGCGGCCTGCGCTTGGCCTTGACCGGTTCCTCGACCGGCTCCTCGGGCGGACTCTCCTCTGGTTCTTCCTCTTCGTAAGGCTCCTCTTCCGTGTGCTCCGCCTCAGGCGTGGACGGTGTGCGCAGCGCCTCGGCGCGATCGTGGAGCTTGGAGCTGAGCGTGTCGATCTGCTTGCTCGTGGCGGCGACGGCGGCCGCCTTGCCGACCTCCGTCAGGTCGCCGCGGATGCGGCCGAAGATGTCCTCCAGCTCGGGTGTCGCTCCTAGCGCCTTGATCCCCTGCTCGAGCAGGCCGCCGCCCTCGCCCCGTCGCATCCGTCCGGCCACTCCGGCCGCCACCAGCGCGGCCGCCAAACGCAGCTTGTGACGCCGGCCGAGGTAGTACCCGGCCGCGATCGCCAGCGCCACGCGGGTGCTGTCTTTCATGATTAGCGCCCCCTCGCTCTCCTAAGCGACCGCCTGCCCGCCAAACAGGACGAACAAACACATATGCGAAAAACGGGGATATAGCGGCGGCCTGGTGCTACGGGACACCGCGTGTATTCGCCGGCTGCTCGGGCAGTGGGAAGCCGGTCCAAGCAGACCATGTGCCGCACGGGGGGAGACCGATATGGCCCGCAAGGAAAAAGCCAAGGGCAAGGCCGAAGAGATCAAAGGCATGGGCAAGGAGCGCGCCGGCGACGTCACCGACAACGCGTCTCAGCAGGCCAAGGGCAAGACCGAGAAGGCCAAGGGCGCTCTGAGGCAGGCGAAGGAGAAGGCGAAGGACGCCTTCAAGAAGTAGTGGTTCCGCGACAGCGGACGACAACGGCGGAAGCCCTCGGACAGAGGGCTTCCGCCGTCGTCACTCCCCGCGGCCGCGCTCGAACGCCTGGTGCAGCTCGGAGATCGAGGCCATCTCAGTGACGAACCCGAACCGGCCGTCCCGCATCTGGCGGGCGCCGTCCAGGAACGAGCGCAGCGCGAGCCGGGAGAGCGCGCCTCCGATGCTCACCCGGCGCACCCCGATCTCCGCCAGTTGCTCCAGCGTGATGGCGGGGTCGGCGAAGCCCATCACGACGTTGACCGGCCTGCCGACGGAGGAGACGACGGCCCGCATCTGGTCGAGGGTACGCAATCCAGGCGCGTACAGGACGTCCGCACCGGCGGACTCGAACGCCTGGAGTCGCCTGATGGTGTCGTCCAAGTCCGCGACGCCGTACAGCAGGTTCTCGGCCCTGGCGGTCAGGACGAGCGGCACGGGCAGCGAACGTGTCGCCTCGACGGCCGCGTGCACCCGCTCGACGGCGAGCCCGAAGTCGTAGATCGGCGCTCGCGGGTCGCCCGACCCGTCCTCGATGGACGCCCCGGCCGCGCCGCACGCGCACGCGTCCTCGATCATCTTGGCCGCCTGCGCCGGTTCGGCGGCGTAGCCGTTCTCGAGGTCGGCGTTGACGGGGAGAGGCGTCGCCGCGCTGATGACGCGGCAGTTGTCGAGGATGTCCTGCCGACCGGCCCGCGGGCCGCCCAGCATGTTCGCCACGCCGAGGCTCGTCGTGGCGAGGGCCTCGAAACCGAGGCCGGCCAGCAGCCGCGCCGTTCCGGCGTCCCAGGGGTTCGGGAGCAGGAAGGGCTCCGAGCGTTCGTGAAGGGCCCGGAAGCGGGCCGCCCTGGCCATCTGATCGGTCATGGGTACGAGCTTTGCCGCCACCCATCAATCAGTCAAATGCATAGAAATGATCACTTTGATCAGGAATACTTATGGGTTGTGACGGTCGAGGAGATCGAGGCTTTCGTCTGCATCGCCCGGACGGGCGGGTTCACGGAGGCGTCCAGGAGGCTCAACCGGTCCCAGCCCGCCATCAGCCGCCGGATCCGCGAGCTGGAGCGGTCACTGGGCGCGGCGCTGTTCGAGCGGGCCGGGCGCCAGGTGTCGCTCACCGAGGCGGGTACGGCGCTCCTGCCCTACGCCGAAGCCGCTCTCGCGACGATCCGCGACGGCGAGCGAGCCGTACGGGACCTGTCGCGAGACGCCGGGGGCGCGCGGACGCTCGGCCTGGCCATCGTCGGCACCCTGGCCGACTCGCACATCGTCGACGCGCTGCGCGCGTTCGAGGCGGACTTCCCCGAGGTCTCCGTCGAGCTGCGCACCGCGACGAGCCGTGAGGTGAGCACGCTCGTCCGCGGTGGCGAGGCGTCCCTGGGCCTGCGCTACTTCCCGGATGCCGACCCGCAGCTGGAGTCCATCCCGCTCGGCACGGAGAAGCTCCTGGTCGTGGTGCCCGCGTCGCACCCGGTCACCGCCTCCAGCGTGCCGGACCTGCGAGCGCTCCCGGACGAGCGGTGGCTCGGCTTCTCACCCGAGCGCGGCCAGCCCGACTCCTTCGGCCACCTTCTCGAACGCCGGCTGACGGCGTCGGGGCTGATGGATCCCCCGATCACCAGGGTCGACAGCCTCACCGCGCAGAAGCGGCTGGTGGAGGCCGGTTTCGGCGTCGCGCTCATGCCCGTCAGCAGCGTCCGGGAGGAGCTGCGCATCGGCAGCGTGCGGGCGATCGAGGTCGAGAGCATGGGCGCGGGCCTGCCCGTGGTCGTCGTCCGCAGGAGGCGTGGCTACCACAGCCGACCGGCGGCGGCCTTCCTGCGGGTGCTGAAGGACCACACGCCAGGCCTGCTCGGCTAGCGAGAGGTGCTAGGGCCGGATGATGGCCATTCTGGTGACCGTGAGCTCCTCGATGGCGAAGCGTGGCCCTTCGCGGCCGGTGCCCGAGTCCTTGACGCCGCCGTACGGCATGTTGTCCGCCCTGAACCCCGGCACGTCGTTGACCACCACTCCCCCCGCCTCGATGCGCTCGATCGCCGCGAACGCCGTGGCCAGCGACCGGGTGAACACCGCCGCGTGCAGCCCGTACCGCGACATGTTGACCGCCCTGAACGCGGCCTCCAGGTCGGGCACCGCGCGCACGCACACCACGGGGCCGAAGATCTCCTCGTCCCAGGCGGCCGCCCCGTCAGGGACGCCGGCGAGCACGGTCGGCACGATGGCCCGGCCGTCGCGACTCCCGCCGATGATCGACTCGGCCCCGGAGGCGGCGATCCACTCCAGGACGCGGTCCGTCGCCGCCCCGTCGATGAGCGGGGCCACCCGGGTCTCGGGCAGCCGCGGGTCGCCGACGGCGACGGTCTTGACGCGGTCGGCCAGCAGGGACACGAGCTCCTCGCGTACCGGCTCCTCGACCAGGACCCGCTGGACCGAGATGCACGCCTGGCCGGAGGCGTAGTAGCCGCCGCGCACGACCGCGTCGGCGGCGGCCTCGAGATCGGCGTCGGCCGCCACGATGAGCGCGGCGTTCGAGCCGAGCTCCAGCAGGACCTTGGTGGGCGCGGCGTTGCGGGCGATGGCGTGGCCGGCGGCGGCCGAGCCGGTGAACGACACCGCGCCGACCCGCCGGTCCTCCACCAGGGTGCGTCCGACCTCGATGTCGCCGGTGACGAGCTGCACGGCCGCGCCCGGGAGGACGCCGGTGGAGCGGAGGAGGTGGACCAGCCAGAGCGTGGCCAGCGGGGTGGCCGGAGCGGGCTTGACGATCACGGGGCAGCCGGCCGCCACGGCAGGGGCGATCTTGTGGGCGGCGAGGAGCAGCGGATAGTTGAAGCCCGTGATGCCGACGACGACGCCGATGGGGCGGCGCGTCCAGAACCCGATGAGGCCCTCTCCGGACGGCAGGAGGTCGAGCGGCACGGTCTCGCCGTGCAGCCTGGCGACCTCCTCGGCGGCGGTGGCGAGGGTCACGAGTGTCCTGGCCACCTCGACCTTGCAGTCCACCAGCGGCTTGCCGGTCTCCATGACGAGCAGGCGCTCGAACGCGTCGCGGTCGGCGTCGAGGGCGTCGTGGGCCTTCATGAGGGCGGCGCGGCGGGCGTGTGAGGGCAGGGCGGCCATGGCGGGGG
>NZ_VCKY01000160.1 GCF_005889735.1 Nonomuraea turkmeniaca
GGGGCGGTGGGCGCCGGTTGTGTTGCGACGTGAGCCATGGCCGTCCTTCGTGGCTTCCTTCTCCTGCAGGACATACGGCGACATGGGGGGGCGGGCCTGGAGGCCTCCGGGCCCGCCCCGGCCGGTCCTTAGTTGAGCACTTCGCTCTTGACGCGCTCGTTCATCGACTTGATGCCGTCGGCGACCGACTTGTCGCCGACCATGATGAGCTCGTGCTCTTCCCTGAGGATGGTGTCGATGTCGGAGGTGTTCTCGCTGACCGGCATCTCCAGATTGACCTTGTCCGGCTCGAACGCCTTCTTGGACACCTCGTCAGTGGGCATGCCGTCGAGCGCGAAGTAGGCGCTGGTGATCTCCGGGCTCTGCAGCGCCGGCACCACGCCCACCTTGCTGATCGCCTCGGCGCCCGCCTTGCTCGCGGCGAACTGCACGAACTTCTTGGCCGCGTCGGCGTGCTCGGCCTTCTTGTTGACGGCGAAGGCGGTCGGCGAGCCGAAGGTCGTCACACCCGAACCGCCCGGGCGCTGCGGCATCGGGGCCAGCGCCCAGTCGACGTCGGTCTTGCCGCTCTTCTTGGCCTCCATGAGCGCGGCGATGTACCAGGTGCCCATGGGCAGCATGGCCGTGGCGCCGGTCTCGAACAACGTCTTGTAGTCCGACTTCTGCGCCATCGCGGTGCCGAAGTCGAGGGTCGCGCCGGCCTTCTGCAGCCCGAGCACCACGTTGTACTGGTCGGTGAAGAAGGAGTATTCGCCGCTGAGCTGGTCGCCGCCCGTCTGGGCCGCGGAGATGGCCTGCACCACGGAGCGCCAGGTGTGGTGGTAGGTGCCGTGGACCTTCTTGCCGCCCTCGTCTTTGGTGAGCTGCTGCGCGAGCTTGGCGTACTCGTCCCAGGTCAGGGTCTCGGGGGCCTTGACGCCGGCCTTGTCGAAGTACGTCTTGTTGTAGTAGAGCAGCCAGAAGTCCTGCCGGTACGGCAGCGCGAAGTACTTGCCGCTGACGTCGAAGGCGTCCAGGCCGGCCAGCTTCGCGGCGTCGCCCGACTTCGCGAGGTCGGTGATCTCCTGGAGCTGCCCGCGGCTGGAGTAACGCGAGTAGTCGGTGACGTTCTTCATCGTGATCACGTCACTCTTGTCACCACCCGCGAGCATCGTGGTGACCTTCTCGGCGTAGTCGTCGGCGAGGATGTCCACCGGCTTGATCTTGATGCCGGGGTTCGCCGCCTCGAACGCGTCGAAGAGCGCCTTGAATTCGGGGGTCTTGGCCATGTTCCACACCGTCACCGACAGCGTGACGTTTCCGTCGCCGCCGGCCGCGGGTTCGGCGGACCCACCGCAGGCGGTCACGGCGAGCGAGAGCGCGGCCGCGGTGGCCAGGGCCTTCACCAGGGGGTGGCGCACCCTTGCTGGCGTGTTCGAAGCGGTCATTGCTCCGGTCTCCTTTCGTTCGAGCCGGTCTCAGGGCTCAGGCGCTCACCATGAAGTCGTCGGGGGTCACGGCCGCGCGGGGCGGCTGACCGGACAGGTAGCGTTCGAGCTCGTCGAGCGCGCTCTCACTCATCCGCCGGGTCTCCGATCCCAGAGATCCGGCGATGTGGGGGGTGATCATGACGTTGGGCAGGTCGTACAGCAGTGAGGTAGCGGGCAGCGGCTCCGGGTCGGTGACGTCGAGGATCGCGTCGAGCCGGCCGGTGGCGCACTCCCGCTCCAGGGCGGCGGTGTCCAGGACGGCGCCGCGCGCGGTGTTGATGACGGTGGTCCCGTCACGCAGCAGGGCGAGCTCGGGCGCGCCGATGAGGTGGTGGGTGGACGGCAGCTCCGGGACGTGCAGGGTGAGCACGTCACAACGCGGCAGCAGCTCCGGCAGCGGGAGCAGCCCGGCGCCCAGCGCGCTGACCGCGGCGGGGTCGGCGTAGGGGTCGGCGACGAGGACGTCCACCTCCAGGCTGCGGAGCCGGTCGACCACCCGGCGTCCCACCCGGGAGAAGCCGACGACGCCGATCGTGCGCCCACGGTTGGTCAGCTCGCCGCGGCCGGCGCCGAAGGACCAGTCCGCGCGCAGCCGGCGCGCGTCCTGGGCGAGGAACGGGGCCTTCTTCCCGGCGAAGATGACCGCCGCCAGGGTGAACTCGGCCACCGGGATCGCGTTCTCGTCGGCCGCGTTGGTGACGAGGATCCCGCGCCGCCAGACCTCGTCGGTGACGAACGTGCGTACCGTGCCCGCGCAGTGGAAGATCGCCCGCAGCCGCGGCGCGTCGGCCAGCCGCTCGGTCGTCAGCGGCGGGCAGCCCCACGAGGTCACCAGCACCTCGACGTCGCGCAGCCGGCGGCGCACCGCGGGTGCGTCGAGATCGGCGGTCACGATCGGATCTCCCACCTCGACCAGGTCGTGCAACCTGCGAAGCTGCGGCTCGTGGAACTGCACGCTGAACTTCGCGGGGTCCATGACCAGCAGGGCAGGGGGTCTTCTCACCAGCATCCTTCCGGCAAGCGCTTACCAGTGCCGCCGAGCATGTCTGATCATTACAATCACGTCAATACCTCGTTAATCAGAACGATCGCGTTATCTGATCGATATTGATCGATCTCGTACCAAAGGGCGTGCGACGTGGTACGAAACGGTGACGTCAACGTGCGCGATCACGATCAGGAGGAGTCATGCTCTCGCTGCGGGAGTTCGACGACCGGCGGCTCTCGCCCTACACCGGATGGACCAGGGACCACTGGGCGGCACTCGCCGACCATCTCCTCCTGTCCGCCCGGCGGTACGCCTCGGGCTCGCACGCGCGCATCTCCTTCCCCGGCCCGCCGGGCGGGTACGGTGCCGACGTCGACGGCCTGGAAGGGTTCGCGCGCACGTTCCTGGCGGCGGGGTTCCGGGTGGCGGGCGAGTCCGGGCGTGATCCGCTGGGCCTGATGGAGTGGTACGCGCAAGGCCTCGCCACCGGGACGGACCCCCGCTCACCCGAGCGCTGGGTGCGCCTCGACGAGCACGGCCAGGCGAAGGTCGAGGCCGCGTCCCTCGCGCTGGTGCTCCACCTGACGAGGCCGTGGTTGTGGGACCGGCTCGACCCGATCGTGCGGGAGCAGGTCGTCGACTACCTCGCGCCAGCGATCGGCTCGGACTACCCGCCGATCAACTGGATCTGGTTCCAGATCATGGTCGAGCAGTTCCTCGCCTCCGTCGGCGGTCCCTTCGAGCGCAAGGACATCGAGGAAGGGCTCGCGTTCACCGACGGCTTCGCCAGGGAGAACGGCTGGTACGCCGACGGCGCCGAACGCGCCTACGACCACTACGCCGGATGGGCGCTGCAGTTCTACCCGCTGATGTGGAGCGAGATGGCCGCCGGGGACCCGGCGGCGGACTCGCGGCGACCGCTCTACCTGGAGCGACTCGAACGTTACCTGCACGACGCCGTCCACCTGGTCGGCGCCGACGGCTCCCCTCTCGTCCAGGGACGCAGCCTGACCTACCGGTTCGCCGCCGCCACCCAGTTCTGGACCGGCGCCCGGGCAGGGCTCGCCACGCCGGGCCCCGGGTTGCTCCGCCGTGCCGCCTCCGGCATCGCCCGCCACTTCGCCGAGCGCGGGGCGCCGGACGAGGACGGGGTCCTGACCCTGGGCTGGCACGGGGCCTGGCCGCCGATCGCGCAGTCCTACTCCGGGCCCGGCTCGCCGTACTGGGCGGCCAAGGGCTTCTTCGGCCTGTCCCTGCCCGCCGATCACCCGGTATGGACGGCCGTCGAGGAGCCGCTGCCGGTCGAGTTCGATGACTACCATCGGGTCGTCCGCGCGCCCGGCTGGCTGGTCAGCGGGACCCGCGCGGACGGCGTCGTACGAGTGGTCAACCACGGCACCGACCACTCCCATCCCGGGACGCACCTGACCGATTCGCCGCTGTACGCGCGGCTGGGCTACTCCACGGTCACCTCGCCCGTGCTCGCCGGTGAGCACGCCGCCGACCCGTTCGACCAGTCGGTCGTGCTCCTGGACGACGACGGCCGGCCCAGCCACCGCACGGGCTTCGAGACGCTTCTCCTCGACCGCCTCCCCTCGGGAACGATGATCGGTGCGTCGCGCTGGCAGGCCCACTGGGTCACTCCCGAGAGCGACGCCGGCGGGGACCACGGCTACGGGCGGCCGGGGACGGTACGCCTCGGGCCGTGGATCGAGCTGATCTCCGCCGTGCGCGGCCCCTGGGAGGTGCGCCTGATCCGGCTGCTGGAGCCCGGCCTGCTGCGCGTCGGCGGATGGCCGCTCCCCGCCACCGGACCCGACGCGGCCGATCGCACCCTGCACTCCCAGGTCATCGCGGGGGCGGGGCTGGACCTGCGCGGCATGGTCCCGGCCGAGGACTCCTCGCCGCTCGCGCCCTGGACGCTCATCCCCTGGTGCGCGACCAGCGGGCCGGCGCGGCCGGACACGTGGTACGACGCGGCGGTGTTCCTCGGCGGGCAGGAGCCGGGCCGGCCGCCGGTCGTCTCCTGGTCCGACCCGGTGGTCGCCCGCGTGACGTGGCCGGACGCGGCGGACGACCTGCTGGACACGTCCGCCGCGCTCAGCGGGCCGCGCCCGCCGCGACAATGACGTCAGCGGGCCGCGCCCGCCGCGACAATGACGTCAGCGGGCCCCGCACGCCGCGACAATGACCCGCACCTCGTCGCTATGACGCCGAGGCCGAGGACGACCGCACGATCAGGCGTGGCTCGATGACGACGCGGTGGGTGGGCCGCTCCGGGTCCGGATCGGTCAGCCGCGCCGCGAGCAGCCCGAACGCCGCCCGCCCGATGGCCGTCTTGGGCGGGCGCACAGCGGTAAGCGGCGGGTCGCACAACTCGGCCACCTCGTCGTCGTAGGTCACGATGGCGAGATCGGAAGGCACCCGGATGCCGCGCTCCTGGCAGCGTTCGACCAGGTCGATCGCCTCCGGGTCCGAGTGCACGAGCAGCGCCGTCGTCTTGGAGGCGACGCATCGATCGATCACGTTCTCCACTGCCTTGGGCCACCCGGGATCCCACTGATCGACCGTGCTGACGTCCAGCGCACCGTCCAGCGGCAGGCCGAACTCCTCGCACGCCTGCTGCCAGCCGCGCCGCACGTGCGGGCTGGTCGGGCTCTGAATGGTGGTGATCAGTCCGATCCGCCGGTGACCGAGCTCGACCAGGTGCCGTACGGCCATGCCGGCCCCGAGCGCGTGATCGCTGACCACCGACTCCATCGCCTCATGGTACGGGCCAGAGGCGGCGGTGCGCTCGATGAGCACCATGGGCATGTCGGCGTCCTGCAACCACCGCACCAGCTCCGCCCCTTCGTCGCCGGTCGTGGTGGGCGCGACCAGGAGACCGTCCACGCCCACCGCCTCGACCAGCCGGGAGAGGAGGCGGCGCTCGTCGGTGGCCCGGTAGGTGGCGCCGCGCAGGACGACCCGCGCGCCGGCCGCCGCGGCGGCCTCGCGGACGCCGCGGATCACGTCGGGCCAGTAATAGTTCAACGACGGCACCACCATGCCGATCGCGACCTGCGGCCCCTCCGCGTCGGGCGCCGGTGAGTCCTCCGTTTCCGCGGCGCCGGCGAGCGCCGCGGCCACCGGCCCGTCGTGGAGCACTGCGCCGCCGCGTACCCGGCGGATGAGCCCCTGCGAGGAGAGCAGCGCGATGTCGCGCCGGATCGTGATGGCCGAGACGTCCAGCTCGGTCGCCAGCTCGCCGACGCGGACGACGCCGCGCCGGCGCAGCAACTCCACCATCTGGGCACGGCGCTCGTCCGGGAGCGCGCCCGGCGAATCGGACACGGTCATTCCCACACCCCCACTCGGATCTCGAAAGCGCCCCGCGCCGTGCCGGGCAGGCGCAGCTCCAGCCTGGTCAGGCGCTCGCCCCACACCTCGGCGAGCATGGGATCCTCCAGCTTGCGCACGGTGAGCCCGGCCGTTGCGACCCCGGGGTCCCACGTGACCCGCACGGCCCGCGCGTCTGGCGGCCGTACGACGATCTCCCCGGCGGCCGGCTGATCCACCTGCCCGTTCAGCAGGAAATGCAGCACGCTGGGGTCGCCGTCGCCGGTGAAGCTCCACGTGTCCCCGATGGTCACGCCGCCCGCATGCCGATCGAGCGCCGCCGTCCGCCACCACCGCTCGAGTTCCGGTACGGGATAGGCGGCGGCCAGATCCATCCGCACCTCGAACCGGTCCGGCTCGTCCACCACCTCGACGTCACGGGCCCGGAACCCGCGCCCCTGCCCCTGCGGGACGCCCCGTACTTCAGGCACGTTGTGCCAGCTGCTCTGCATGGTCCAGATCGCATACCGGTCCGGCCCGAAGGTCTGCGCCGTGTACGTCGGCCGCCCCGCGTCCACCAGCACGGGAACCCCATCGACGGCCACGACGACCGATCCGGCGTCGTTGTGGTTGTGATGCTCCCCGTTGTGCCCGCCCTTGACCGCGAGCACGAGCCCGTGCGCCGTCCGAGCCGCCGTACGTGCGAGTCCGATCTGCGTCCCGGGCAACCAGACCCCGGCGACGAGAGGCGGATCGCCGCGCCCGGCGGCCTGCCACTCGGCGTCGGCCAGCTCGCAGAGCGCCCGCCCGAGCTCGGCGGAGGCGTGGATCCCGGCCGCACGCTGCGACTCCGCGTGCCTCCGGGCGTCGTGCTCGCCCAGCCGGTGAGCCCAGCGGTGCAGCACCTGCCACGGCTGGTCGGCCGGCGGCCGGGCCCGAGCGTCGGCCAGGTTCAGGTACCACGGCCCGCCCAGATGCATCCGGTGCGGGAACCGGACCGTCTCCCGCACGACCGGGATCGCCACGGCGTCGAGCAGCCCTGACGTGGCGTGCGCCAGGACGTCGAGCGCCTCGAGCGCCCGGCAGGCCCCGTTCCACCAGTACTCGAAGCCCTCGTCGACGGAGCCGTCCGCGGGCAGCGCCGCGAGGTAACGATCGATGCCGGCCACGGCCCAGGCGACCTGGCGTGCCCGCTCCTGCCCCGGCTCGGCCAGGCGCAGCGCGGCGACGAGCACGTTGCCGCAGATCCACGGGCACCAGTTGTGCACGTCGCCGTCCAGCCCCAGCCAGTGCCAGTCGCGCCGGTGGAGGAACGGGCCGAGCACCCGCCCGCGCACCTCGGACCGCACACGCTCCCGCAACCCCGGGTAACGCTCCGCCAGCCGGTCACCGAGCACCTGGTCGGCCCACGCCAGCTGAGCGGCCACATCGGCGGCGCCCAGGTCGAGGCAGGGCGTGGCCACGTCCGGGAGGACCGTGCCCCTGGGCCGACAGGTGTCCTCGTGCGCCGGCCAGCACCACGCGCTCTGCTCGCACAACTGGACGATCCCGTCGGCGGCCTCGTCCAGCCAGCCATCCCCACCGCTCACCGCCGCCATGAGCACCGCCCGGGTCAGCCGGTCCTGGCGCTCGAACACCTGGCTCTCGTAGCCGGTGCGGTTGCCGTCGCGGAAGTATCGCGCGTACTGCGAGGCCAGCGGCTGCGGCCACGGCATCTCCCTCTCCGCCGCCGCCCGCTCCCGAACGGCGGCCAGGGACTCCGCGACCCCGTCCCCGGCGAAGCGCCCGGCGCCAGGCACCGGGAGTGCCGCTTCGGGCGGCAGCAGGCTGCCGGCCAGGGCCTCGGGCGAGATCGCAGCGCCCCAGACGGCGCGCAGCGGACCGATGGCCCCATCCCCGCGGCCGCTTTCGGCCCGGTCGGACGCAGTGTTCGTCATGGTCCTCCTCGCAACGCCCCCATAGTAGCGATCGAAAGTGATCGAAGTTGAATCAAATAGCTTCTATGCGGCCAATCGATCGGGGCGCAGGGCGGCGAGATCGTTGACGTGTTCCCGCGATCAGCGGCGCGGTCACGCTGAATCGTGCCCGGCTTCGGGCATTGTGGGGATCATGCCGCGATTATTCCTCCGCCGCGCGTCCCGTACTGCTCGCTGGCGGCAGCATCGTGCTGGACGACCGGTCCGGCTGATGCCGATCAGCCTTGCCCTGTGCGTTGTCGTTCTTCTGGCCGGCGCCGCGGCGGTCGGCCTGGTGACGCTGGCCCTGTCCGGGCTGGGCCGGGTCGATCTGTCGGCGATCAAACCGACCGTGACCGAGGTTCTGGAGAACGTCAAGATCTCGCTGGCGGTGCTGGCCGGCATCGGCGGACTGGTCGCGTTGGTGGTGGCCTACCGTAGGCAGCGCATCACCGAGGCCGGCGAGAACCGGGAACAGGCCAAGCTGTACGCCGAACGCTTTGACAAGGCCAGCGACAAACTCGGCCATGACTCCGCCGCCGTGCGCCTGGCCGGAGTACACGCCTTGGCCTCCCTGGCCGACGACTGGGCCGGCGGCCGGCAGATGTGCATCGACGTGCTCTACGCCTACCTGCGCATGCACCCGGACCCCGAACCCGACGCCACCGCGCACATCGGCGGGCGGGCCATGGGTGAGGTACGCGCCACCATCCTGCGCCTGATCGGCATCCACCTGAAGGACACAGCACCGGTTCCCTGGCACGGTGCCGACCTCGACTTCACCGGCGTGACCTTCACCACCGACCTGGACTTCACCGACGCCGTCCTCTCTGGGGGGCACGTCCGTTTCACCGGGGCGAAGTTCGCCGGCGGCCACGTCCGTTTCGTCAGGGCGAAGTTCGCCGGCAGTCTTGTCTTCTTCGACGGTGCGGAGTTCTCGGGCGGCGAGGTCGACTTCAGCGAGGCGGAGTTCTCCGGCGGCCAGGCCACCTTCGCAGATGCGGAGTTCTCCGGTGGCACAGTGGATCTCAGCGGGGCGAAGTTCACCGGCGGCGCGGTCTGGTTCTTTGCGACGAAATTCTCCGGCGGCACAGTGACTTTGGCGGCGCCGAGTTCTCCGGCACCGAGCTCGGGTTTCCCAAAGCGGAATTCTCCGGCGGTGCGGTCGATTTCGGCGCGGCGAAGTTCCCCCGTAGCGAGGTCCGGTTCGGCCAGGCCAAGTTCTCCGTCGGCACGGTCGGCTTCACCAACACGACGCTGTCCGGCGGCAGGGTCGCGTTCAGGGAGGCGGAGTTCTCGGGCGCCGCGCTCGACTTCACCGGCGCGAAGCTCTCCAGCGGCCAGATCGACTCCACCGAGGCGGGCTTCTCCGGCGGCACGGTGGACTTCAGCCGAGCGGACTTTTCCGGAGTCCACGTAGGGTTCGGCGAGGCGACGTTCTCCGGCGGTCAGGTCAGGTTCGACGGAACGACATTCTCCGCCGGACGCATGGACTTCTCGCGGGTGGCCGATTGGTCCATCCGCCCACCGAACTGCCCCAACACCACGCCGTATGGCTGCCACCTTCTGCGGAGGAGACCGAGTTTGTCGCGGCCGACTGACCCGCTTCCGCGAGCCCGGCTCCCCCAACGCCCGCCGCCTCCCCTCAGTGAGTACTCCAGGTCCTACATATCCGCCACTCCGGCCCCCCACGCCGGCGCGGAGGCGCCGGGCGAACTGGGCGCACACCACGGCGACGATCCCCAGGCAGATGAACTACCGTTCGGTCACGGTGCACGGGCACGCGGCCAGGGTGACCGATGAGCATGAGCTCATCGGCCGGGTTGCGGGCGCTGGTGGAGTACCTGACCCCCGGGCGCTGGGACGACGTGCGCCCGCCCGACGAGCGGGAACTACGCGAGACGGCGTTGTGGCGGGTCGGCATCGAGGACGCCTCGGTCAAGGCCCGGGCCGGGGGGCCGCTGGCGGACCAGGCGCCGAACGTGTGGTGCGGCCACGTGCCCGCACGCATGACCTTCGGCACGCCTGTGCCGGTGCTGCCCCGGCTTACTCCGGGAGCCGCGTTTGCGTCCATGACCTGGGGTAGCGCAACAGTGAGTGGCCAGGAGGTGAAACCCATGGCCGACAAACAATGGTCCATTCAGATCGACATCGCCGAGACCGGCGACCTCGCCACCGCGTACGTCACCTTGACCAGCCCGGCCGACGTGCGGTTGACCGGCTGCGGCGAAGCCCACCGCAACCCGGCCGACCCGCCCGCCCCGCGGATCGGTGAAGAGCTGGCCGTCGGCCGCGCGCTCATCGATCTGACCGGCAAACTGCTGGGTGTGGCGACCAACGACGTCCGCGAGAACGTCCGGTCGGCGCATTGAAGCTGCCACGTGGGCTTGAAGTCCATCCTCGTGACAGCTCTAGCCGATCTCGTCCCTCCAGTCCGTTATCCACTCTCGTCCACCTACGACCCTGCCTGGCTCTTTAGTCTGGACATGGGACTCCACCCGCTGCGGCTGCTGGAGGACCTGGATCACCTTCCCCCTATAAGTATTTGCCTAATAGGTCTAGGCTCTTTAGCGTACGACGCATGGATGCCATCACTGAGCAGCAGATCCGCATATCGTTCGTCAACTGTTCCAAGAGCGAGGCCAAACGGCTCTCACTCCCCAAGGACCTGCCGGAGCAGCCATGGGAGGATCTCGATTTCCTGGGCTGGCGCGACCCCGGCGCGCCGGACCGCGCCTACCTGGTGACCGAGCGCGATGGCGCGCTGGTCGGGGTGACGCTGCGCCTGGCCACCCGGCAGCGCGGCTACCTGCATCGGGGCATGTGCTCCCTCTGCCTGACCACGCACCCCGGCAGCGGCGTGTCCCTGATGACCGCCCGGCGCGCGGGCAAGGCCGGCCGGGACAACAACTCGGTGGGCGTCTACATCTGCAGTGACCTGGACTGTTCGTTGTACGTGCGCGGCAGGAAGACCCCGGCAGGCGGGCGGCTCGAGGAGACGCTGACGGTGGAGGAGCAGATCGAGCGCACCACGGCCAAGCTCTCCGACTTCCTGGACAAGGTGACACGTCGAAGCATCACGGCTGATTCTGGCGCGGAATAGGACGCTGGAGGGTGCTGTTCACGCCATCAAGTTCAAATTCGAACTTCTGGCGGAGGGATCCTCATGGAAATCGCCTTCATGCTCGTCATGAACGTCATCGTCGGCAGCCTCCTCACCGGTACGGTGGCCGCCATCGTGCTGAATGGCATCAGGGACCGGCAGTGGCCGGTGCTCCGGCGGCGACGCGTCGTCTACCGCGGCTTCGTTCCCCGCTGATCACTCCCGTCGACTCCAGCGCCACCCTGCTCGGCCTCCTCCGTGCGGGATGGATCCACAGGCTGCGGGCGATCCGCGATGGGCAGGGTGGGTCGTGGACCGGCGCCGCGGTCCACGAGGCGGGGGAGGAACGCGCCTGGAACGCCGAGCTCGCGGCGAACGCTCTCGTGGAAGGTGTTCGCCGCTTCGGTGTACAGCTGCCAGCACGTCTCCCACGTGTCTGGATCGGCGTCCAGCTTCCCCCGCGCCAGCCACTCCAACCGGTGCACGGCGTCGTTCAGCTCCCCGGTCGCGCGAATCGTCTGCGTGTCGCCGAGCATCCTGACCGCCTCGTACGTCAGGGACCGGCGTGTCTCCGCCTCGTCGAGCAACGCCAGGGCCTTGCCCTCGTCCACGCCGGGCGCGGCGTCGTGGAGCCCGTGCAGTGCCGTGATCTGCCGGGCGAGGATGACCAGTTGCTTGATGTCTCCGGCGTAGCCGGTGTAGAGCTGCAGCTTCCTGTCCACCCACTGGCGCGCCACTTCTCTTTTGTGACGCGACCGGTCGTTCAGCGCGGTGACCACGTACGTGGTGAGTGCGCCGACCACCACGGCGGCGATGGTCACTATTTGGCTGGCGAAGTCCATGACGTCTACTTCGCAGGTGTTCAGAGGATTGTCAACGGTGGGGGACGTGACTCCGGACAGGAGGCGGCCGCCTCGGGGATGCTGGTCCCGCTTCGCATGCACGAGCCCTGACGAGCAGGCTCGCCGCCAGGTGGCCGACCTGCTGGGCGCTCGCCCGGACGAGATCGTCTTCACCGGCGGCGGTTCGGAGGCCGACACCCTGGCCATCCGCGGCGCCGCGCGCGCCGCCCAGGTGTGTCGGGGTGGATCTGCTGACCGTGGCCGGCCACAAGATGTACGCGCCCAAGGGAGTGGGGCCTTATTAGTGCGCACCGGCACCCCGCTGCGGCCGATCATCCCCGGCGGTGGCCAGGAGAGTGGGCGGCGGGCCGGGACGGAGAACGTCGCCTTCATCGTCGCCCTCGGCCAGGCCGCCGAGCTCGCACGCCAGGAACTGCCCGAAAGCGCCGCTCGCCTGGCTGCGCTGCGCGACCTGCTCCACGCCGAGTTGGAGGCGCTGCTACCTGGCCGCGTGCACCTCAACGGCCATCCGACCGAGCGCCTGCCCGGCACCCTGAACGTCAGTGTGAAGGCGCCGTTGGCCGCCTCCTGCTCGCCGCCGTGCCTCAGATCGCCGCCTCCACGGGCTCGGCCTGCCACGAAGGCAGCGACGCGTCCTCGCCCGTGCTCGCGGCCATGGGCCTGCCGAGCAACGGGCGCGCTCGGCGCTGCGTCTGTCGCTGGGCCGCTGGAGCACCGAGCCCGAGCTGAGGCACGCCGGCCGGCTCATCGCCGAGGCCGCCCTCGCCCACAGCACTTTCCGCGCCACCTAGACGCCGTCGGCCGGGCGTCGATGGATCTTGGGGGTACCGACCGAATCCCCGAGACGGCGCCATGGGTCGCACTCGAACCTCCTGAACCCTACCCGTGTATGGTTTGTGGATGCTAACTTGAACATCAATGTTCGAGTTAAGGAGAAGTTCGGATGAGACGTGACACGGCTCCCGCCAAGGCGCACACCGGTGGATGGGGCGTGCTGGTCCTGCTGTGCCTGGCGCAGTTCATGCTGATCGTCGACATCACGGTCGTGCAGGTGGCGTTGCCCACCATCGGCACGGACCTCGCGCTCGACCGCGAGTCGCTGACCTGGGTCGTCACCACGTACACACTCTGCTTCGGCGGGCTGATGGTGCTCGGCGGGCGGCTCTCCGACGCGTTGGGCGCCCGCCGGATGCTCCTGGCGGGGCTGGTGCTGTTCACGGTGGCCTCGCTGATGTGCGGGCTGGCCGGCAGCGGCGCCGTGCTCATCGCCGGCCGTGCGGTGCAGGGCATCGGCGCGGCGCTGCTCTCCCCGGCGGCGCTGGCCGTCATCACCACCACGTTCCACGGCGAGCGGCGCGGGCGGGCGCTCGGCGTCTGGGCGGCCATCGGCGGCACAGGCGCGGCGCTCGGCGTGCTGCTCGGCGGCGTGCTGACCGCGGGGCCGGGGTGGACGTGGGTGTTCTTCGTCAACGTGCCGATCGGGCTGGTGGTGCTCGCGGCCGTACCCGCAGTGGTGCCGCCCACGCCCGGGCGGAGCGAGCGGCTCGACGTGCCCGGCGCGCTGGTGGTCACGTCGGCGACGGCGCTGCTGATCTACGGGCTGGTGACGGCGGGCGACGCCGGCTGGGGAGCTGCGCGAACGGTGCTGCCGCTGGCCGGGGCCGTGCTGCTGTACGTCCTGTTCGTGGTGGTCGAGCGGTCGGTACGGGCGCCGCTGATGCGTGCCGAGACCTTGGCCAGGCGGCCGGTGATCTCGGGGACGTTCGTCATGCTGATGGCCACGGGGCTGATGCTGGGCCTGTTCTTCCTCAGCTCGCTCTACCTCCAGCACGTGCTGAGGTTCAGCGCTCTGGAGACGGGATTGCTCTTCCTGCCCGTGGCTGTCGCGATCACGATCGGGGCGCAGCTCGGCGGGCATCTCATCGGCAGGATCGGCGGCCGGCCGGTGGCGGTGGCGTCCTTCGTGGTCACGGCGGCGGGCGCGGCGCTGATGACACGCATCTCGCCCGACGCCGGCGTGTACACCACGTTGCTGCCGGGGTTCGTGCTGGCCGCGCTGGGCATCGGGCCGGCGTTCGTGACGGCCACCACGACGACCATGGCGAACATCCCGCCCGGCGAGAACGGCGTCGCTTCCGGTGTGATCAACACCTTCCATGAGCTCGGCGGCTCGATCGGGGTGGCCGTCGTCTCCACTGTCGCGGCGTCGAGCCTCGTGCCCGGCTCGCCGGCCGGTATCGGCGGCTTCGTGGCGGGGCTCACCCTGTGTGCCGTCGTCGCCGGCGTCGCGGCTGTCACCGCGCTGGGGCTGGTACCGCCGGGCAAGCCGGCGACGGCCTTCGTGGGCCACGGCCACGGTCACTGACGAGGTGAAGCCGCCGTCGGCCTGGCTGGCTCGCCCGTACCGAACCACGGACAGCAAGGAGCAACGCAGCGATGAACACCGTTCTCATCCTCGGCGGATACGGCGCGGTCGGCCGCGAGGCCGCGGCCGCACTGGTCAGAAACCCCGCGACCAAGGTGATCGTGGCCGGACGTGACCCGGGCCGGGCCAAGCCTGTGCCCGGCACGACCATGATGCGCGTGGATGCCGCTGACCCTGATGACCTGGCCAGGGCGCTGGACGGCGTCACCACCGTTCTCATGTGCGCCGAGATCGACAACGCCCGCGTGGCGCGCGCCTGCCTCGAACGCGGCATCGGGTACGTCGACGTCACGGCCTCCTATGAGCTGCTGGCCGGGATCCAGCGCCTCGACGGCCTGGCCCGGGCACACGGCGCGACCGCAGCCATCAGCGTCGGCCTCGCTCCCGGCGTCACCAACCTCCTGGCACGGATCTGTGCCGAGCGCGCACCGGCTTCGGAGCTGCGTATCGGCGTGCTGGCCGGGGCGGGGGAGCAACACGGCCCGGCGGCGGTCGCCTGGACCCTGGACGGGCTGGGCACGCTCGACGGCTCGTGGACGATGAGCTTCCCAGCGCCGTACGGTGCGCGTACCGTTCACCGGTTGCCGTTCTCCGACCAGTACACGTTGCCCCATACCCTCGGCGTGCCCGCCGCGCGCACAGGGCTGTGCCTGGACTCCCGCCTCTTCACCGCCCTGCTGGCCGCGGCCCGGTGGCCCGCCGTCGCCGGCCTCCTGCGCCGTCCCAAAGTACGTGAACGGCTGCTCGCCGCGTTCGAGAAAGCCCACTTCGGGAGCGACGGATTCATGGTGACGGTCACCTCGGGCAAGGCCCAGGCCTCCTTCAGCGGGAGGATGCAGAGCCGCGCCACCGGCCTCGCCGCGGCGCTGCTCATCCGCGACCTTCCTGCTATGCCGCCGGGTGTCCGGCACATCGAGCAACTGGTGGACCCGGTGGTCTTCCTGACCGAGCTTGCCGCTGACGGGTTCGACCTTCACCTCGATCCGCGCCGGTAGTCGTCGAGGTCGGCCACTTTGATGATGTCCGGCTTGTGGCGCGGGGGCGCTCCTTCCGTTGCGAGGAATACGGTAGGGGGGTATGGTGTTTGTCAGGGCGACGGACCCGATGGAGGACTGACATGGCCGGATACAGCGGAAGCAAGCAGGATCACGCGATGCGGCTGCGTCGGATCGAGGGGCAGATCCGGGGCCTGCAGCGCATGGTCGAGGACGATAAGTACTGCATCGACATCCTGACCCAGGTGTCGGCCGCGACCAGCGCGCTGAGGTCGTTCTCCCTGTCGTTGCTCGAAGGGCATCTGGCCCACTGCGTGGCCGAGGCCACGTTGAAGGGCGGCCCGGAGGCGGAGGCGAAGGTCAAGGAAGCCTCCGATGCCATCGCCAGACTCGTGCGTTCCTGACCGCATTGATCGAAGGAGAGATCGTTATGAGCACCGCCACCTACACCGTCAAGGGCATGACCTGCGGCCACTGCGTCAGCTCGGTCAAGGAAGAGGTCGGTGACGTGGCCGGCGTGACCGGCGTCGAGGTGGACCTGGCCACGGGGTTGCTGACCGTGGACAGTGACGGCCCCGTCGACCCGGCGAAGATCGTCGCCGCGGTCCAGGAGGCCGGATATGAGGTGGCGAACCCGTGAACACCGCGACCAAGCTTGGTTCGTACGTCCTGGGGCTGGCCGTCGTATTCGGCGGCGCGTTGGGTGTGGGCAAGGTGGTGGGTCCGGTCGGAGCTCCCGCTGCCGAGGACCACGCGGCGATGACGCCCATGGCGACGCCGACGGCGACCGCGGGACATGGGGAGCACACCGCCGAGCAGGCGAAGAGCGATACCCCCGGAGGGCTTCAAGTGTCCGAGAACGGCTACACCTTCAACCCGTTGACGACCATCAAGGCCGGCGAGCCGACGGACTTCCGTTTCACCGTGACCGGCCCGGACGGCAAGCCGGTGACCGGCTACCAGGTCGAGCACGACAAGAAGCTGCATTTGATTGTGGTCTCCCGCGACCTGGGCAGCTTCCAGCACCTTCACCCCGAGATGGCACCCGATGGCATCTGGTCGGTGAAACTCACGCTGGAGGCCCCAGGCGCCTATCGCGCCTTCGCTGACTTTGCCCCCACGGGCGGGAGCGGACTGACGCTCGGCACAGACCTGCTGGTCGACGGCGATTACGCACCCAGAGCCCTGCCCGAGGTCAGCCGGACGGCGGAAGTGGACGGCTACACCCTCACCCTCGACGGCGAGTTGACCCCCGGACAGTCGAGCAGGCTCACCCTCAAGGTCAGCAAGGACGGCAAGCCGGTCACCGATCTGCAGCCCTATCTTGGCGCCTACGGGCACTTGGTGGCGTTGCGCGCCCGGGATCTGGCCTACCTGCACGTGCACCCGGACGGCGAGCCCGGGGACGGCACGACCACGGCCGGTCCGGAGATCGTCTTCTACGCGCAGGTGCCCAGTGTCGGTGACTACCGGCTGTTCCTGGACTTCCAGCATGACGGGAAGGTCCGCACCGCCGACTTCACCCTCGGCGCGGGCGAGCGGCCCGCGATCCCGGCGCCCACGCCCACGCCCACGCCTACATCTTCTGGGCACGGCGACGACGGCCACAGCCACTGAGCGGGAGAAAGGAGAACGGTGATGACCCAGGTCACCGATGACCGGCAGAACGCGGTCGAGCTCTCGATCGGCGGCATGACCTGCGCGTCGTGCGCCAACCGCATCGAGCGCAAGCTCAACAAGCTGGACGGCGTGAGCGCGACGGTCAACTACGCCACGGAGAAGGCGAAGGTCACCTTCCCCGAAAACGTGGACCCGCAGCAGCTCATCGCCGAAGTGGAGAAGGCCGGCTATAGTGCCGCGCTCCCGGCGCCGCCCAAGGCGGAAACAGCCGAGCAGGAGCCGGAGGACGAGCTTCAGCCGCTGCGTGACCGGCTCATCACCTCAGTGGTGCTGGCGGTGCCGGTGATCGCGATGGCGATGATCCCGCCGTTGCAGTTCACGAACTGGCAGTGGCTGTCGCTGGTGCTGGCCGCGCCGGTGGTGGTGTACGCGGGCTGGCCGTTCCATAAGGCGGCCTGGACGAATCTGCGGCACGGCGCCGCGACGATGGACACGTTGATCTCGATCGGCACCATCGCCGCGCTCGGCTGGTCGCTGTGGGCTCTGTTCTTCGGCACCGCCGGCACGCCCGGCATGACGCATCCGTTCGCGTTCACCATCGAGCGCACCGACGGCTCCGGCAACATCTATCTGGAGGCCGCCGCCGGGGTGACGGCGTTCATCCTGGCCGGCCGCTATTTCGAGGCCCGCTCCAAGCGGCGGGCGGGTGCGGCGCTCCGGGCGCTGCTGGAGTTGGGCGCCAAGGACGTCGCGGTGCTGCGTGACGGCGCGGAGACGCGCATCCCCAGCGATCAGCTCAACGTGGGTGACCGGTTCGTGGTCCGGCCGGGCGAGAAGATCGCCACCGACGGGCTGATCGAGGACGGCACCTCGGCGGTCGACGCCTCCATGCTCACCGGCGAGTCGGTGCCGGTCGAGGTCGGGGTGGGTGACGCGGTCACCGGCGCCACCGTGAACGCGGGCGGCCGCCTGATCGTCCGTGCCACCCGCGTCGGCGCCGACACCCAGCTGGCCCAGATGGCCAGGCTGGTGGAGGAGGCGCAGACCGGGAAGGCGCAGGTGCAGCGGCTGGCCGACCGGATCTCCGGCATCTTCGTCCCGGTCGTGATCGCCCTGGCGCTGGGCACACTCGGGTTCTGGCTCGGCACCGGCGACGGCGTGGGCGCCGCCTTCACCGCCGCGGTGGCGGTGCTGATCATCGCCTGCCCGTGCGCACTGGGCCTGGCCACGCCGACCGCTCTGTTGGTCGGCACCGGGCGAGGTGCCCAGCTGGGCATTCTGATCAAGGGGCCTGAGGTGCTGGAGTCCACCCGCCGGATCGACACGGTGGTGCTGGACAAGACCGGCACGGTCACCGAAGGCAGGATGACCCTGGTTGAGGTGCATGTGGCGGAGGGGGAGAGCGAGGAGGAGGTGCTGCGCCTGGCCGGCGCGCTGGAGCACGCCTCCGAGCACCCGATCGCCCAGGCCATCGCCAAGGGCGCCGCCGCCCGGGTCGGCGAGCTGCCCTCGGCCGAGGATTTCGCCAACGTGGAGGGCCTCGGCGTGCAGGGCATCGTGGACGGGCACGCCGTGCTGGTCGGCCGGCCCCGGCTGCTGCAGGAGTGGTCGCAGCACCTCACCCCCGAGCTTGAGCGGAAGCTGCACGCCGCGCAGGCGGCCGGGCGGACCGCGGTGGCGGTCGGCTGGGACGGTCAGGCGCGCGCGGTGCTGGTGGTGGCCGACGTGGTCAAGCCGACCAGCGCCGAGGCCATCGCGCAGCTGCGGGCACTGGGCCTGACACCGGTGTTGCTGACCGGCGACAACGAGGCCGTGGCCAAGGCAGTAGCGGCCGAAGTGGGCATCGACGAGGTCATCGCCGAGGTGCTGCCCGCCGACAAGGTCGACGTCGTCAAGGAACTGCAGAGCGAGGGCAAGGTCGTGGCCATGGTGGGCGACGGCGTCAACGACGCCGCCGCGCTGGCCCAGGCCGACCTGGGCCTGGCGATGGGCACCGGCACCGACGCCGCCATCGAGGCCTCCGACCTGACCCTGGTCCGCGGTGACCTGCGGGTGGCCGCCGACGCCATCCGGCTGTCCCGCCGCACCCTCAGCACGATCAAGGGCAACCTGTTCTGGGCCTTCGCCTACAACGTGGCCGCGCTGCCGCTGGCCGCGCTCGGCCTGCTCAACCCGATGATCGCGGGCGCCGCGATGGCGTTCTCCAGCGTCTTCGTGGTCAGCAACAGCCTGCGGCTGCGCCGCTTCAAGTAGAACGACTCGGGATGGCTCCGCGCCGATCGGTGCGGAGCCATCCGCTTGCGCGTGCTCAAGGACAACGGTCTCACCCTCGTCACTCGAGTCATGGAATTCCGTGCTGCGGCCTGCGGGCGGTGCTGGAGGCCTACGCGCACATCACGCAGCGGACCCGGCAGGCGTAGCCGCCACGCCTACGGTTGGTCGGGACGGCCCGTACCGTCGGTCGGATTGCCGGCGAGGACACAGGCGACGGGAGGGTCGAGATCGAGGGTTTCGGCCTGGATCTCGGTAAAGCCTGCCTCGGCGAGCAGGTCCTGGAGCTCTTGGGCGGCTCGGGCCGTGGTGGCTCGGGTGGCACCGGGGCAGCGGGGCTGGCTGACGAGTGCGATGCGTCCTGCGGGGCGAAGGAGGTCGCGGAGCCGGCGAAGCCGTTCCACCGGGTCGGGCCAGAACCCGACGGAGTTGACGGCGAGGACGGCATCGAGCGGCTCGTCGAAACTCGGCAGCTCGTCCACAGAGGCGTGAGCCAGGTGCACGCGGTGGGCGCGGATGGCGGCGGCGTTGCGCCGGCCGGCCTGCTGGACCATGACCTCGGAGTGGTCGATGCCGTAGACGTGGCCCTGGGTGGCGCGGAGGGCGAGCTCCGCGATGGCGAGTCCGGGGCCGAAGCCGATCTCGAGTACGCGGTCCGTGGGTCGCACCTCCAGCAAGGACACTGCCCAGCTGTTGCGCTGCCGGTTGGAGGTGCGATGGGCCATGATCCACCCGGCCATCCGTCCGGCGATGCCTCGGGGATGATGGAACTGCCGCACCATCGCGCTGATCGCACGCTGCTTGAGAGCCGCACCTGCTGTCATCACAATCACCAGTCAACGGCTTCAAGTCCGCTTGAAGTCAAGCCGGCATGTATCGGCCGGTGCGTCAGGTTGGAGCTGATCAGGACGATTCTCGCCCGTTGGCTACCATCCGAGTGATCGCGTCGACCGGGCAGTTCGGGCCCGCCTTCCACCCGGGACGACGCGATCACTGTCGTCGCCGCCGTCGCCACCCGGATCGCGTACGTCGCCATTGCCTGCCGCTCTTCGTGACGCTTGAAGGGGAGGAGGAAATGGCGAGGGGTCGCCGCGAGTGGCGCTGCCGGCGACGGCGTGGATCCTTGTGCCTGCGTCTTGCCCACCCGGAGGTCATATGGCTTCTGCCTACGGTGGCGGGCCCGACGGAAGTGTGCATAGGGCCGGAGCGGCCCCATGCGATGACCGGGGGCGGCGCCTGAGTGCGGGGCCGTCGCCGTGCAGGCGATCGCCCAGGTCGGACATCTGGTTGTGTGTTACAACTAGATAGTTGTATGCTCGAACCATGGCGGAAGAGCGGGAACTCCAAGAAGCCGTGGGACGCTTCGTGCGAGCGTTCGGACTTCACCAACCGGACCAGACCCCCTGCGGACGGCCCATTCCGGTCTCGGAGGCGCACGCCGTGGGTGAATTGGCCAGGGAAGGCGCCCTGCGGCAAAACGACCTGGCGCACCGGCTCCGCCTGGAAAAAAGCACCACCAGCCGCCTGGTCACCCAGCTCATCAACCGCGGTTGGGTCGAACGTACCGCCGCTCCCGGCGACGGACGCGGCGTGCTCGTCCAGCTCACCCCCGCCGGAATGAAGGCGGCCGAGCAACTCGCCCAAGCCAGGGCGGCCCGCTTCTCCGCCATCCTCGACCGTGTCCCCCCAGGCGAGCGCGCCAGTGTGCTGCGTGCCCTGGAAACCCTGACGGAGGCAATGGATGACTCCTAAGAAACGAATGGTGCTCGTCGCGGCACTGGCGGCCATCGCCGCCGCCTCGGCCGCCTACCTGCTCATCGGCCAGAACGGGCAGGTGGCCCGGCAGGCCGAAATCGCGGCCAAGGGCAGCCAGGTGATGCCGTTCGACCTCGAACGCACCACCCACCGCTTCACCAAGTCCGCCACCGGTGGCCTCCAGACCGTCACCGCCGACGACCCGGCCGACGCCCAACAGGTCAAGCTCATCCGCGAGCACCTCGCCAAAGAGGCCGCCGGCTTCAGCAAGGACGACTTCGGCGATCCCGCCACCATCCACGGCAGCGAAATGCCGGGTCTGCGGGAGCTCGAGCAGGGCCACGGTCGCATCGACATCCGCTATGCGCAAACGCCGGCCGGCGCCCAGCTCACCTACACCACCGCCGACCGACCCCTGGTCGCGGCTCTGCACGCCTGGTTCGACGCCCAGGTCTCCGACCATGGGCAGCACGCCGAACACGGATGACGTCCACCATGCGGCTCGCCGGTCCGCAGAGTGAGTGCGCCGCCCGGTAGAGGACGGCTTTTCCTTCGGCTACATATGCCTTCCTTATACCGTTCCCCGGTAAGGTTTAGCCTGAAAATATACCGTGCCGGGGTACCGTTTACTCAATCACTGGACAAGACGTAATCATCACGAAGGGATGTTTCATGTCCGCAGGTATCGATCCCGGTCAGCGGGCTGGGTTACGGGAGTGGCTGGGCCTGGTGGTGCTGGTCCTGCCCGCGATGTTGTTGTTCATGATGCTCACGATCTTGTTCCTGGCCATTCCGCACCTGGCCGCGGAGCTGAGGCCGAGCAGCACGCAGACCTTGTGGATCATCGACATCTACGGGTTCCTGATGGCCGGGCTGCTGGTTACCATGGGCACGCTGGGCGACAGGATCGGCCATCGACGGCTGCTGATCGCGGGCGCGGTCGTCTTCGCCGTGGTCTCGGTGGCCGCGGTCACCACCTCCGATCCGAATCTGATGATCCTGTGGCGGGCCGTGCTGGGCCTCGCGGCGGCCACGCAGATGCCCGCCACCCTGGGCCTGATCTTCACCACGTTCGCCGATGCGCGGCAGCGCGGCGTGGCCGTCGGCGTCTGGTCGGGCGCCATCTCGGTGGGCACCGGGCTGGGCCCCGTGGTCGGCGGGGCGCTGCTGGAGGCGTTCTCCTGGCGGGCGGCCTTCCTGGTCGCAGTGCCGGTCATGGTCGTGGTGGCGATCGGCGCGCTGGTGCTGCTGCCCGACCACCGCAACCCGGCGGCCGGCCGGATCGACCTGCTCAGCGTGGTGTTGTCCCTGGCGACCCTGTTGCCGATCGTGTACGGAGTCAAGGAACTGGCCAGGGACGGCGCGCTCGCGGTGGCGCTGGTGAGCATCGGGGTCGGGCTGGGCTTCGGCGTCTGGTTCGTGCTGCGCCAGCTGCGGCTGCCGGAGCCGCTGATGGACGTGCGATTGTTCGCCCACCGCACGGTCAGCGGCGCGCTGGGTGTCTTCCTGCTTTCGGCGATCGCGCTCGGAGGCGTGTATCTGCTGGTCACGCAGTACCTGCAATTGGTGGAAGGGCTGTCGCCGCTGCGGGCGGGCCTGTGGGTGCTGCCGGGAGCGGCCCTGCTGGTGGTGGTCTCCACGCTGTCGCCCATCCTGGTCCGGCGGGTGCGCCCGGGATACCTGATCGCGGCCGGGCTGGCCCTCCAGGTCGCCGGCTACCTGATGCTGACCCAGGTCGGGGCCGTCGGCGGGCTGCCGCTGCTGGTAGCGGGCTTCATGGTGCTGTATCCGGCGGTCGCGCCGTCGATGGCGCTGACCACCAACCTGGTCGTGGGCTCGGTGCCACCGCAGAAGGCGGGCGCGGCCTCGGGTCTGGCCACCACCTGCAGCGACCTGGGCATCTCGCTCGGCATCGCGGTCATCGGCAGCATCAGCGTCGCCGTCTACCGTTCCGAGGTAAGCGGGGAACTGCCGCGCGAGGCCGGTGTGAGCGGCCGGGACAGCCTCGACGGTGCCGTTGCGGCGGCCCAGGGGCTGCCGGGCGAGCTCGGCGCGGCCGTGCTCGCCGCCGCTCGTGAGGCCTTCACCAGCGGGCTCAATGTGGCCGCCGGCATCGCCGCGGTCATCGCCGGCGGTGCGGCGGTCCTGGCGCTGGTCAAGCTCCGCCACATCCCGCCCACTGGCCAACCGGCTCACACCGAGCAGCCCGCCGGCTGACCGCCCGAGCCTCGGCACGTCCACAACCATCCCACCAGAGAGGACCCTGTCGTGTTGAAGATCCGTCGCGCGTCGGCCGATGACGCGTCCACCGTTCACAGCTTGATGCGCGAACTGGCCGAGCTCCAGCATCAGGGCTCCGCGATCACCGTGAGCCTGGCCCGCCTCGAAGAGCTGCTCAAGCGCCCTGAGATCACCTACTTGATCGCCGAGAGAGGAGGGCGGGCCATCGGTTACGTCTCCTGGCTGGAAAGGGTCAGCCTGTGGTCCGGCGGCGAATATCTCGCGCTGGACGATCTCTATGTGTGTTCCGGAGAGCGTGGCCAGGGGGTGGGGGAGCAGCTGATGCAGGCCGTATCCGACGCTTCCGAGGGCAAGGTGATCCGCTGGGAGGTCGCCGAGGCGAACGTGGCGGCACAACGTTTTTACGAGCGCATCGGAGCGAGCCTGGCCACCAAGAAGATCTGCCGCTGGCAGCCGATCTGACAACACGCCGGGCCGCCCGACCAGGCAGACTCGAACCTCACGTCCCGGGCGGCGGCGACCGGCAGGAGGCCGCCGCCGCGCCGTGCTTACGGCGTCAGACGCGCTTCCAGAGCGCGGCCACGTTCGGGGGCTCCCAGCCGGGGAGAGCCGTGTGCGCCTGCACGCACTCGTAGGCCAGCCCTCCGTACGTCACCCTGTCACCCACCCTGTAGGCGGTGCCCGCGCTCCACGTGCC
>NZ_VCKY01000161.1 GCF_005889735.1 Nonomuraea turkmeniaca
GGGTGGCGGCGCGGCCGGTCCGGGCGTCCGCCGCCGATCAGCCGCAGCAGGACGTCACGCATCGCGGGCCGCGCGGCGGGATCCTTGGCCAGGCAGGCGGCCACGACGTCTCGTAACGGCCGCCTCAGGTCACCGATCCGCGGCTCGTCACGCAGGATCCGGTTGATGACCGCGGGCAGCGAGTCGTCGCCGAACGGCGGCACCCCCGTGGCGGCGAACACCACCACTGACGCCCACCCGAACACATCCGCCGGCGCCCCCGACGCCTTCCCCGCCAGTTGCTCCGGCGCCATGTAGGCGGGCGTCCCCACGATGTTGCCGGTCGCGCTCACCCCCGGCCCGAACGCCCCGGCGATGCCGAAGTCGACGACCCGCGCCCCCTCCGGCCCGAGCAGCACGTTCGCGGGCTTGACATCCAGGTGCAGCACACCGGCCTGGTGGACGGCGTCCAGCGCGGTCGCGGTCGCCACGGCGAGCCGCTGCAGCTCCGGCCCGCCGAGCGGCCCCGCCTCCTGCAGCGAGCGCCCCTCCACGTACTCGGAGACCACGTACGGCCGCCCGGAGGCCGACCCGTCGAGCACCCGCGCGAGGCAGAACGGCTCGACCTTGCGCGCGGCCGCGATCGCCGCCGCCAGGCGATCATTCCCGGCCAGCCCCTCACGCAGCACCTTGACGGCGACCGGGGTACCGTTGCGCGCCTGGCCGAGGTAGACGACACCATGGCCGCCCGCGCCGAGCCGTCCGACCAGCCGGTAAGGCCCCACAGCCGCCGGGTCGCCGTCGCGCAGTGGTTCGACGTTGGGCATGAGGGGAGTGACTCCTGTGACGGCTGAGAAGAGAACTCCAGCACCCTACTGGCAAATGTCAAGACTTGTCAGAAGTTAGGCTGATCAAACAGAAGAAAGGGGTAAGCCGGGTGCACGCGCTGGAGGACTACGCCGGGGGCGTACGGGCAGGCTCGCGTACGTGGATCGCCCGCGCGATCACCCTGGTCGAGTCGACCAGACCCGACCACATGGCCCTGGCCCAGCGCCTGCTCATCGAGCTCACCCCGCTCACCGGCCACGCGTGCCGGGTCGGCGTCTCCGGGGTGCCCGGCGTGGGCAAGTCCACCTTCATCGACTCCCTTGGCACGCTCCTGACCAGGCAGGGCCACAAGGTCGCCGTGCTGGCCGTGGACCCGTCCTCCAGCAGAACGGGCGGCAGCATCCTGGGCGACAAGACCCGCATGGCCCGCCTGGCGGCCGACCCGGCCGCCTTCATCCGCCCCTCGCCCACCTCGGGCACCCTCGGCGGCGTCACCAAGGCGACCAGGGAGGCCATGGTCGTGGTCGAGGCGGCCGGCTTCGACGTCATCCTGGTCGAGACCGTCGGCGTCGGGCAGTCGGAGACCGCGGTGGCCGACATGGTGGACACATTCCTGCTGCTCACCCTGGCTCGCACCGGCGACCAGCTCCAGGGCATCAAGAAGGGCGTGCTGGAGCTGGCCGACGTGGTCGCCGTCAACAAGGCCGACGGCGAGCACGAGCTGCCGGCCAGGAAGGCCGCGCGCGAGCTGGCCGGCGCGCTGCGCATGCTCCGCTCGGACTCCACCCCGCCGCCGGTGCTCACCTGCAGCGGCCTCACCGGCGACGGCCTGGAGCGGTTGTGGCGGCAGGTGCAGGCCCACCGGGAGTCGCTCGACCTGGCCGCCAAGCGCCGCGCCCAGCAGGTCGGCTGGACCTGGACCCTCGTACGCGAGCGGCTCCTGTCCGAGCTGCGCAACGACCCCGAGGTGGCGGCGATCAGGGAGGAGGTCGAACGCGAGGTCCTGGCGGGCGAGCTGACCCCGTCGCTCGCAGCCGACCGCCTGCTGTCCGCCTTCAAGCGCCCCTGATCGGGTGCTCCAGCTAGGCCGAGATCACCCCCGGGTGAAGAGACTTCCCTCAGGGGTGGAATAACCGCTCCCACCGCGCCGGGGCAGCTCTGTGACCCATGCCACGATGTCGCGCAACCGACGTTGGAGAGGCGCGCGTATGAGTGCGGAACCGATGCTGCCGGAAAAGGTGGCGGGGGCGCTGGAGGAGTACGGCCGGTTGCTGGGTGAGCACGGCATCACCTGGGGCGAGCCGGAGATCCACTACGTGAAGTTCTTCGCCAGGCGCAAGGTGTTGCCGCCCGCGCTGTTCGACCGGTTCTGGAAGCTCGTCTTCAAGTCGGTGGCCGAGCGGTACCCCGGCGAGCCCGCCGACCACGTCGGCGCCCGCCTGTCCGAGGCCGACTACGACCGGGTGCTGCGTGACACCCTCGACGGTGTGCTGCCGGGACACCTGGTCGCCCTGCGCGTCCGCGCGGACGGGCACACCCTCGAAGGGACGCCGCGGACGGTCCTGGTCCCGTTGCAGCCGGCCGGAGCTCGGCGCCGGAGCCGGGTGCCCGTTCAGCGGGTCGCCCCGCCCCTGCCTGGGCGGGGCGAGGAGCGTATCCCGCTGCTCATCGACTCCAGCCGGGACGAGCCCTGCCTGGTCAGCGTGGACGACACCGAGCGCCTGCTGGGCCCGCGCGGCGCCTGGCTGGTCGAGGTGGATCACGACAGCACGATCGTCGTCGACGGCGCCCGCGTGCGCCTGGACCCGCTGCTGCGGCTCACCCAGGCGGCCCGGCTCCGCCTGGTGGCCGGGATGCCGTGCCGGTGGAGCGTCAGGGACGCCGATGGCAGCGGCTGGTTCCCGGCCGACACCCCCAACCGGTACGACTACCACGGCCGCCCGTACTTCCACGGTGACGACCTCCTCGTCGAGGTCCCCGCCCTACCGCTGACGATCACCGTCGCCAGGGGCATGGAGTACGGCGAGGCGAGCCTGGACCTCACCCCCGACCCGGGCCTGGAGCACCTGATCAGGCTGACCCCTGAGCGCATCTACGACGCGGCCGCCCGCAACTGGTACGGCGCCGACATGCACGTCCACCTCAACTGGGCCGGCGACCACGTCGGGGTGCCCGCCGACGCGGCCGCCGCCCAGCACGGCGAGGACCTGCACGTGCTCAACCTGCTGGCCGGCAACGTCTCGGGCCGGCGCGTCTACGACCGCGAGGCGCTCGACCACTGGACCGGCGAGGACCTGCCCTGGTCGGACGCCACCCACATCGCCAGGATGGGCGTCGAGTACCGCAACGACCTGCTCGGCCACATCTACGCCTTCGCGCCCCGCGCCGCGCCCCTGCGCTTCCACACCGGGTTCGACGGCGACGCCGACTGGCCGCCCAACGCCGACGGCCTGCGGGAGCTGCGCGGGCTCGGGGCGCTGGTCGGCTACAGCCACCCCTTCCGCACGCCGATCGCCGACGGCGCCCCGCCCAAGGGGGTGGTCTCGCCGGTGCCGCGTAACTGCGCGGCCCGCGAGCTGGTCGCCGACGCCGCGCTCGGGCTGGTGGACAGCCTCGACGTGCTCACGCACGCCTCGATCCCGGCCACGGCCGCGGTGTACCGGCGGCTGATCGGCGCGGGCAACCGGCTCGCCGTGACCGCCGGCACGGACGCGATGATCTCCTTCACCCGCTCGGACAACCAGTCGAACCCGCCCGGCTGGGCCCGCGTCTACGCCCAGCTCGAGGGGCCGCTGACCGCCCGGGCGTTCGCCGTGGCCGTGCGCGCGGGCCGGACGTTCGCCACCACCGGCCCCTGGCTGGAGTTGTCGGTGAACGGCCATGGCCCCGGCCACGTCATCCGTGCCCGTGCCGGCGATCGCGTCACCGTCAGCGCCGCCGCCATCGGGCCCGAGGTGGCTGCGGTGCGCATCCGCACCGCCGACGGCGTACGCGCCGGTGCGGAGCGGCTGCCGGGCGGGGACGAGCCCCTCACCGTGAAGGCCGACATCGAGGTGGACGCGCCGACGTACATCGTGGCCGAGGTCCTGTGCCACCCGCACCCGCGCACCATGACGACCACCGGGTACGCCCTGACCAGCCCCGTCTACGTGGACGTGGACGGCAGGCAGGTGGCCAGGCGGGAGGACGTGCTGTGGTGTCTGGAATGGCTGCACCTGCTGGAGGACCTGATCAAGCAGCACGGCCGGCTGGCCGGCCCGTACCAGTTCGGCGACCACGTCTCCCTGCTGGAGCAGGCCAGGGCGGTCTACGCGGCCCGGCTAAGCTGATCTCGATGGACGTCAATACCCTCCTGCGCGACCACCCGGACTGGCTCGCGCACCTCGAATCCCTGGGCGGCTTCGACCTCGCCTTCCCCGACGATCTGCCGTCGGAGCTGCTCAGGCTCACCGTCCCGCACGAGGACGTCAACGCCGTCATCGCCGCCCGCCCGGAGCCGGGCAGCCCCCAGTGGTGGCTGGCCGAGCGGTGCGCGCACTCGCTGGCGTCCACCATGGGCAGCCTGGACGACCCGCCGCCGTTCCAGCCGCTGCCCGAGCTGGGCCCGTACTTCTACGTGTACGTCTACCTCGCCACCCTGCCGCACACCCGGCGGTACCACCGCGAGCTGGGCGTCCCCGAGGAGGTGTCCTGGGCGACGTTCGCCGATCTGGGCCGCAACATGGCCGTGCACCGCAAGCGGCACGGCATCGGCGGCCTGCACGCGCCCCAGTGGTTCATGCTGCACGCCAGGGGTCTGCTCTTCGAGCTGGGGCGCCTCCAGTTCAACAGGGGCAGGCTGGGCTCGCGGACGGGGGCGGCGGTGCGCGCGGCCGGGCTGCCGTGCGGGCCCGGCGACCCGGCGCTGGGCGTGCACATCCCTGACTTCCACGGGCCGCTGTCGCCCGAGGCCTGCGACGCGTCGTTCGCGCGGGCCAGGACGTTCTTCCCCCGGCACTTCCCGCAGGAGCGCCTCTTCGTCATGGGGTGCGCGTCGTGGCTGCTCGACGACCAGCTCGCCCGCTACCTGCCCGCCGACTCCAACATCGTGGCCTTCCAGCGGCGCTTCCAGCTCCTGCACAGGCTCGACGACTCCGAGATGTTGTCGTTCGTGTTCGGCGCCGACGCCGCCGACCCGGCCGCGCTGCCCCGCCGCACGCGCCTGGAACGGGTGATCGCCGACCACCTGGCGGCCGGCGGCGCCTGGCACGGGCGGGTCGGCTGGCTCCGCTTCTGATTCGCTTCAGATCCGTCCGCTCACGCGTTGTCTAGCCGTACGTGCTAGATTTTGGCCGTGCGGTCAGAAATTGAGTCGAGTGGCCAGAAGAGTCGATCGTTCATCGAGGAGGCCAGGCGTGCCCAGATCGTGGCGTCCGCCATCGAGGTGATCGCCGAGGTGGGGTTCGCCCAGGCGTCGCTGGCGCGGATCGCCGCGCACGCGGACATCAGCAAGGGCGTCATCTCCTACCACTTCGCCGGCAAGGAGGAGCTGATGGTCGAGGTGGTCGAGCGGACCTACGGCGCCATCGCCGAGCACGTGCTGACGAAGATGCAGGGCCTGCAGTCGGCCACCGAGTTGCTCAGGACACACGTCCTGTCCGTCGCCGAGCACATGCGCGGCCACCGCACCCAGCTCAAGGCGCTGGGCGAGATCTTCACCAACCTCCGGACCGCCGACGGCAAGCTCCGTTACGGGATCAAGGCGAGCGAGCCGACGTATCTCGCCCTGGAAGGCATCTACCGCCTCGGGCAGGAGAGCGGGGAGTTCAGGGACTTCGACGTGCGGGTCATGGCCGTCACCCACTCCTCCGCCGTCGACACCATGTTCGCCTACTGGATGGCTCACCCCGGCCACGACCTGGACGCGCACGCGCGCGAGTTGGCCGACCTCCTCGAAAGGGCATGCGTGACATGACAACGGAGACCCGTACCAGGCTCCACGCGGTGGACAACCTGCGGATCTTATTGACCGTGCTGGTCGTCGCCCACCACGTCGCCATCACCTACGGCAACATTCCGGTCTGGTACTACCTCGAGCCCGCCAAGGACCCGTCGGGGCTCCTGCTCGATCTCCTGGCCGTGATCAACCAGGCCTACTTCATGGGGTTCTTCTTCCTCATCTCCGGCTTCTTCACGCCCGGCTCCCACGACCGCAAGGGCGCCCGCGCGTTCCTGCGCGACCGGCTGGTGCGGCTGGGCATCCCGCTGCTGGTCTTCGCCGTCCTGCTGCGGCCGCTGATCACCTTCGGCGGGCGCGACGGCATGCCGTACTGGCAGTACTACTTCGCCTCGTGGAGTCCGGGGCCCATGTGGTTCGCCGAGGTGCTGATCGTCTTCGCGCTGGCGTACGCGGCGTGGCGGAGGTTGCGCGCGCCGCTCGACCAGCGCCCGGCACCGCTCAAGCTCACCTGGATCGTGCTGTTCACGCTGGGGCTGGCCGCCCTCACCTTCTTGTGGCGGATCCCGGTGCCGACCGGCGCCCACTGGCCGGTGGTCGGGCTGCCCACTCCGTACTTCCTGCCGCAGTACGCCGCCATGTTCATGCTCGGCTGCGTGGCCTTCAGGCGCGGCTGGTTCGAGACGCTGCCCGAGCGGGCCTCGGTGCTGGGCTTCGTCGCGGCCGGTGGGGCCACCGTGGTGCTGATGCCGGTGATGCTCGCGGCCGGCGGAGGGACCCTGACCGGCGGGCCACTGGAGTCGGCGCTGATGGCCCTGTGGGAGTCCGTCTTCGCGGTCGGCATGATCATCGGGCTGACGGTGTGGTTCAGGGAGCGGTTCAATCGGCAGGGGCCGCGCGCCCGGTTCCTGTCCGACCACGCCTACACCGTGTACGTCATCCACCCGCTCGTGCTGGTCGGCCTCGGCTGGTCGCTGCGCTGGCTGGAGGCGATCGCGGTCGTCAAGTTCGCCGTCATGCTGGTGCTCGCGCTACCGCTGTGCTGGTGGATCGCGTATCTGGTGCGCCTGCTGCCGGGGGCTAAGCGGGTGTTGTGAGCATCGCGGGCAGCGGGGCCGCCCGGCCGTCGCGGACGCACACGTACGTGATCGTGCCGATCGCTCCGACCTCCAGGCGCCTTCCGAGGGGCCACGCGAGCGCTGGTTATCGGGCTACCGGGAGGGGATGGGTGGCGCCGGTTACGCGGCGGCGTACAGTGGCGCTCTGGTCGAGGTCGGGGCGGAGCCGGACTCCGTGGCCGGGGGCCGTTCCCGGGCTCAGCCGACCGGCGGAGATGTCCGGCAGGCCGGTGACAAGCTGCGGATACCAGCTGGAGTAGTAGGCCCTGGTGGTCTCCTGGATGAACACGTGCGGCAGGTGGACGGCCAGGTGCGCCGAGGCGCCCAGCACCACGGGCCCGCTGCAGTCGTGCAGCGCGAGGGGCACTTCGGCCGCGAGCGTGCGCTCGGCCAGAGCCAGGACCTCGCTGATCCCGCCGCACCAGCCGAGGTCGGCGATGAGGACGTCCACCCCGCGCCGATCGAGCAGAGGGGCCACGGCCGTGCGGCCACCCAGCGTCTCACCGGCGGCGATCGGAACCGGGCTGGTCGCTCGCAGGTCGCCGAGCTCGGCGTAGCGATCCGGCCGTATCGGGTCCTCGACCCACAGGGGATCGAACTCCGCGAGCGCCTCCAGAATGACCCGCGCCACGGAAGGCTCCCACAAGCCGTGCAGCTCCACGAGGAGGCGCATGCGATCACCGACGGCGTCGCGCACCTTGCGCAGGGGGCCGAGTCCGGCATCGAGGTCGGCCCGGCTGATCTCGCGTCCCGCCGAACGTTCGGCGTAGACGTCGAAGGGCCAGATCTTCATGGCCGACACCCCCTCGGACAGGAGATCCTCGGCCAGTCGGTCGGCGTGGTGGAGGAAGCCGTAGAGGTCCTCGTGGCGTCCTTCGCCGGCCACCCCCCAGTTGGCCGACTTCTGGCCGCTGGGGTGGCGCATGTAGTGCGGGCCCGCGCAGGTGTTGTAGATCTGCACGTCGCTCCTGACCCGGCCGCCGAGCAGTTCGGTCAGGGGCAGGCCGGCCTCCTGGCCCATCGCATCCCACAGTGCCAGGTCAATGGCCGACAGCGCGCGGACCTCGGCGCCGCTGCCCAGGTAGCCGACATAGCCCTCCAGCTCCGTCAGCAGCGCCCGCAGCTCGTCCGCGTCCCGCGGCATGGCGCGCCCGACCAGGGCGGGCGCCAGAGCCTCGTGGAGGTGCGCCTCGACCGCGGCGGCCCCGTAGTAGGTCTCGCCCAGCCCGACGATTCCCGAATCGAGGTGCACCTGAACCAGCAGCAGGTTGGGCAGTTCCTCGACGACGAGTGTCTCGATGCCTTCGATGCTCATGCATGCCTTCTTATCGGCCAGACTGGTCTGACCGCAACTCCTGGATGATGTCCGGCATGGTTGACGAAACCTCCCGTTTACCTAGATGGTGGTCTGACCGGTAAGCCCGCAAAGGAGTCTGCGATGACGTTGACGACACGTACGATCGCCGGCCTGGCCCTCATAGCCGCCACCGTGACGGCCTGCGCCCCTGGTGCCGCACCCACCGAAGCCCCCGACGCGGGCAAGGCCGTGTCCAGTGCGCTACCGACCGAGCCGGTCACGTTGACACTGAGCCACTTCGAGGAAGGCGGCCAGGGAAAGGCGATCGAGCAGCTGGCCGCCAAGTATCAGCAGCTTCACCCCAACATCACGATCAAACCGACGTACACGGCCTTCGCCGACTACGGCAAGAACATCAAGCTGCAGATGTCCTCGGAATCGGCGCCCGACATCGCCCAGGCCGGCCAGGCGCAGACGATGCAGGGCCCGCTGGTCCAGGCGGGCCTGCTCCGGCCGCTGGATGAGTACGCCAAGCTGTACGGCTGGAGCGAGCGGTTCAAGCCTGGCCTGCTCGACCAGGCCCGGTTCTCCAAGGACGGCAAGACCTTCGGCACCGGCGAGCTGTACGGCATAGCCTTGGGCGGCAACCTGGTCGGCATCTACTACAACCGGGACAAGCTCGCCAAGCTCGGCATCACCACCCCCTTCAAGGATCTGGCCGCCTTCCAGGACGCGCTGGCCAAGGCCAAGGCGGCGGGCGAGACGCCGATCCAGCTCGGCAACCTGGAGGCCTGGCCGGGCAATCACGTGCTGTCCGACCTGATCGCTCAGTACGAGCCGCTCGAGAACGGGCTCAACTGGGTCTACGGCCGCAAGGGCGCCACCTTCGACAGTCCCGGTGTGCAGCAGGCCACCAAGACCCTCGCGGAATGGGCCAAGTCCGGCTACATCGACTCCTCCGCCAACGGCACCTCCGACAGCGACGGCGTCGGCAAGTTCATCAAGGGCAAGGGCGTCTTCATGGTCTCCGGCAGCTGGAACCGGTCGCGTATCGACGAGAACATGGACGGCAAGGCAGGATTCACCGCGATGCCGCCGGTCAAGGCCGGTGACCCGGTCCGCGCGACGGGCGCGACCACCTCGCCGTTCAGCATCTCCGCCAAGACCAAGTACCCCGACGTCGCCGCCGGCTTCATCGACTTCATGACCCGGCCGGAGAACGCGGCCACGCTCTTCCAGGGCGGTTACCTGCCCGTCGCCGAGCGTGACGCGGGCCAGCCCAAGGCGGGCAGTGCCCAGGAGGGTCTGGTGGAGACCTGGCAGCAGGTTCTCGCCGACGACGGGCTGGCGCTCTACCTCGACTGGGCGACCCCGTCGATGGGCGACACCCTCTTCCCCGCGGTCCAGCAGCTGATCGCCGGTAAGACGACGCCGGACGAGCTCATCTCCACGGTCCAGGAGAACTGGGCCGACGAACGCGGCAACGGCTAGGGCGATATGAGGGCCAACTCCAGAGTCGCCTACCTGTACATCCTGCCCGGTTTCCTGGTCTTCGCGCTGTTCGTTCTGGTGCCGCTGGGGCACACCGCCTGGCTGTCGCTGTACGACTGGGACGGCATCACCCTCGGCACCTGGACCGGGCTGGACAACTACACCGAGCAGCTGGCCGATCCCGACGTCCGCACCGCTTTCAGCCACTCGATGGTGTTCCTGTTCTTCTTCGCCGCGCTGCCCATCGGCCTGGGACTGGTGCTGGCCTCGGTACTGTCGCGGTTCCGGCTGCGCGGGCTGGGCTTCTTCCGCACCGTGATCTTCCTGCCCCAGGTGGTGACCGCGGTGGTGGTCGGCATCGCGTGGCGGTGGATGTACGCCGACGAGGGGACCGTCAACCAGCTGCTGTCCGCGGTGGGCCTGGACGGGCTGGCCCGCGCCTGGCTGGGTGACTTCACCTGGGCGCTGCCCGCGCTCGGGCTGGTCGGCACCTGGGTGATGTCCGGGCTGTGCATGGTGTTGTTCCTGGCCGGCATCAGCAAGATTGACGCCAGTCTGTACGAGGCGGCCCGCGTGGACGGAGCCGGACCGGTCAGGGAGTTCTTCGCGGTGACCTTGCCAGGACTCAAGCAGGAGATGGCCGTGGGGCTCACGCTCACCACGATCGCCGCGCTGCGCTCCTTCGACCTGGTCTACGTCACCACCGGTGGCGGCCCGGGCAACGCCACCAACGTCCCCGGTTTCGAGATCTACAAGCTGGCCTTCCGCCAGGGGGCCGTGGGCGAAGCCTGTGCGGTCGCCGTGATGCTCACCGTGCTCATCTTCACCGTGGTCCTGTTGATCACCCGGTTGCTGCGGGAGAAGCTGTGAACGCCCGTTTCGAACGGCTCGGCGCCTACACCTTCCTGTGCCTGTTCGCCCTTGCCGTACTGCTCCCGCTGTTCAGCATCCTCTCGGTCGCCCTGCAGCCCCAGGGGGCACCGGTCACCGGCCTGAGCTGGCCAGACGATCCGCAGTGGGGCAACTTCGCGCGGGCGTGGACCACCGGCTCCTTCGGTGACCTCATCACCTCGAGCATGATCGTCGCGGTGGTGGTGGTTCCGGTCGCGACGGTGCTGTCTGTGATGACCGGGTACGCCTTCGGCACCATGCGGTTCCGTGGCAGCACCCCGCTGTTCTACGTGATGCTGATCGGCATCGTCATGCCGTACGAGGCCACCGTGGTGCCGCTCTACTACGACCTGCGCCAGTTCGGTCTCACCGACAACTACCTGGGCCTGATGCTGCCCGAGATCGGGTTGTCGGTGTCGTTCGGCACGTTCTGGATGCGGGCCTTCTTCCTTTCCACGCCCCGCGCGCTGATCGAGGCGGCCCGCATGGACGGCGCCAACTCCTTCACCGTGCTGTTCCGTATCTTGCTGCCTGTCGCCCGGCCCGCCGTCACCACGCTCATGGTCCTGTTCTTCGTCTGGAGCTGGAACGAGTTCCTGCTGTCGCTGGTGCTGCTGCAGGATCCGGCCGTCCGCACCGCGCCCGCCGGCCTCGGCCTGTTCGTCGGCCAGCGCACCACCGACGTCGCCGGCCTGTCGGCCGGGGCCCTCATCGTCACCGTCCCCGTCGTCCTCGTCTACCTTTTCCTGCAACGCCATGTGATCCGCGGCATGCTGCAGGGCGCCGTCAAGGGCTGACCCCTTTCGAGGAGAAGGAAGGCTCCGTACGTGTCCCACGCCATCGACTTCCGGTTCGCGCCCCCCTCGCGCTGGACTGCGATCTGCCTGCCCGACGACCCGCACAAGACCCTGGTCCGCGAGGACGGCGCTCTGCTCTACGGCTTCACACAGACGCACCTCGCGGCCTGGCACTTCGCCACCGTCGTGGAGTTCTCCGCCCAGACCGCCGACCGGCCCGTGTCGGTGACCCAGCGCACCGAGTCCGCCGCACGCCCCATCGTGGTCACCACCATGCGCTACCCCCGGCTGGAGCTCACGCTGACCGCCTTCGCCCACGAGCACGACGGCTTCCGCGCCGATGTCGTGATGTGGGAGCTGACGCACATCGGCGACGACGGCGAGGTGCTCACCGGACTGCACATCGACCACCACGACCGCGACGCGGTGCTGACGGGTGGCACGGCACCGTTCCACGTCGCCTACTCGGTGGCGCCCGAGCAGGCTCCTGCCCAGCCGATCTGGATGGACGACACCGCCGAACAAGACGGCACGCCGCTCGGCCCTGTCGCCCTGGTCCACCAGCCGCAACGGCTCCATCTCGCCCACCCGACCGGATTCCGCCCCGCCACCGGCCTTGACGTCACCCCCGAGATCCTGCGACCAGGCGGGCGTACCGGCGGGGCACTGGTCCTGCCGCAGCCGGCCGTGGCCGAGACGCCCGCCATCGCGGACCTGGCCTGGGCCGAGGCCGCCCTGACCCGTGCCCGCGCCTTCTGGGACGAGCTTCCAGCGCTACGGCTGCCGATCACCGTGCCGGATCCGGCCGTGCAGGACCTGCTGGTGGCCTGCGTGCGCAACCTGCTGCAGGCGCGGGAGATCCGCGACGGGCTGCCGGTGCCGCAGGTCGGCGCCACGGTCTACCGCGGCTTGTGGATCGTCGACGGCCATTTCATCCTGGAGACGGCCCGCTACCTCGGCTTCGCCGCCGACGCCGACGCCGGTGTGCGCGTCCTCCTGCGCCGGGTCAGACCCGACGGCTCCATCACGGGGTTGGAGATGGCACCGCACATCAAGGAGACCGCGATCGCGATCGCCACGCTGGTGCGGCAGTCGGAGCTCAGCGCGGACCCGCGCGGCGCGCTCAGCTCGCACTGGCCGGTGGTGCTGCGCGCCATCAACCACATCGCCGACCTGCGCCGCCAGGCCGACGCGCTGCCCATCGGCCACCCGTTGCACGGCCTCATGCCGCCGGCGTTCGCCGACGGAGGAGTGGCAGGCGTACGGGCGGAGTACACCACCACGCTGTGGACGCTCGCGGGGCTACGCGCCGCGGTCAGGGGAGCGACGATGCTCGGCCGCGCATCCGATCGCGACGCGATTCACGCGCAGTACCTCCAGTTGCGCGCCAACTTCGACAAGGCCGCCCGCCGACACCGCGAGGAAGGACTCGCGTACCTGCCCATGATCCACCCGGAGAGCGGCTCGCATCACTACCACGCGGGTCCCGTCGAGGCCGACGTGGCCGCATGGCATCGAATCCGGCCCGGCAGCGCCACGTGGGCGCTGTGCCAGGCCATCTGGCCGGGCGAGGTGTTCGAGCCCGGCGCCCACGTGGTCACCGACCTGCTGGAGCTGTTCGACGCACTCGATGACGAGCAGGGGATTCCTGCCGAGACCGGCTGGCTGCCCTACCGCGCCGCCTGGCCCTACGCCGCCTCGTTCGCCGCGCACGCGTGGCTCTACGCCGGCCGTGCCGACAAGGCGGTCGACTACCTCTACGCCTTCGCCAACCATGCCGCGCCCACCCGCGTATGGCGGGAGGAGCAGTCGCTGACCGCCACCGGCAACGGGCAGTTGTGGGGGGACATGCCCCACAACTGGGCCTCGGCCGAATTCGTGCGGCTGGTCAGGCATCTGCTGCTGTTCGAGCGGGACGACACACTCGAACTGCTGCCTGCCGTACCGGCTGAGTGGTTCGGGGCCGGCCATACCATCGAGCTGGAGCGCAGCACCACCCGCTTCGGCCCGGTCAGCCTGCGCGTCACGACCGAGCACACGGACGTGATCACGGTCACCGTCCGCTACACCCGCCAGGGCGACAGCCACCCGGCACCGGACCGGCTCTCCCTGAGCCTGCCCCTTCCCGAGGGGGCCGCGGAGCGGCCCACCGAGATCACCGTCGACGGCCGCACGGTGCCGCCCGCCGACGGGCGCATCCCGCTGGCCACGGTCGACGACGTCACCGTCCGCATGACATACCGTCGGCTATCATGATCAGGAAAGTTTGCCCCCGGCGGGGGCGGGAAATAGCATCCGGTCTGACCGCGCGGGGTGCTGTCGGGAGGATCACCGGTGACGATTGACGCCGTTCCGCGTGACATGCTGTCCACCTATCTCGAGGACGCCCTGCTCACCGGGAAGATCAGCCCGGGCAGCCGGCTTCCTTCCGAGCGGCTGCTGGCCCAGCGTTTCGGGCTCAGCCGCCCCTCCGTCCGTGAAGTCATCAAGGAACTGCAGGAGCGCGGGCTGGTCCGGGTCATTCCCGGGCGCGGCACGTTCGTCCGGGAGCCGAGCAGCGTCGACAGCATCCGCCCGCTGGAGGCCTATTACCGCCGGCGCAACGCCACCCCGCGCGAGGTGACCGACGCGCGGATCATGCTGGAGACCCACGCCGCCGTGCTGGCCGCGCGAAACGCGACCGAGGACGATCTGACCGCGCTGCGCAAGATGCTGAGCGCCTTCGAGAAGGCCGGCAACGTCGTCGAGAAGGCCCGCGCCGACATCGCCTTCCACATCCTCATCGCGCGGGCCGCCCGCAACTCCGTGCTGGAGGTGATGTTCCTGTCGATCGCTGGGCTCACCTTCGAATACATGCTGCGCAGCCTCGCCGACCCCACGATCGTCCGAGAGGGCGCTCCATACCACGACGACATCCTCGCGGCGATCGCCGACCGCGACACCGAACGGGCTCGCCGCGCCATGGAGGGGCACCTGTCCGTGGCGCACTACCACTACGGCGAAGACCTTGACCAGGGGCTCGACACGCTCGCCCGCCGCGAGCTCACCCGGCTGATGGGACCGGGTGTGTCACTCGACGGCATCATCGAATCGGTGCTGACCGCGCTCGACGGGCCGGGCGACGACCTGCTGCGCCTGGAGCCCAACTCCCGTCAGCGCTAGTCAGTCCTGGTTGAACAGCGAGCAGCCGCCGTCGGCCAGCAGGGTCGTGCCGGTGATGTAGTCGGCGTCCGGCGAGCACAGGAACGCGGCAACCCTGGCCACCTGCTCGACGGATTGCGGAACTCCCAGCGGAATGGCCTGGGCGGCCCGCGCGGCGTAGGCGGGCTCGTTGTCGAACTGCCACTTGGCCAGGCCCGCGGCCACAATTCCCGGCGCCAGGGCGTTGACGAGGATGCCGTGCGGTGCCAGCTCCTTGGCCATCGACCGGGCGAGCATCGCCACGCCGGCCTTCGACGCGCTGTAGGCCGCGATCTCCGGCCACGGCACCGTGCCGACCCAGGATCCCGTCAGCACGATGCGCCCGCCAGATCCTTGGGCCACCATGCGCCGTGCGGACGCCTGGGCCGTGTGGAAGCAGCCGGTGAGATTGATCGCCAGCTGTTGTTCCCAATCCTCGACAGAGATCTCCAGGAACGGGGCGGATGTGACGACGCCGGCGTTGGCGATGGCGATATCGAGATGTCCGACCTCGTCGACGGCGGCGTCCAGGGACGGCCTATCGCGCACGTCGGCCTGCACATATCCCACCTTGCCGTGCGCGGATGCGGTGGCGATCCACGGGCCGGCCTCGGCCGGCGACTTCACGTCGAGGAGCGTGACGCGAGCTCCCCTGCGAGTCAGCTCGGCGGCCATCGCGGCACCGATGTCTCCTGCGCCACCGGTGATCAACGCGGAGCGTCCCTCTAGTACGGGCATGACCCATCTCCTCTGGTTTGACCGGTCAAACCAGAATCCTAACCGGAGAAGAGGTGTTCCCCTCGGGGCCAGCCGGTGAGAGGCGCAGATCGCCTTCGCGGACGTGGCGTCCCCTCCGGCTGGCTGCTGCTGTGGCCAGGCTGCCGGAGCTGCCTATGGTGCCCAGGGGCAGACGCGTACGACGCACCCGCAGCAGGTGGCGTCAGGGCTGACGGTAGTCGCGCGGGCAGGTGAGCGGCCGCGAAAGCAAGCCGTTCCACCTGCCCGCCCGACGTGGTCAGCGTTGCGGTTGCTCGGAGAGATGGTCCAGCTCGCCGGCCACGTCCGGAATGGTCCGAACGCCGATCGGCGGGTTGTCCGCCGTCTGGTGCAGGCCGGGGTTGCCCGCCTCCACCGCGAACGACGCACGAGTCGAGATGGGCGCCCCCGGCCGCGTCACGTAGGGCACGATCCGGTAGTCGACGGTCAACGTCTCCGGAGTCGCCGTGGCGCGCACGTAGCCACGCTGAACGTTGTGGAACTTCAGGTGCGGATTGGCGGCGAGGAACGTCTGCCCGAGCCCGTCCTGGTCGGCGCCGTCCTTGCCGGAGGAGATCGAGGTCCCGGCGAACTCCACGCCCATGACCGGAGAGTTCGGGTCGTCGAAGTCGGGCCTGAGCTCAGCCGCCAGGCTGCGGTGGATGTCGCCGGACAGCACCACCGGATTGCGCACGTTGTGCTCCACCATCCCCGACAGCAGCCGGGCGCGGGCGGAGGCGTAGCCGTCCCACAGATCCATGCCAAAGGCCTGCACGCCGGGACTGGCGTCGTGGTCGAGCGGCGCCATGAGCAGTTGCTGCGCCAGCACGTTCCACGTCGTACGCGAGCGCGCGAGGCCGCCGAGCAGCCACTCCTCCTGTGTGGCGCCCAGCATCGTCCGGTTCGGGTCCAGCCGGTCCGCGCATCCGACGTCCAATCCGTCGCCGCATGGCTGGTCGTCGCGATACTGGCGGGTGTCGAGCACGTTGAAGGTCGCCAGCCTGCCGAAGGACGCGCGCCGATAGAGCCGCATGTCAGGCCCTCCGGGCATGGAGGCGCGGCGTAGCGGCAGGTGCTCGTAGTACGCCTGGAAGGCGGCGGCTCGCCGTTGCAGGAAGACCTGCGGGTCCTGGTCGGGCTCGGTGTCGATCTGGGAGATGTCCTTGGCCCAGTTGTTCTCCACGTCGTGGTCGTCGACCGTCACCATCCAGGGGAACGCCGCGTGCGCGGCCTGCAGGTCAGGGTCGGTCCGGTAGAGGGCGTGCCGGTTGCGGTACTCCGTCAGGGTGAAGGTCTCCTTCAGGTACTGCTCGGGCAGGCTGAGCCCGCGCACCCCGCCGGTGGCGCCCACGCCGTACTCGTAGATGTAGTCGCCGAGGTGGAGGACCACGTCCAGGTCCTCCTGGGCCAGGTGCCGGTAGGCGGTGTAGAAGCCCTCGTACCAGCACTGACAGGAGACGAAGGCGAACGCCAGGGCGCTCACGTCCGCCCCCGGCGGAGGCGCGGTCTTGGTCCGGCCGACCGGGCTGATCTCGCCGCCCGCGCGGAACCGATAGAAGTACTCCCTGCCGGGACGCAGGCCGTGCAGCTCAACGTGCACGCTGTGCCCACGCTCCGGTCTGGCCAGGCTGATTCCCTCGCGAACGACACGCCGGAACCGGTCATCGGCGGCGACCTGCCACTGTACCTGTACGGCCTGCTCTGGCATGCCGCCCCGGCCGTCCACGGCGAGCGGCTCAGGAGCCAGCCTGGTCCATAAAACGACCCCGTCGGGCGTCGGATCGCCCGACGCCACCCCAAGGGTGAACGGGGTGCTCGCGGCAGCCGCCGTTCCCGTCCCCGCCCAGCCCGGTATTGCGGCGGCCGAGCCCGCCACCAGCGTCGCTGTGAGGAATCCTCGACGGCTGTACCTGTTCATGCGCGAGCTCCTGTCGATCATGGGCCTACCCCACCATGACTGCAGAAGCCGAAAGTGATCAATGGGTTGAAATATCATTGCTTTGTGCTAAATGATCCCTAGCTGGCCGACGGTGACTGCCTGCCACTGATGCGCCACGGACTCCGACTCCTGATCAGTGGCTGCGACAAGCCAGAGCCGTCAACCCCCGAGGGACTCCCGGGCGAGACCATTAAGCGGGTGTCGTGAGCATCGCGGGCAGCGGGGCCGCCCGGCCGTCGCGGACGCACACGTACGTGATCGTGCCGACGGCCACCAACTCCTCCTCCGCGCGCCGCATCGTGAACGTCATCGTGATCGACGTCGTCCCGACCCTCGCCGGCGCGCTCTCCACGGCCAGCACGTCGCCGAGGCGGGCGGGGGAGTGGTGCTCGCAGCCGCTGACCTTGACGACCAGGTCGGCGCCCTCCTGCCGGAGCCGGTCGTAGCCGCCCCTGGCGGCGAGCCAGTCGAGGAAGGCGTCCTCGAAGTACTCGTAGTAGCGCGTCGCGTGCATCATGGCCTGCGCGTCGCAGTGCCGCGGGCGTACCGGGAGATGCGAGATCACGCCAGGAACCCTACGCGCGGGCGGCGTCACGCGAGCATGAGCACTCTCGCCGCGGCAGCCGTCCTGCTGGTGGCGGCCTGCGCCGGCCCGACGGCCGCAGTGCCCGACCCGCCGGGGTGGCGGTGGTGCGCCGGCGCGAACCAGCCCGGCTTCGGCGCCGGGCTGGAGTCGCGCATCATCTGGGTCGGCTCGGTGCTCACCACCGGGCCGACCACGATGACGCTCACGGCCGACGGCCGCGAGGTGTGGCTCACCGCCTACGCGGGTCAGCCCTCGTAGAAGGAGTCCAGCGTCTCGCCGTAGCGCTCCTCGACCGCCTTGCGCTTGATCTTGAGGCTGGGCGTCAGCTCGCCGGTCTCCACGGCGAAGTCGTCGGCCAGGATCGAGAACTTCTTGACCGTCGCGTAGCTGGCCTCGCCCGCGTTGACGTGGTCGATGGCCTTCTGGACCTCCTCGCGCATGCGCGGGTGCTCGCGCAGCTCCTGCGGGTCCTCCGGCAGCGACTCGGCCTGCGCCCACGGCTTGACCACGTCCATGTCGAGCGTGACCAGCGCCGTCACGTAGTTGCGCCGGTCGCCGTGCACGAATACGTGCGACACGTACGGGCAGGCCGCCTTGATCTTGCCCTCCAGGTACGTCGGCGCGACGTACTTGCCGCCCGAGGTCTTGATCAGCTCCTTCTTGCGGTCGGTGATGTGCAGCCGCCCCTCCGCGTCCAGCTCGCCGATGTCGCCCGTGTGCAGCCAGCCGTCCTCAAGCGCCTCGGAGGTCTCCTGCGTCAGGCCGTGGTAGCCGCGCATGATGCCGCGCCCGCCGATGAGGACCTCGCCGTCGTCGGCGATGCGGACCTCGGTGCCCGGCAGCGGCGGGCCGACCGTGCCGAACTTCGCCGACTCCGGCCGGTTGAGGAAGCTGCCCGCCGACGACTCGGTGAGACCGTAGCCCTCCAGGATGGTCAGGCCGGCCGCGTCGAAGAACTCCGCCATCTCCATGGACAGCGGGGCGGCGCCGGAGATGAAGTAGCGGATCCGGCCGCCGAACCGGTCGCGGAGCTTGGCGAAGACCAGGCGGTCCGCCAGGGCGTACTCGACGCGCGTGGTGAGCGGGATGGTGGCGCCGGCCTGGCGGGCCCTGGCGACCCTGATGCCGGTCGCGCGCGCCCAGGTGAAGATCTTCAGCTTGGCGCCGCCCTCGCGCCGCACCGTGGCGGTCACCGTGTTGTGGATCTTCTCGAAGATCCGCGGCGCGGCCGCCATGATCGTCGGTTTGACCACGCCGAGGTTCTCGGCGATCTTGTCGAGGCGGCCGTCGATGGCCGTCGGCACCCCGATGTGGATCATCACGACCTCGAGCAGCTTGCCGAACGAGTGCGACAGCGGCAGCCACAGGAAGTGCAGGTCGTCCGGGGAGATCAGGTTGAGCCTGGCCACCGCGTCGCCGGTGTAGAGCCAGTTGTCGTGGGTCAGCTCCACGCCCTTGGGCCGGCCGGTGGTGCCGGAGGTGTAGATGAGCGTGGCGAGGTCGTCCTGCGCGATGGCGTCCACCATCGCGTCGTAGTCGCCGTCCTCGGCGCGTACCGAGTCGAGTGTGACCACCCAGCCGTCGTCGCTCGCGGAGCCGTCGATGACCACCACGTGCGTGACGTCGGGCAGCTCCTTCTGCACGGACCTGAGCTTGGCGACCTGGTCGTCGTTCTCGGCGATGACGATCGTGCTGCCGGAGTCGGTGATGACGAAGGCCGACTCGGCGGCCGTGTTGGACGGGTAGATCGTGGTCGTGGCCGCGCCCGTCGCGAGCACGGCCAGGTCGGTGAGGATCCATTCGAGCCGGGTCGAGCAGAGGATGGACACGCGCCGGCCTGGCCCGGCGCCCAGTTTCGCCAGCCCCAGAGCCAGGCCGCGGACCCGCTCGCCCACCTCCCGCCACGAAATGGACTCCCAGCCGCCGGCGGTGGGCACTCGGTACGCCTCGGCGTCTGGGGTGGCCGCGATCCGGTCACGGAGCAGGGCGGGAATGCTGGACATGCCTGGCCTCCTGAAAGTGTTGACCAGACTTTAGGACGACAAGACCGTCTCAGTCGATGGCCGGGAACCTGCGGGGCCGGATCGTCGCGACTGTCGCGGGGGTGCGCACCTCCCACGCGCCGCAGGCGCAGCGCAGGTAGGAGACCACGCCCTCGGAGGTGCGGTGCGAAGAGGTGACGGTCAGGGCGAGGGGATCGTGCAGATGTCCGGAGTGCATGCTCCCAGCATGCTGTAATGGCCTTATGCATTTCAATGCTTACGGAGGCAACGGGGCGGCGCTCGCGGCAGCGCTGGTCAACGCGACCGACTTCGGCCCGCCCGCGGTCGAGGCGATGCTGACCGAGCACCGGCTCCTGCGCGCCGCCGTCACGGCCGAGCAGGCCGCGGAGCTGCGGGCGTGGGCGCGTCTGCTCGATCCGGTGTTCGGCGAGGCCGACCAGGACGTCCAGATCAAGCTGATCAACGACCTGCTCGACGTCACGGCGTCGAAGCCGTACGTCAGCGCCCACGACGGCCGGGAACCCCACCTGCACTTCTACTCGCCGGACGCCGACATCGTGTCCAGGGCCAAGGACACCACCGCCGGCGGGCTGGCCATGTGCATGTCGTTCGCGGGCGGCGGCAGGCTGGGGCGGTGCGACCGGGAAGGGTGCGAGATCGTCTACGTCGACACCTCGCGTAACGGGCGGCGTCGGTTCTGCTCGCCGGCCTGCGCGAACCGGGTCAACGTGGCGGCGCACCGGGCACGCCAGGTTGCCGGATGATCGGGTGTCGCATACGCTGGTGAGCGTCTTATCCCCGACCCGTGAGGGCAGTTGTTTTGAGGATCTGAGGTTGCGGGCACCGCGCCGTTCCGCCCTGTCGTGGGCATTGCGCGCACACCTGGACCTCTGGCGACCTCTTCGGCCTCTGTCGTGGACTTCACGAGTCCTTGTGCGTTGCGCGCATCTGCGGTGTTTCCCGCCAAGTCACGAAATTTCGGGTTTTGTGATGGGAGCCGCCTTTATGTCTTTTTCTATTGTCGTCGACCACGTCTCCTTCGGCTGGCCGGACGGCACCAAGGTCCTCGACGGGCTCGACGCCGCCTTCCCGGCCGGCCGGACCGGGCTCATCGGGGTCAACGGGTCGGGCAAGTCGACCCTGTTGAAGATCATCGCTCGGGAGCTGGTCCCGCGGTCCGGGTCGGTGTCCGTGTCCGGCCTCGTGGGATACCTGCCGCAGAACGTGCCGCTCGCGGCCGCCCGTACCGTCTCCGACCTGCTGGAGATCAGCGGGAAACGGGCCGCGCTGCACGCCATCGAGAGCGGCGACGTCGCCGAAGAGCACTTCACCGCGATCGGGGACGACTGGGACGTCGAGGAGCGAGCGCGGGCCGAGCTCGACCGGCTCGGCCTGGCCGGCATCGGGCTGGACCGCACCGTCGGCACGCTGTCCGGCGGCGAGACCATCATGGTCGCGCTCGCCGCCCAGCTGCTGAGGCGGCCCGACGTGCTGCTGCTCGACGAGCCCACCAACAACCTCGACCTCGACGCCCGCGAGCGGCTCTACGCCGCCGTGTCCGCCTGGACGGGCGTGCTGGTGGTGGTCAGCCACGACCGTACCCTGCTCGAGCTCGTCGACCAGGTCGCCGAGCTGCGCGAGGGCGTCGTGCGCATGTACGGCGGCAACCTCGCCGACTACGAGGAGCAGGTCGCGGCCGAGCAGGAGGCCGCGCTGCGTACCGTGCGGACCGCCGAGGGAGAGGTGCGGCGGCAGCAGCGTGAGCTGGTCGAGGCTCGGATCAGGATCGACAGGAACATCCGGGCCGGCAAGAAGGCGGCAGCCAACAACAAGGCGCCGAAGATCGTCGCGAACGGGCTCAAGCGGAAGGCCCAGGTGACCGCGGGCAAGCAGCGCGCTCTGCACGGGGAGAAGCTGGAGGAGGCCCGGGAGCGGCTGAGTGAGGCCGAGCAGGCCGTCCGCGGCGACGCGGAGATCCGCATCCAGCTGCCGGGCACCGAGGTCCCGGCCGGCCGCACGGTCCTCACCCTCCCGCTCCCCCCAACCCCGGCCCGCCAGCCTGCGTCGCCGGACTCCACTCCCGGCGCGGCCGGTCCCGAGGACGAGCCGGAGGCGCGGGCGATCGTGCTGGAGAGGCTGGTCATCCGCGGGCCCGAGCGGATCGCGCTGTTCGGGCCGAACGGCTCCGGCAAGACGACCCTGCTCAGGCGGATCCTCGAGCACGGCGCCGCCCACGTGCCTGTCGGCTACCTGCCGCAGCGGCTCGACCTGCTCGACGACACGCTGAGCATCATGGACAACGCCCGCTCCGTGGCGCCGTCCGCCTCCGTCAACGAGGTACGCGCCCGCCTGGCGCGCTTCCTGTTCAGGGGTGAGCGCGTCAACCAGGCTGTCGGCACGCTGTCAGGCGGCGAACGTTTCCGCGCCACCCTCGCCGCGCTCCTGTCGGCCGAGCCGCCCCCGCAGTTGCTCCTCCTGGACGAGCCGACCAACAACCTGGACATGCCGAGCGTCCGCCAGCTGGCGCAGGCGCTGTCCGCGTACCGGGGCGCGCTCATCGTGGCCAGCCACGACATGCCGTTCCTGGAGACGATCGGCATCACCCGCCGGCTGCGGCAGGACAGGGAGGAGGGCCTCACGGAATCGTGATTGACGGGTAGGGAGCAACCGGGCGATAGTGTGGCAGGTGGCTTCACCCCGGTTGATCTCGTGCGTTCTGGCTTTAGCGACACTCACGCTCAGCGCGTGTTCTCCTTCCGTGCAGACACCGGAAGGTGGCGAACCGAGGGTCAGCGGCGTCGCCGGCGGGCAGGGCGGCGCCGGGCTCAACGGTGGCGGCACGCCCACCGGCAGCCCGAGCCGGCCGGCGCTCACACCCGAGGCGTACAAGGCGGAGCTCGACAGCAGGCACAAGTCCATGACCGCCGCGATCAGCGGCCTGACGGGCGCGCGTGGGGTCAAGGCGCTGGACCAGCGGGTGACCCGGGCCGAGGAGGCGCTGAGCGGGGCCGCCGAGGCGCTGGCCGCGCTCGCCCCGCCCGACGCCGTACGCGCCCAGCACGACGCGTACGTGACCAGCCTGCGGGACTTCGCCACCGAACTGGGGGACACGGAGGGCAAGGTCGGCGCCAGGGACCTGTGCACGTCCTCGGCCGTGCTCATCGACCTCGACGACAAGCTGGCCGCCCTGGACGAGGCCGGCGAGGCCCTGCAGAGCGCCGGCGACTACCCGGCGGACATCGTGGACGTGAAGGCCGGGCGCAAGCAGACCAGGCGGTTGAGCAACGGCTCGTTCGTCCGCAGGGGCAGCGCGCTCAACGGCCGCAGCTCACTGGAGATCGACAACGGCGCCTCGCGCGACGCCGTGGTCACCGTCATGCGGGGGAGCAGCAAGGCGTTCAGCGTGTACGTGCGCAAGAAGGCGAAGTTCAAGGTCCGGGGCGTGCGTGACGGCAACTACAAGATCTTCTTCACCCACGGCGTGGACTGGGACGGCAAGGGCAAGGCGTTCACCCGCGAGTGCAGCTTCGAGCGATTCCAGAAGTCGGTGACGTTCAAGACGACCTTCACCGCCACGCAGATCCGCTGGCACGACTGGCGGATCACGCTGCACGCCATCTCCGGCGGCAACGCCCGCACCGCGCCCGTGGACCCGGACGACTTCCCGGGCTGAGACCTGTTCCCCGGCTGAGGGCTGGCCGGCCAGACGTGAGGGCCGCGCACCCGCCGGGTGCGTGGCCCTCACCGGTCAGACCAGGTCAGACCAGGTCAGATCAGCTCGAGAAGAGCATGCCCACCCAGCTGCGCTGCCGGTGGTGGCCGTAGTGGTGGCCGCCGCCGTGCGGCGCGCCCCAGGCCGGGCCGGGGCCGGGGG